>JBAQZJ010000630.1:0-8860 GCA_049790855.1 Planctomycetaceae bacterium | reverse complement strand
GTGCCGGCCGATTGACGCATCAAACGCGGAATGCGGCCGGCACAGCCGGCCCTACGGAGACGACCCATGCAACACAAACTCCTCGATCTCGCCGAGCAGCCGAGCCTTCGTTCGGACCGGCTCCAATTCCAGGTCGGCGACACAGTCGACGTCCACGTGCGGATTCTGGAAGGCGACAAAGAGCGCATCCAGATCTTCAACGGCGTCGTCATCGCCAAACGCGGCAGCGGCACCCGCGAGCTGTTCACGGTGCGTCGCATCGTCGCCGGTGAAGGCGTCGAGCGATCGTTCCCGATCAACAGCCCGAAGATCGCCAAGCTCGTCGTCAAGCGGCACGGCCGCGTTCGCCGGGCGAAGCTATATTATCTTCGCGGGCGGACGGGCAAGGCGGTCCGACTCGCCGAGCGTCGCGCACGACAGGGCGAGGTCGAAGCGACCGAAAAGAATTGACGCCTCAAGCCCACCCCTTGCAAGGGGTGGGCCTGGCCCGGGGCGGCCTCATGCGCGATGACGAGTCTGATCGCTACAATCGCGGCGTCTTACTGGCGCTGTTCGTCGGGGCGATCGCCGCCTCGATCGTGATCGTCGCCTGTCTCGGCTGGGGATCGACCGTTCTTCCCTGACGGGGACCGTCTGATGAGATGGCTCTCCCGATGGTTGTTCGGATCGACGACGCTCGGCACACGGCTGTTCGGTGATCGCGGCGAGCGGGCGGCGGAACGATTCCTGAAGCGGCAAGGCATGCGAATCATCGCCCGGCAGCACCGCAGCCGGCTCGGAGAGATCGACCTGATCGCCATCGACGCCGGCCGCGTCGTGTTCGTCGAGGTGAAGTCTCGCAAGTCGAACGTCGCGGGCCGTCCCGAAGAAGCCGTGAACGCCGCCAAGCAACGGAAGCTGACGCGACTCGCCCTGGAGTACCTCAAACGCCGCAGCTGGCTGGGAACGAAGTCGGCCCGGTTCGACGTGGTCGCCGTCACATGGCCGGCGTCGGAATCTCAGCCCGAGATCGTCCACTACCGCAACGCCTTCGAGCCGGTCGGCGTGGACGGGATGTTTTCATAGTTCAAGCCCGCCCCTCGCAAGGGGCGGGCTTCGTTTCATCGATTAGCGCGAGCCATTCATGGAAGCCGGCATCGTCGGACTGCCGAACGTCGGGAAGAGCACGCTGTTCAACGCCCTGACCGCGGCGGGCATCCCCAGCGAGAACTATCCGTTCTGCACGATCGAGCCGAACGTCGGCGTCGTGCCGGTGCCTGACGGTCGCCTCGCGCGGATCGAGAAGCACATCCCGACGCAGAAGGTCCTCCCCGCGATCCTGCGGCTGGTCGATATCGCGGGCCTTGTCCGCGGGGCCAGTGAAGGGCAGGGTCTGGGCAACAAGTTCCTCAGCCATATTCGCAACGTCGATGCGATCGTGCAGGTCGTGCGTTGCTTCAGCGGCGAGGTCATTCATGTCGAGGGCGGCATCGACCCGCTTCGCGACGTCGACACGATCGAAACGGAACTGATGCTCGCCGATCTTCAGTCGGCCGAGTCGGGAAAGGACAAGGCCGCCCGTGCGGCCCGCAGCGGCGATCGCGACGCGAAGGCCCGCCTGGCCGTGCTCGAAGAGTGCGAGAAGCGGCTGGGTGAAGGCATTCCCGTTCGCGGTTATGAACCGACCGACCCGGATCAGCGAAAGGCGCTGAAGGGCATGCAATTTCTGTCGGACAAGCCGATCCTGTACGTCGCGAACGTCGACGAAGACGATCTTGCCGGCACCGGGCCGATGGTTCAGAAAGTGCGCGACCGGGCGGCGAGCGTCGGGGCCGAGGTCGTCGCCGTCTGTGCGAAGCTCGAATCGGAACTGGCGGAACTCGACGAAACCGATCGGGCGGAGATGCTCGAAAGCGTCGGCCTCAAAGAGCCGGCGCTGAATGCGCTCGCCCGTGCGGCTTACAAGACGCTGGGCCTGCAAAGCTACTTCACCGCCGGGCCGAAGGAGATTCGCGCCTGGACGGTGCCGGTCGGAGCGACCGGCCCCGAGGCGGCAGGTGTCATCCACACCGATTTCCAGCGGGGTTTCATCCGCGTCGAGGTCTACAGCGTCGACGACTTGGAGACACACCGCAACGAGAAGGCGATTCGCGAAGCCGGCAAGCTGCGAGTCGAGGGGAAGGACTACGTCATGCGCGACGGCGACGTGTGTCACTTCCTGTTCAATGTTTGATGCGACATGTCGTGAGCCGCCTGGCTCGCCAGGCGAGCGGCCGGCAATCCGGGCGGCTAAACTGTTCGATCGAACCTGTTCACCCCGAATGGTGAACGGTTTTCCCCGGTTCACCACTCGCAATACGCCGGGGGCGGCGTAGGATTGATTTGCCCGGCTGCGACCGTCGCCCAATCTCAACTCACGTTGGCGCTTACGCGGCGGGCACCTATAATCCGCCCGTCACCTGTTCGGCCGTTTTGCCAGCCGTGTCCTGTACGGTCCGTCCCAAATTGCTCGTTTTCGGTCGCCTCGACGGAGTCTCCGCCGAGACCGTTGCCGAGTTCCGTGAGCGGTACGAGGTCATCGTTCCCGATGACCTGCGAGACGGGTTGCGACTGCTCGAGGAGGGTGCATTCGATGGGCTGTTGCTCGCCGGGGCCGATGCAGCCACGCCCGGCAGCCTGTTGGATGCGGGCGGCATTCTGGAGCATCTGCCCGACGGAATCGTGCTGCTGGACGCCGATCTCACCGTCCTCTGGGCGAACCGCCGGCTGAAGGAACTCGCCGGCCGCGAGCACGACTCGATCGTCGGCGAGAGCTTCTTCGATGCATTCGGCACGCCGGAGATTCTCGGCCCGGACTTCTGCCCGTTCCATACGGCGCTCGCGACGGGAGAGCCGAGCAAAAGCACGCTGCGCGTGGGTGAGAAGCGGTTCTACGAGGTTCACGCCAGACCGATCGGTGCCGACGGTCGAGTCGGAGAGCCGGACCAATCGGTCTTTCTGGCCGTCATCACCCGCGACATCTCTGACGAGGTGTTGCAGCGTCAAAAGCTCAACGCGATCTACCAGGCGGGTTTGGAACTGGGTGATCTCGCTCCGCACGAGCTGCTCGACATGTCGATCGAGGAGCGGATCGAGCTGCTCAAGAGCCGGATTTTGCACTACACGCAAGATCTGCTCGAGTTCGACACGGTCGAGATTCGCCTGCTCGAAAAAGAGACCCGCCGACTCGATCCCCTGTTGGCAGTGGGCATGCAGGCCATCGCCGAAAGCCGTACGCTTTACGCCGAGCCGACCGGCAACGGCGTGACGGGCTTCGTCGCCGCGACCGGCAAGAGCTACCTTTGTGAGGACACCGAGCAGGATCCGTTGTACCTGCCGGGAGCGCCGGGCGCACGGAGCTCGCTGACGGTGCCGCTGGTATTCCACGAAGAGATTCTTGGAACGTTCAACGTCGAAAGCCCGCGAGTCGGCGCGTTCAACGAAAACGACCTGCAGTTCCTCGAGCTGTTCTCTCGCGAAATCGCGATTTCGCTGAACACGCTGGAGCTGCTGGTCGCCGAAAAGGTGACGACGGCGACCGAGAGCACCGAGACGATCCTCCGCGAGGTCGCCGGGCCGGTCGACGAGATCCTCAACGATTCGGCGTGGATTCTCGAACGCTACATCGGGCACGAGCCGGCCGTCTGCGAGCGACTGAACCGGGTGCTGAAGCACACGCGCGACATCAAGCAGTTGATTCAGCGGGTCGGCGAGACGATGCAGCCCAAGGGGTCTCGGGCCGCCTCGCTCCCTCAGCGACCCGAACGACCGCGACTGAGGGACAAACGGATTCTCGTCGTCGACAGCGACGATTCCGTCCGCCGGGCCGCCCACGCGCTGCTCGGCCGGTTCGGTTGCGAGGTCGAAACGGCCCACGACGGCGACGAGGCGCTGCTGATGGCTCGCAGCTTCCACTACGACGCCGTGCTCGTCGACATTCGCCTGCCCGACATGAACGGCTACGAGTGCTTCGCGAAACTCCGCGAGATTCACGAGCACCTGGAAGTCATTTTGATGACCGGCTTCGGCTACGACCCGGCCCACTGCATCGTCAAGGCCCGCCAGCAGGGGTTGAAGGCCGTTCTCTACAAGCCGTTTCGCCTCGACCAGCTCCTGAACGAAGTCGAGAAGGCCGTTTCGCCGTCGGATGGCGACCCTCCGCATGCCGCCCGATCGGGTTGAGCGCACGTTTGCGGCCGGGCGTCACGCCGCTCAATCGTCGACGTCGAGATCAACGGTGCCGTTCCGGCGAAACCGGTAGTTGTGCTCCATCGATCCGTACGGCGTCTGAACGTCGTAGGTCAGCCTGCCGCGAGGATTGCCGTACGAAGCAGCGTACGGCATCACGCCGGCCCCGGGGAACCCGGTTCCATAGGACGGTGACGGCGTCGCGAACGGCACGGAGTACGACGTCGCGTAGGGCGAGACGTAGGGCGCATATCCCGTTCCGTACGTCGAGCCGTAGAACGACGATCGCGATCCCCAGGTCGTGTAGTCCGGCGGACCGCCGGCCGGGGCGTGAAAGTAGCTCTGTCCAACGGCCGACAAACCCGCCGTCAACATCGCTGACGCCGCTCCGGCCGCCAGAATCGTCCGCCGCATCACCACGCGCATCATAACGTCTCCACCGAATCGACGACGGGAGTTTGTCTCGTCCTTGCGTACTTTCGACAGCCGACCGACGGGGAGATTGCAGGAAACGAAAAAGCCCGCCGAGTCTGCCGACGGGCTAGGAACGCGACGATCGCGAGGTCCGATTCAATCGTCGAAGTCGACGCGAACGCGACCGTCGGGTCGGAATCGGTAGTTCAACTCGCTGCGTCCGAACGGGGAGTAGACGTCGTACGAGAGCCGTCCACGCGGAGCACCGTAGTACGCGGGACTCCCGTAATAGGCCGGGTAGCGATTGACCCTGTAGGACGGCATCGCCGCGTACCCATACGTTGGAGCATACCCGTAAGGTGACGTGTAGCCGTATGACGGTGCGTAGTACGAGGAATACCGTGGGCCGGTGCTGAATCCGAAGCTGAACGAGGGGCCGCCGTACGAGGCGCCGTAGTAACCCCACTGGGCGCTGGCCGAATCGGCCGTCATCGCACTTCCGGCGACGACGAGGCCGCCGATCAGGACCGCTCGAAAAACCGTCGACATCGTTCCGCTCCTCCTGTTCGATGGTGCGTCTCGGTCTCCGCGACGTGGAATGCGAAGAACAATCGGATCGATCGCTGAATCCTATCCGATCCGGAACATCAGTCTTGCGGAACAACCGTCCATGCGGCATCGACGCAGAACGGCGGAGTCGGCTCAAATCTTTCAGTCGTCGATATTGAAAACGCTGCGACCGAACCCGAGTCGATACGGGCGATAGCCGTAGTATCGGTAAGGCGAATAGTAGCCGTACTCCGGATATCCGTGGCCACCGTACACGGCACCACTGTAATAAGTCGACGTGCCGTAGTAAGGGCTGTAGCCGCTATGATACGCCGGCCCACCGGTGTAGCCGAATCCGTACGACGGTCCGTAGACCGGAGGGGCGTAGTAGTACGACGGCGCGGAATAGTAGTAGCCGACACCCGCGAAAGCCTGCTCCGTCGCGACGACGGCACCGGCGGCGACGAACACTGCGACGAGCGTCGTTCTGAGTATCGCGAGCATGAGAACGACCCCCTGACGATTCGTGTTGTGATGGAACGACGCCGGCCGGCACCAACTGACGACATCCACGTCAGAGCCGCGACCGTCAGGAAGCGTCTTTCGGCGTGGGTTCGTCGTCAAACGCTCCCTCGCGGTCGCGGCCCGTTTGCGACACGTCAAGCTTGTGGTTCGCCGAGCGCTCTCTACCGTTTCTCTGATTATGGTAGACGATGATGATCGGAAGGTATCCCTGTCCCGCCGATTTCAGGCCTGCCCCGGGGCAGCCGGCAGGGGAACTTCCACATCCGACTCGCGACACTCAGAAAAGCGGTCTATCGGCTCGCGACCGCCAGAAAAGCGGTCTATCGGCGCGGGTTTGCCGTCAAACGCTCCCTGACGGTCGCGGGTCGTGGGTCGGTTTGATGGAATGTCGACGGCGAAGGCCGGCTCAGACCTGAAGCTGAACGAGTTCTCGATCGCGCATCGTCGGATCGGTCGGCGGCGACGGCTCGTCCTGCCGTTCCGGCAACTCCGACAGGCCGAACAGCGTGACGCGGGCGGCACGCGCCAAGCCACGCAGCGTGCCGAACGTTTCGGCGACGGCCGTGGCTTCATAGCCGCTGTGGACCATGCAGTCGACGCACTTCGGATTGCCGCTCGAACAGCCGTAGCTGTTCCAGTCGGTCGTCTCCATCAGTTCGGCGAACGTCGCGCAATAGCCTTCCTGAATCAGGTAACAGGGCTTCTGCCAGCCGAAGAGGTTGTAGGTCGGCATGCCCCAAGGTGTGCATTCGAGGTTCCAGTTGCCTCGAAGAAACTCGAGGAACAGCGGCGACTGGTTGAAATGCCAACGCCGATCGGCCTTGGCGAAGACCCGGCGGAACAGCCCCTCGGTCTGTCGACGATGCAGAAAGTGCTCCTGGTCGGGAGCTTTCTCGTACGGGTAGCCGGGCGAGACCATCATGCCTTCGACGCCCAACTCGGCGAGCGAATCGAACAACTCTCGCGTGCGGTCGGGGTCGGAGTTGTTGAAGAGCGTCGAGTTCGTCGTGACGCGAAATCCGCGTCGGATCGCCGCCTTCACGGCCGGGATGACCGCGTCGTAGACGCCCTCGCGGCAGACAGCGACGTCATGCTCTTCGCGCGGGCCGTCGAGGTGGATCGAAAAGCTCAGGAACTTGGACGGCGCGAACAGGTCGAGCTTCTTCTCGAGCAGCAACGCGTTTGTGCAGAGATAGACGTATTTTTTGCGGGCGACCAGGCCGGCGACGATCTCGCCGATCTGCGGATGAAGCAGCGGCTCGCCGCCTGGAATGCTGACGATCGGGGCGCCGCACTCCTCGACGGCATGAAAGCACTCTTCGGGCGTCAGATGCTTCTTGAGAATCTCTTTCGGATGCTGAATCTTCCCGCAGCCGGCGCAGGCGAGATTGCAGCGGAACAATGGTTCGAGCATCAGCACCAGTGGATACCGTTGCCGCCGGGCGAGTCGCTGTCGAATGACGTACGACGCGACCGTCCACATCTGCGATAGCGGAACGCCCATCCCGGCTGTCCTCTCATGGTGCGTCTGCGGAGGCTCTCCGCCGAATCTCGTCGGGTCGGCGAAACCGCCGATTCGACGTCGTCTGCTCTCCCGGAATTGGTGCGTCATAACAGGTTTTGACGCACATTTCAGCATCGGCGGCGATGACGGGCGCCGAGAGCGTTAAGTTAGAGAGGTGCGGCGACGTTTCAGGCCGCCGTTCTGCCCATGATGTGGAAACCTGGTGGTGGGTCAGTTTGACGGTTTGTCGTCTTTCGCTCCGCGAAAGAACGCCCTTTCGCAGAGCGAAAGGCCACAGTCCGGCCGCTTTGTTCAAAGTGACCCACGACCGGCGGATCGGTGGTGAACCGCATCGCACTGATAAACTCACCGAGGCGGCATTCTGGCGATCGGCGTGGCGCACGTGTTTGAGCCGACGTCCAGGATCCTCCTTCCGTTCCATGGCATGCTCTTCAACGAGCGCCCGCGCAACGTGGGAACGCCCACCTCTTTCCGACCAGCGCCACCTAACGACGACCACCTACAGCACCCACAAGCCGACGTACCAGTCGAGCCATTGGGCGCACAGGTCGCTCTGACCGCTGAGCCAGACGAGCGGCAGATAGAGGATCGCGAGCAGCGGATTCGGGTCGAGGAAATAGGCCGAGTAAATCAGCCAGTACATCGGCCCGGCGGAGAGAACGTACAGGGTGAACGCGACCAGCACGTAAGCCGGCAGCCACATCAGAAACCGCACCGGCTCGAACTTGTACCCGTCCTGCTCGTTCATGCGGATATCTTACGGCGGCGGCGAATCCGGCGACAGTCGCGGGCGCGGGACCGCGCTATGTCGCCAAATATCGACCAGTGACGGATTCGGACACGGCGGCGATCGCCGCGGGAGGCCCGGCGGCGACGATCCGTCCGCCGGCGTCGCCGGCTTCGGGGCCGAGGTCGATGATCCAGTCGGCTGCGCGAATCACGTCGAGCCGGTGCTCGACGACGACCAGCGAATGACCGACCGCGATCAGCCTGCGGAAACAGTCGAGCAGCTTCGCGACGTCGCTCGCGTGCAGTCCGACAGTCGGCTCGTCGAAGAGAAACAACGTTCGCTTGCCCGTGCCGCCGCCGAGAAACGACGCGATCTTCAACCGTTGCGACTCTCCGCCCGAGAGCGTCGTCGCCGGCTGGCCGAGCGGCAGGTAATCAAGGCCGACCTCTTTCAGAGGCGCGAGTCGCCGTTGCACCTGCGGGTTGCCGCGGAAGAAGGCGAACGCTTCGGCGGCGGTCATCTCGAGCACTTCGGCGATCGATCGACCGCGGAGCTTGACGTCGAGCACGTCGCGGCGGAATCGGTTCCCCCGGCATTCGGGGCACGTGACTTCGATGTCGGGAAGAAACTGCATGTCGATCGAGACGACGCCGGCGCCGCGACAATGCGGGCATCGCCCGCCGCGGTCGGAATTGAAACTGAACATTCCCGGCCCGTAGGCCCGTAGTTTCGCTTCCGGCGTCGCGGCGAACGCCGCGCGAATCGGATCGAATGCTCCCAGATAGGTGGCCGGATTCGATCGCGACGTACGTCCGATCGGCGATGACGCGATCAGGACGGCATCGTCCAGCGGCTCGGTTCCCGTCGCGACGGCGGTTCGGTCGGGTTCCTCGACGTCGCATGGCTTACCG
>JBAQZJ010000629.1:0-5686 GCA_049790855.1 Planctomycetaceae bacterium | reverse complement strand
CTCCTCGCTCGAAGGAAAGAAGAAGCGTCGGTGAAAAGAGTCGTAGAACGACCAGCCTAAGTGCATTCGGACAAAACAGCAAAAGGCATCGGTGACCGGCCTTGTCATCGGTTCCCCTCTCCCTGGGGAGAGGGGTTAGGGGTGAGGGGATGCCTTGTGCGTTGCTCGATGCGCGCCGCCGTTCCCTCGGCCCTCCGGCGAAGTTCAGGCACCCGTCGTCCAGCGGCTCCCCTCGCCCCCGGCCCCTCTCCCCAAGGAGAGGGGAGACGATGGCCAGGCATGAAAGCGATTCGGAACCCATAGAATCAAAGGGGACGCAAGAAGGTCTGTTCACAGTGAAGGCGCTGTCCGCTGCGAGGCGGGCAGGCGGAGTCGGAAGCAGGCGCCGCCTTCCGGACGATTCACGGCCGTCAGGCTTCCGCCGTGACCGGCGGCGATGCGATGCGACACCGCGAGACCCAGCCCGATGCCGGTCTCCTTCGTGCTGACGAACGGGTCGAACAGGCGGGGAAACAGCTCGTCGGGAATGCCCGGTCCGGTGTCGAGAACCCGCAGTTCCGTCTGGCCGGCGTCGTCGGCCTCGAGCTGAACGTCGATCCGGCCGCCGTCGGACATCGCATCGAGCGCATTCAGAACGAGATTGACGATCAGTTGCCGGATCTGGTCTTCGTCGGCTTCGGCGACGACCGGAATCGCCGGAGGCACGAAGGTCATCGTGACGTGCTGACGACGCGCCCGGCCGTCGACGAGCGCGAACGTCTGTCCGACCAGCGTGGCGAGGCTGATCGGTCGACGCGTCGGCTTCGGCGGACGCGCGAAATCGAGGAACCGCTGGAGACACCGCTCCATGCGGCGGATCTCCTGCTCGATGACGTCGAGATCCTCGACCGGCAAACCGCGTCGCGTCGCTTCCTTGAGATTCGTCTGGACCAGCATCTTCACCGAGGTCAGCGGGTTCCGCAGCTCGTGGGCGACGCCCGCGGCGACCTGTCCGACCATGGCCAGTTGGTCGGCACGCATCACTTCGCGCTCGCGCTGTCGGCGATCGTCGAGGACGCGGTCGATGCCGTCGACCAACCCCTGCAACTGTTCGACCATGCTGCGCGGTGCCGAATCGGCGACGGGATTCCCATGCCCCAGCCGGTCGGCCGCGGCTTCCACCGTTCGAGCGACGTCGTCGAACGAACGTTGGAACGTCCTGCCGTTCCTCCACGCCGCGAGACAGGCGACGGTTGCCGCGACGAGGCCCAGCCCCAGCAGCATCCAGCCGGCGAGGCGACCGTCCAGCAACGCGACGGTCGCCAGACAGACGACGATCAACACCCCGGCGATGACGAACGTCGGCAACACGGCGCGTCGCAGCACATGCCGGTTCGTCGCGTCCGGCGGCTTGACGACGTCGGAGGTTTCACAAGCGGTGACTTCCTCGCGCGGACCTTCCTGGCGCGGCAGTGCGTCGGGTGTCGAGGCGTCAGTGCGGGTCGGCGCGCTCTGCATGGAACTCTCTGCGACGAGTTGGCCGGATCGGGCCAACTGGCTGTCTTATGGCCAGTCCTTGGCAGCCTTTCAACGATCGTCGGTCGCGAACCGGCCGATTCCGTCAGACATTCCGAAACCCCGAAGTCCGCGACGCGTTCCACGCCATTGGCACGGCGAATGCATTGTGGATGGGCGGGAAGTTCGCGGCGACGAGTTCATTTTGCAAACCGTATACCGCCACCAGAACCAATCTTAGCAAATCGAGACCGCTCGCGGTGAATCGCCCTTGACCGCCGTTCCATGTGTCCGCCCGAGGCGGAGCCATGCCGCGAGTTTTTCACCAGAAGACGACGTCGTTCCGACGTCCGATTCTCCCTCTTCCATCGTATCGTCCCGGAAAGGATGAAGTCGTCATGCCGGCTTTCGCGGAGGACGTCTCCCCGCAAACCGTCGAAGGTGTTCTGCAGGGAGTCGACTTGTTGAATCGCATCGTGACCGTACATCGCGGCCGCACCGCGATGACGTTCGACGTGCCTGCCGCCTGCGAGGTTCTGCTGAACGGCGAGCGGGTCAAGCTTCGGCTGCTCCAGCCGCGAGATCGTGTGTTCGTGACCTTCGATCGCGAGAAAAGCCCTTGCAGCGCCCTGAGCGTTGAAGCCTGCACGCGGTCGTAAGACTCGCCGGCTCGACCCCCTGCGGCCTGCGAAAGCGAACCTGTGAAACTGCGGCGCTGTCTGAATTCAAAGGCCGGCCGCGATCGCCCGTCGTTCCATTCTTTTGTGTTTCTCTTGAACTGCCACCGACCCCGTTTCGGGATCGAGGATACTGCCATGACCCAGACTTCGATTGTGATGACCCACGCCGACCACGGACGCCTCTCTGCGTTGCTGGATCGGATTCCCAGGGACGATCGACGCCACTTCCAGGATCTGCGCCGCGAGCTGGGGCGCGCCCGGCGAGTCGAGCCTGCCGAGATTCCCGCCGACGTCGTGACGATGGATTCGACCGTCCATCTGCGCGAGTTGGAGACGGGCGAACTCTGGACGTTCACGCTGTGCTATCCCGAAGACGCCGACATCCGCGAGGACCGGATTTCGATCCTCTCGCCGGTCGGAACCGCGATCGTCGGCTGCCGAGTGGGCGACGTCGTCGACTGGCCGGTTCCCAGCGGGTCGGTGCGCATCGAGATCGAAGCGATCGCCTACCAGCCCGAAGCGGCCGGAGTCTTCGAGCGGTCGGAGATGGTCGGCGGTTGAGCGCGAGATCCTCCACGATCAGTTGGAGAGCGCCCTGCCAGCACCACGGCCGTCTTCGAGTTGAGATTCACCGTCGGTCCCTCTCTCCCTCGGGAGAGGGGTCAGGGGTGAGAGGCACCCTTGCGGGTTCGTCTGCTCTTCTTCAACAAAACGTGAACTTCCCCACTTACGAGTTCCGGCACATCACGTCCAACTGATCCCCTCACCCCCAGCCCCTCTCCCCAGAGGAGAGGGGGCAGAGCGCACTCGCGATAAGCATCCTGCTAACAGGCGTCCGGTCTCCTCGGCGAGGCCGGACGCCTGCGTCGTTGTCGCTCGCTCGACTTCGCGCGACCGAGTCGCGATGATGGTCGGCGTTGCCGCGGTGCGACGACGTCTCCGCTTCGGAAGGCGCCGACGGTTTGCGTCGCGCCGCTCGGTTCCGGACAGGCCGAAGCGGGGGCAGCCGGCGATCTTCAGGAAGCGGCGCACGCCGGGCAAATCACCCCGGCTGCGCGGCCCCGCGCTCGTCGCAGCATTCCGCAGGTCGAAACCCCGCCGCGAGTCTTCCTCCACGCTGAGTGTTTTCCGTGAACCAATCCGATTCCGCCCGTTCGATCTCGTCGTCTGCATCCCATCCGGGATTGAACCGCGTCACCGGCGGTGCTCGACGGGCCGCGATCTCGGCGGCGACCAGCTACCAGCCGACGAGCCCGCCGATGAGCTTCATGGAAACGCCGATGCGCGAATTGTTTGCGGCGAACGTGTTCGGAAAGTCGGCGATGAAAGATCGGCTGCCGAAGCCGGTTTACGAGTCGCTGCTCAAGACGATCGAGCAGGGCACCCGGCTCGATCCGTCCGTCGCCGACGTCGTCGCCGTCGCCATGAAAGACTGGGCGATCGAAAAGGGGGCGACGCACTACGCCCACGTCTTTTACCCGCTGACGGGACTGACGGCCGAGAAGCACGACAGCTTTCTGGCTCCCGACGGGCAGGGAAGCGTCACCGCCGAGTTCAGCGGCAAGCAGTTGATCCAGGGCGAGTCCGACGGTTCGAGCTTTCCGAGCGGCGGCATCCGGCAGACGTTCGAGGCCCGCGGGTACACGATCTGGGACGTCACCAGCCCCGCCTACATCCTCGAGAACCCCAACGGCACGACGCTGTGCATTCCGACCGCGTTCGTCTCGTGGACCGGCGAGGCGCTCGACAAGAAAACGCCCGTCCTGCGGTCGATGCACGCCCTGAACCGGCAGGCCCAGCGCGTGCTGAAGCTCTTCGGACACCAGGACGAGACCTTCGTCATACCGACCGCCGGCCCCGAGCAGGAATACTTCCTGATCGACCGGAACTTCTACTTCGCGCGGCCCGACCTGCTGACGGCGGGGCGGACGTTGTTCGGAGCGAGGCCGCCCAAGGGACAGGAGTTCGAAGACCACTACTTCGGCGCGATTCCCGAGCGCGTGCTCGCTTTCATGCTCGACGTCGAGCGCGAGCTGTACAAGCTCGGCGTGCCGATCAAGACGCGGCATAACGAGGTCGCGCCCGGCCAGTACGAGATCGCGCCGCTGTTCGAGTCGGCGAACCTCGCGACCGACCACCAGCAACTGCTGGTCGTGACCCTCAAGCGGGTCGCCGAGAAGTACGGCATGGTCTGCCTGACGCACGAGAAGCCGTTCGCCGGCGTGAACGGATCGGGCAAGCACGTCAACTGGTCGATGGGCAGCGCGACGCAGGGAAACCTGCTCGATCCCGGCGCGACCCCGCACGACAACGCCCAGTTCCTGCTGTTCTGTGCGGCCGTCATTCGGGGCGTCCATCGCCATCAGGGATTGCTGCGAGCGGTCGTCGCCAGCGCGAGCAACGATCACCGGCTGGGGGCGAACGAGGCGCCGCAGGCGATCATCTCGATCTTTCTCGGCGATCAGTTGACCGACGTCTTCGAGCAGGTCCGGGCCGGCGGTGCGATGAGTTCGCTCGCGAAAGGCACGCTGACGGTCGGCGTCGACACGCTGCCGCCGCTGCCGAAAGACGCCGGCGACCGCAACCGGACCAGCCCGTTCGCGTTCACCGGCAACCGATTCGAGTTTCGGGCGGTCGGCGCCAACCAGAGCATCGCCGGACCGCTCGTCGCGATGAACACGATCGTCGCCGAATCGCTCGACTATTGCGCGACCCGGCTTGAAGACGAGACCGGCGGCGATCCGGAGAAGCTTCACGCCGCTTTGCAGACGCTGCTTGCCGAGATCGTCGGCGAGCACGGTGCGATCATCTTCAACGGCAACGGTTACAGCGACGAATGGCAGGTCGAGGCAGAGCGTCGCGGGCTGCTCAATCTGAAGACTGCCGCCGACGCGCTGCCGTACCTCGACTCACCCGACGTCGAGGCGCTGTTCTCGCACTACAGCGTGATCTCTCGTCGCGAGCTGGAAAGCCGTTCGGAGATCTATCATGAGCACTACTGCAAGAGCATCGGCGTCGAAGCCCGCATCATGGTCGAGATCGCCCGGACGATGCTCGTTCCCGCGGGCATGAAGTATCTCGGGCAGATCGCCGCGACGTCGGCCCACCTCAAGACGCTCGGCCTCGATCCCGAAGCCGCCGAGGTCGACCGCATCGCGGGCCTCGTGCGGCGCGTCCGCGAGCTTGCCGAATCGCTCGACGTCGCGTTTGCCGAAGCGCACTCGGGCGATTCGAAGAAGGATGCGCGGCGTTACTGCGACGCCGTGCTGCCGGCAATGGCGGAATTGCGTACGGCGGCCGACGAACTGGAAGCCCACGTCGCCGACGATCTCTGGCCTCTGCCGACCTACCAGGAAATGCTGTTCATCAAGTGACGACGACGTTTCGGCGGCCGGGGCAGGGTGTGGGAGCGGATTTCGACAAGCACAACGATCAGCGTTGAACCGGCCTCTCCGCCGCGTCGGCTCCTCTCTCCCCGGGGAGAGGGGCCGGGGGTGAGGGGAGCCGATTGT
>JBAQZJ010000628.1:0-5503 GCA_049790855.1 Planctomycetaceae bacterium | reverse complement strand
AGACGACCTGATGCTCGATCTTCAGTTCCTGTGTGACAATCGCGACCTCGTCGAGGCGAACTGCCGCAATCGCGGCGTCTCCGTCGATCTCGACGGCTTGCTCCGTCTGCGTGACCGTCGCAGCGAGCTGATCCAGCGCGAGGACTCGCTGCGCCACGAGCAGAAAGAGACGAGCGCGGGCATTCCGAAGACGAAGGACGCCGACGAAAAGGCGAAGCTCGTCGCTCGCGGCAAGGAACTGCGAGAGCAGATCGCCGCTGCCGAAGCCGGCCGCAAGCAGGTCGAAGAGGAACTGCGGTCAATCCAGGCGACGATCCCGAACCTGTCGCATCCCGACGCCCCGATCGGCGGCGAAGACGCCAGCGTGACGGTTCGCACCTGGGGCGAGAAACCGGCATTCGACTTCACCCCGCTCGACCACGTCGATCTCGCGGCGAAGCATGACCTGATCGACTTTGAAGCGGGCGCCCGTGTCGCCGGCAGCGGTTTTTACTTCCTCAAGAACGAAGCGGCCCTGTTGGAACTGGCCCTGGTGCAGTACGCCGCCCGCAAGGCGATCGACAAAGGGTTCACGCTGCATACGACTCCCGATCTGGCCCGCGATGACGTTCTCAGCGGGATCGGCTTCAATCCGCGCGGCCCCGAAGCACAGATTTATTCGGTCGCCGGCAGCGATCTGAGTCTCGTCGCGACCGCGGAGATTACGCTGGGCGGATCGCTCAAAGACCAGGTCGTCGAAGTCGCGAAGCTGCCGATCAAAGTCGCGGGCATCTCGCACTGCTTTCGCACCGAAGCCGGCGCGGCGGGCCGTGCGACGCGGGGCATCTATCGCGTCCACCAGTTTACGAAGGTCGAACTGTTCGCGTTCACCGCTCCTGAAGCCGCGGCCTCCGACGCGATGCACGCCGAGATCGTCGCAATCGAGGAAGAGATCTTTCAGGGCTTACGATTGCCGTATCGGGTGATCGACACGGCGACCGGCGATCTCGGCGGACCGGCCTACCGCAAGTTCGACCTGGAAGCCTGGATGCCCGGCCGCGGCGAGTACGGCGAAGTGACCAGCGCCAGCAACTGCACCGATTATCAGGCCCGCCGGTTGAACATCCGCTGCAAGAGCCAGGATCGCAAGGGAACCGCGTTCGTCTACACGCTCAACGGCACGGCGATCTCGGTGGCACGAGCCTTGATCGCGATTCTCGAGAACTATCAGCGTGCCGACGGCAGCATCGGCATCCCGGACGTGCTTCAACCCTGGGTCGGCCAGGCGACGATCGGTTGAGCCGCTCGGACGGCGCGGCTTGTGCTCGGCGGCGATACCCCGACGGCGAATTCGAGCTTGATTCCAACGCCGCGGTGGTTGTGGGCGTAGAAGAGTGAGTGTTCCCTGTCTGAACGGAGCAGCGTCCACGGACTCGGGCGGCGGTTGACCGACTGTTCCGGCCCGCCGTAGCATGGAGCACGCCCGTCCTTTCGCCGCAGCCGAGACGCTTTCCGCGGCAGGCCGAACGCTGAATGTCCCCCTCCGTGTTGCCGAGAGCGTTCTGCGTGCTCCCGCCCGACGACCGAACCGACGAACCGACGCCGCGGCCCGAACCGGATCCCGAATCGGGCGATCAGCCGCGCCACCCCTTCACCTACCGCGCCCCGGCCGAGAAGCCGCCGGAACTGCCGCCGTTGACCGTCGACGACGTCGCCGATGAAGCGCGCCGGAACGACAAGGTGCTCGTCTGGGCGGCGGGACTGATGGCGATCGTGTTCGCCTGCACGACGATCGCCGATTCGCGGTCGCTCGTTCATGTGGCGACCGGGCGGTATCTCGCGAACCACGGCGTGCTGCCGCCGGCCAGCGACGCCTTCTCGGCAACGGCGACGGAACGACCGTGGGTGAACCCGCACTGGCTGTTCGATCTCGTCGCCGCGGGCCTGCACGCCGTCGGAGGCTTCGGGGCGTTGACGGTGTTTCAGGTGGTCGCGGCGGTCGCGGTCATCGTGCTGATTCTCGCGTGTCGTCATTCCGGGGTGTCGTCGTGGTGGGCGGCGTCGGTCGCCGTGCTCGCGGCCGTCGCGGCGACTCCTCAATTCACCGCCCGGTCGGAGGTCGTGACGCTCGTCGGGCTGGCGGCGACGCTCTGGCTGCTGACGCGCTATCGCCAGGAACTGGATCGTCGAGCGGTCTGGTGGCTCGTTCCGCTGTTTCTCGTCTGGGCGAATCTCGATCCGCGGATGTTCTTCGGATTGGCCGTGCTGCTGCTCTACGGGATCGGCGAGTTGATCGGGCTGCTCGCGGGCCGGCCGGGCTTCGATGACGGATCGCGACGCAGCCGTTACTGGACGGCGGTCGGCGCTTCGGTCGCGGCGTCGCTCGTCAACCCGTTCACCTGGCGGGCGCCGCTGGGGGCCTTTCGGCTCTACGGGCAGGTTGATCCGGCGTACCGGCAGTATTACGACGGAGACACCACCTGGGCCGTGCTGCCGCATCTGCCGCTCTGGTCGTTTCCGCAGGGAGCGATGTTCGACACGGTGCTGCTCGTCGGCCTGTTGCTGGCCGTCGTGGCGGCGGTGACGCTGCTGCTCAATCGCCGACGGCTCGACGTCGGCGACCTGGCGCTGTGGCTGGGGTTCGTCGCCTTCGGAGTCTTCGCCGGTCGCGAATGGCCCGCGGCGTCGATCGTCTTCGCCGTGTTGGCGATTCAGAACGCCGAGTCGTGGTACCGGGGAACGTTCCGGCAAACTTACGGAACCGACCGCGACGAGCTGCTGTTCTCGCGGGGCGGGCGCGCCGTGACGGTGATCGCGTTCGCGGCGCTCGCCGCCTTGTGGATGCTCGGCCGAATCGTCGCCGACGACGGTCGTCGCCCGGGCCTGGGGCTGGATGCGTCCCTCTCCAACCAGGTGGCGAGCCTCTCCGACGTTCTGGCCGATCCCTATGACGACAAGGTGTTCAACTTTCACGCGGCACAAGGTGACGTGCTGATCTGGATCGGGAAGCGGCCCTTCATCGATCATCGGCTCGCATTGTATTCGGCAGGCGCCTCGACGGACGGCGATTTGATCGCCCTGCACGACAACGTGCGGAACGCCCTTCGCGCGGCGGCCAGCGAAGTCGAATGGGGCCGGCCCGACATCTGGAAGCCGGCTCTCGAACGGTTTGGAATCGTTCAGGCGGTGCCGCGGCTGACGCTGCCGAACCCCGACTACGTCAGCTACTTCGATCTGTTGCAGTCTCGCGACTGGAGGCTCGTCAAACTGGGCGCCGCCGGGGCGCTGTTCTGTCGCGGCGACACCGTCAATCCGTCGGTCGACGACTATCTCGCCGCTCATCGCAGTCACTTGACCGAAGCGGCGTTTCGCGAGCCGGTGCCGAAACTGGCGAATCAGGCCGCCTGGCCCCTGCCCGGCACCTGGAGCGATCGCCTGACGCGTCCCGAGCCGCCGTCGAACGAACTGGCACGGGGCATCCACTGCCTGCAGCATCTGGAACTCGTCGAAGCACAACAGATGCAGTTGACGCCGCAGACGGTGTTTGCGTTCGCCTATCTGGCCATGCGCGACTTCTACGCGACGCTCGCGAAAGATCCGCAGAGCGTCGCCGCTTACCGCGGATTGGGGCGCGTCTATGAGATCCTTTACGGGCAGGAATCGTCGGGTGCCGGCGGTCCGATGCAGCGCCGGCTCTATCAGGCTCTCGGGGCGTACGGGCAGGCCCGCACGATCGCGCCGGATGACCCCGGAACGCAGGAACGTCTCATTCCGCTCTATCTCGCGTTCAACAAGGCCGAACTCGCGGTCCAGGCCCGCGACGAATACGAACGGCTGACCGGAAGCGAACCTCCGAAGCCCGCGAACGAAGCGGATGCGGAGCAATGGGACGAGATGTGGAAGCAGGTCCGCGAGCAGGTCCGCACCGTCAAGGCGCAGGCGGCGACGTATCTCAAAGAGAAACAGCCGAAGCTCGACGTCATCCTGTTCGCCTGGCAGAACGGTTGCACGCTGGAGGCGCTCGAACTGATCGACGCCGACCCGACGCTCGTCGAGAACAACGCACAGGTCCGACGCCTGCGTGCGGTCCTGCTGCTCGAGGCGGCCCGGCCGCGCGAGGCGTTCGAGGAGCTTGTCGAGATCGAGCCGGCGGCGTCGTCGCAGGGTTTGCCGGGCTTTCGCGAGCCACTCGCCTTCGCGTCGCTGGCCCTGCCCGACTTCGTGCGGGCCGAAGCGCTCTGGAGAGATGAGGCCGCCGAGGCCGGCAATACCCAGCTCATCACCGCGATGAACACGATCCCGCTGGCAGGCCCGCTGCACGGCAACCGAGACAATGTCTTTCCGACATGGCAGGTCGAGCAGACGGGCCGTGCCTTCGACCAGGCGCAACAGATCGCCCAGGCGGAGATCAACGCGGCCCTCTGCGAACTGGAAGCCGGGCGGCTTGCGGCGGCCGAGACGTCGTTGTCCGGCATGCTCGCCCGGCAGCCGCTGACGCGGTTCACGCCGCTCGCCGGTTTCTACCTCGAACAACTGAGGGGAGAAGCGGTGACCCTCACGATCGAGCTCGGCAAGGATGACGCGATGTTCGACGACGTCGAAGCCCGTCTCGACGCCCCCATCGTCATTCAACAGTTGAAGGCCGCCGGCCCCGTCGCTGCCGAGAGACCTTGAGCGGGAGGCGAGGGATCGGGAGAGGCGAGGGGATCGGGGGATTGACGTTCGCGTCACTCGGTCGATCGCAGCGCTCGTGACACGCGGACGACCTCGCGGCTCAATTCGCCGACGCGGCGGTCGGTGTCGGGATTGGTGATCCGTCCGTCGGCGAACGCATCGCCGTCGGCGAAGACGAAGCGCGGAATGACGAGGCAGCGGAAATCGAGCATCAGGCTGTTCGCCAACCCCATGCCCGACATGTAACTGCCCTGCCCTCCTGCCGCGAGCAGCATTCCCACGACCTTGCCCGACCACGATCGTCCGGTCAGCTCGACCAGGTTCTTCGCCGACGCCGAGACGCCGAAGTTGTAGATGGGGGCCGCCAGCACGATCGCATCGGCCTGCGACCCCAGTTCCGACAGGCGTTTCGCGTTCGCGTCGCCGTAAGTCGTCGCCCCGTCGCACATCGGCAGCGGCATTTCGCGAAGGTCGACGAACTCGACCGCTTCGTTCATGGCGGCGAATCGCTCGCGGGCCGCCTCGGCGAGCAGCCGGCTGCGGCTTTCGGGGTTCAGGCTGCACGAAATGAGCAGAACCATATTGCGATCGGCCGGAAAAACGAAGGAAGCCCACGGGCCATCACCCGTGGGCTTCGTATCGAGAGGCATTCACGCGTGCAACCCGCGATGAACAGCCGCTGGTCGGACTTGAACCGACGACCTACGCTTTACGAAAGCGTCGCTCTGCCAACTGAGCTACAGCGGCGAATCGAACTGGATATTATCGGGCCGCCCCCGGGCTGACAAGGCCGCCCCACGACCGGACACGGGCGTCTCCATCCCGGTTCGGCGAGCGGCCGGCGTCAGCC
>JBAQZJ010000627.1:0-7508 GCA_049790855.1 Planctomycetaceae bacterium | reverse complement strand
GCCCGACGCGCCAGCGAGGGCTGAACGACGTCTGACGAAGAATCTTTCCCCAACGAGGACAACGTGATGCGATCGACGCGGCATCGGCTCGTCAGGCTCTGCGGCATCGCCGTCGGGGTCGCCGTGTCGCTTGCGGGTTGCAGTCCAAGCGAGATCGCCCACAAACCCGATACGGCGTCTGAAGCCGGCCGTGACGTCTTCAAGCCGGGGGCGGAACGGCCGGCCGTTGATTCAGAGTCTGCCGTAGCAGCGACTGCTCGAAGCACGCACGGTCGCGATGCCGCGGACGAGGCGCGGCCGCCGATCGAGCCGGTCGTGGCACCGCGTCCTGCGGTCGCCGAGACGGCGATCGCGTCGGCGGCGATGTCGATCACCGATTCCGGCGATGCGATCGCAGCGGCCGAGACGCCCCGTATCGTCGACCCGGCCCTCGATCCGTCGCAGTTTCCCGGTGGCATCATTCCGGCGTCGCCGAACGCTCAACCGCTGCCCGGCGGGCCGCGGTTACTCGTCCCCGAGCGAACCTTTCGCGCCGAAGGTCGACCGCGGGCCTTGCGGGTCAATTACGACGACCTCGACCTGCTCAAAGTGCTGAACATGGGCGATCCGCTGCCGGCGGACGTCGTCGATCAGTTTCCCGACTGGCTGAAGGAACTCGACGGCAAGACGATTCGCCTCCGCGGGTTTATGTACCCGTCGTATCAGCAGGAAATGAACGCGTTCATTCTCACGCGCGACACCGGCGAATGCTGCTTCGGGCCGAACGCGAAGGTCTATTACCTTGTGGGCGTGAAGCTCAAGGAAGGCGAGACGGTGCGGTACATCGGCGATCGTCCGTTCGACGTCGTCGGCACGTTTCACATCGCGCCGTTCTACAACGAAGGCCAGTGGTATCAGCTTTACAAGATTTCCGACGCAACCGTGATTCAGTGACAAAGCCCACGCCTTGCAAGGCGTGGGCTTTGCGTCGCGCGAAAAGGCGTTCCATGAAAACCCTCACTTGCACTTTGACCCTCGCGTCGCTCGCCGGCGCGCTGCTGTTCCCCTCGTCAGTCGCGGCGTGTCCGTTCTGTTCGGCACCGTCTTTGACGCTCAGCGAGCAGGCGGTGCAGTCCGACGTCTTTCTGCTCGCCGAGTGGAAGGACGGCGCCAAGGACATGACCGACGACGGCGACGAAACCGCCTCGACGACCTTCGAGGTCCGGCGCGTCCTGAAGGGGAACTTCAAGCCCGGCCAGACCATCAAGATGGCCGGCTACAATCCCGGCAAGGCCGGCGACCTGTTCCTGCTTTCGGGATTGGGGGCCGACGTCGCCCAGTGGGACATTCCCACACCGTTCAGCGAGAAGGCGTTCGACTATCTGGCGAAGGCGCCCGCGCCGCAAACGGCAGACGGCGAGAAAGTTCCCTACCGCGAGCGGCTGCCCTACTTCGTCAAGCACCTCGAGTTCCCCGATGAGACCGTGGCGAACGACGCGTACGCCGAGTTCGCGAACGCTCCTTATGAAGAGATCGTCGCCGTCAAAGAGGAGTTTCCTCACGAGAAGATTCGAGCCTGGGTGCTCGATCCGGAGACCTCACCTGCCCGGCTGGGGTTGTACGGTCTGTTGCTCGGATTGTGCGGAACCGAAGACGATGCCGCCGCAATGGAAAAGCTGATCGCCAAGCCGACCGACGAGTTCCGCATCGGCCTGGACGGAGTCATGTCGGGCTATTTGCTGCTTAAGGGAGAGCCGGCTCTCGACGTCGTGCGGGAACTGAAGCTCGAGAACGAGTTCCTCGTCGGCGAGAACGGAATGCCCGTCACCGACGACGCCGGCGAGAAGATTCCGGTGCCGTTCAGCGAGACCTACGCCGCGATGCAGGCCGTTCGATTCATGTGGGACTACGGCGCCGGCCGGATCAAGCCCGAACATCTTCAGGCCGCGATGCGCACGCTGCTCGCCCGTCCGGAACTGGCCGATCTCGCCATCGCCGATCTCGCCCGCTGGAAAGACTGGTCGATCATGGAGCGACTGGCGAAGCTCTACGACGAAGAGGCTTACCAGGTGCCGGGCATCAAGCGGTCGATCATCCGCTACTTCGACGCCGCGACGAAAGATCTGCCGAAAGACGTGAAACCGGAAGATACCGCCGCACTTCCCGAGCATGTCCAGCAGGCGAAAGAGCACTACGCGTCGATCAAGCAGAAAGATCCGGAAACCGTCAAGAGCGTCGAGCAGTTCCTGATTCTCGTTCAATAGTTTCAGTCGATCCGTTTGGCCGCGAATGTGAACCAATCAACGGAGGCAGGACATGGATGTCCGCACGCCTGCGATCGCGACGGGACTGTTGTGCGTGATGGCCGTTCCCGCCGTGGCGGCTCCATTCGTCGCCGGCGATCCCGTATCGCTGTCGGCACGAATCTCCGACTCGCGGGCCGCGGTGATCGTGCGGCCGGTCGATGCGGCTGATCCCGGTTCCGGCTGGACGGTCGTCGCGGTCTTGCACGACGGCACCGGGGCCGTTTCCGTCGGCCAGACGCTTCAACCACGGCCTGCCCCCGCTACGGGAACGGACTTGGCGCTACTACTCTCGAATCGCAACCGGACAGTCGTGTCGATTTCGATTTCCGACGAGGCTGCGGCCTATGTGCAGTCGCTTCCGGCGGCAGACGCTGCCGGCGAGAAACGGCTGCAGCACGCACTTCGCCATCTCGACCATGGTGAGCCACTCATCGCGGGTGATGCGTTCGCCGTGTTGTCGAGTTTCACCGCCGCAGACTTCGACCGACATCGTCGCCTGTTGCCCCGCGACCGACTTGTCGAACTCATCGAAGACGACGAGACGCCGGGCGATCGAATCGCTTTGTCTGGATACCTGCTCGGCCTCTGCGGCACGGCAGAGGATGCGAAGCGCCTCCGTCGACGGTTGTTGACCTGCGAAGGCTTCGCGACCGGTGCCGACGGCGTCGCGGCCGGGTATCTGATGCTCACCGGCGAGGAAGGATTGGCCGATCTGGAAACGCATGTGTTGATGACCGAGAACACCCCGCCGTTAGTGGCCGGGGCGGTGCTCGAAGCGGTCCGCTTCCTTCGCTCGCAGCCGAACGGGCCGTTCTCCGCCGAACGACTTCGGCTGGCGGCCTGTTGCGGCCTCGTCCGTCACGACGTGGCCGATCTTGCCGTCGGCCATCTCGCCGCGGCGAAAGAATGGGACGCTCTCTCCGAGGTCGCGACGCTGCTGAACGCGACCGACCCGAACGCCGACCGCGGCCGCGCCGGGCAGGTCGCCGCGGTTCGATTCCTGCTGGAATGCCGCCGCGATACCGATGCGTCGCCCGATTTGCGCACCACCGCGGCCCGTCTGCTGGACGAGATCGCCGTCACCGACGCCGACCTGATCCGCCGGGCGACCCATTTGTCCGGCATGCCGCCGCGACGGCATTGAAGGCCGGTCCGCGACGCGGTTCAATCACGGCATAACGAAATCAGAGCCGCGACCGTCAGGAAGCGTTCCTCGAGGTGGGGCGTCGAGCGGCGCTCCCTGACGGTCGCGGCTCTGATGGAAAGAGACCAATGAACTTCGACCTCTCCGCCGTTCAAACCGCGATTCGCGAAGCCGGTCTCGACGGCTGGCTAATGTATGACTTTCGCGGGTCGAATCCGCTCGCCTGCCGCGTGCTGGGCTTTCCCGAAGGCGGCCATCGCACGCGACGGTGGTTCTACTTCGTTCCCGCCGACGGTAAGCCGACGAAGCTCGTTCACCGGATCGAATCCGGTTCTCTCGACCATCTGCCGGGCGACAAGGCCGTCTACCTGAAATGGCAGGAACTTGAGGACGGCGTCGGCCGGCTACTCGCAGGGTCGAAGCGCGTCGCGATGGAGTACTCGCCTCGCAACGCGAATCCTTATGCTTCCCGTGTCGACGCCGGAACGGTCGAATTGGTTCGCAGCTTCGGCGTCGAAGTCGTCTCGTCCGGCGACCTGATCGGACAGTTCGAGGCGACGTTGTCCGACGAACTGATCCGCCTGCATCTCGAAGCGGCGAAGCACACCGACGCGGCATACGGCGTCGTGTGGAACTTCATCGCATCGGAAGTCAAAAGGTCGGGACAAACGAGCGAAGTCGCCGTCCGTGACGTGATTCTCGATCACTTCCGCGCCCATGAAATGGTCACCGATCACCCACCGATCGTCGCGGTCGGACCGAACGCGGGCGATCCGCATTATGAAACGGGAACCGGCGCGAATACCACGATTCGCACCGGCGATTTCGTGCTGGTCGATCTCTGGGCGAAGCTCGATTTGCCAGACGGCATCTACAGCGATTTGACCCGAGTCGCCGTCGTCGGCGACGAAGTTCCGCCGCGTGTCAACGAGGTCTTCGCCGTCGTCGCCGCGGCCCGCGATGCGGCGATCGATCTGGTGCGAAGTGCGTTTGCCGCGGGCGAGCCGTTGTGCGGCTGGCAGGTCGACCGGGCGGCTCGCGCCGTAATCGAATCGGCCGGCTACGGTGACCGGTTCGTGCATCGCACCGGGCACAGCATCGGCCGCGAAACGCACGGCAACGGAACCCACATGGACGACCTGGAAACTCACGACGACCGCCGTATTCTGAAGCGAACATTGTTCTCGATCGAACCGGGAATCTATCTGCCGGAATTCGGCATCCGCAGCGAAGTCGACGTCCTCATCGACGCCGCCGGAGCCGTGCATATCACCGGCGGCATTCCACAACGCGAGGTGCATGCCATCATCGTGTGACTGCGACGGCAAGCTTCCCTCTGGGCGAGGATTCGTTCGGACACGGAGGCGTGTGTTTCACTTGCTCCGCCGGCTTCTCTGGACGTTGGCACGCCATCCGTCATACCTTGGGGCGAACTCGACGGGATCGCCTCATGACGGACTTGCTTGACCGGCTCTCGGCTCTTTCGACGCTGGCCATCGCCGCGGCTGCGGCGGTGCATCTTGCCTTCTTCGTCCTGCTGTGGATCTGGTTTCGCCGCGACACGCGCGTCATCGCGGCATCACTCGACCGCTTCACCCGCGGATTGAAGCACCGCAGCGTGCTTGACGCGACCGGCACGCTCGGCGACCAGATCGAAGCGTTTCTCGCCGACGTGAACGAGGTTCTTTCATCGCCCGCGGCGGTCGACGAAAGACGTGTGTTACGCGACCGGGTCAACATTCTCGATGAGCGTCGCGGCTACCTGAATGCGCTGCCGTTCGAGACGGCTTATAACGTCGCGCGGACGATGGTCGAGGCCTATCCGCTCGCCGGCACCGTCGGCGCGATCCTCGCGATTGGCGCCGCGTTGACCGGTCCGGAAAGCGACTCGACCGTCGCGAAAATCGTCACGCAGTTCGGCGAAGCGATCTGGTCGACCTTCGCGGGACTGACGGCGGCGATCGTCCTGATGTTCGTCAACAGCCTGCTCGAGCCGAAGTTCACGCGGCTCGGTGAGAACCGCGCGCATGTCCGCGAAACAGTCGCTCGCGCCAAGCGGGAGCTGGCGTTCGAACCGGCCGGCGCCGCGGCGGAGGCGACGCCATGAAGACGCTCGGTCGACGGCTGCACTTCCAGTTGATGCCACTGCTCGACCTGCTGCTGATCATGATTTTCGCGCTCTATCTCGAAGTCCGCGTGCGAGAGGAGACACAGGCCGACCAGGCGGAAAGCCGAATCGCGGCAAGCGAGCAGCAGTTGGAGGCGGAACGCGCCCGATTGGCCGCCGAACGCGAGCGACTCGCCGCCGAATCGATTGAAATACAGCGCCGGTTGAATGACGTCGTCGAACAACAGCGTCATGCGGCAAATCTTGTCGGCGAGCTGTTCGACGTTCCGCAGGAACTCGTCGACGAGGCGCTCAAGCCACTGCCGGCTGGCGCGCCGCCACGAACGCCCCAGGAAGCGGAGCGACTGCGGGAGCGGTTCGCGCAGCTCGCGGCGCTCCGAGGACCGGAGGTCATCGAGCATCTCTTCTCCTATGACGAACTGCGAAAGCGGGCGGACGTCTGGACGCTGCGGATACGCGCGAACGGCGAGATCGCATTCTCGAACGGTCAACAGACGCAGTTGTTTCGTGCGGATGCGCCGGCCGAGTTCGCCTCTCGGCTCTTCGATCGCTACAAGACGCTCGCGCAGCCCAAGGGATTGGTCGTGCTGCTGGTGTCGTACGGCGATGCCCGTGCCGACGTTCGTCAGGCGGTGCTCGACGGCCTGCCCGAAGCCGTGCGCCTGATGCGCGACGACCAGCTCGGTCGCACGCAATTCGAATACGCGGTGCTGGGATACATCGACACCGGCGAGCAGAAGCCGTAAGACACATCCGTCCTTCGTGCGACCGAAAACGATTTCACGGCGTCAACGTCACCGTGGCGACCTCACCCGATCGGAGCGACCGTTCCATGGCGTCTAGCAATGCGATCAGGCGCAGCGACTCCGTGCGGCCGACGACCGGCGATGAGCCGGCGAGGACCGTGCAGAGTTCGCCTTCCAACGTCGGCGCAGCGGCCTGTTCGATCGGAACATCGTAGATTTCGCCGTCGTCGGTTCGTACCCAGCGGCGGCCGGCGGCGTAGCCGCCCCGCTCGCCGTCGAACGCCCAACCGAGATCCAGGTTCACCGCGGCGCGCATCCGGAGAGTGACGGCGGCGGTCAGGTTTTCCGCAAACGCGACTGTCGCCGTCACACTGCCGCCTGCCTGTCGTGAAAAGACTTGCAGAGGTTCCGTTCCTGCGAGTGCGATCAACTGATCGAGCACGTAGACGACCGATCGGGGAAATGATCGATCCCCGTCCGCAAGGCGATCGATTCCCGTCGTCGACGCAGCACTCCAACGCTCAAACCGCAGGAACCGGATTGCCCCGGCAAGCCTCGACTGGGCGACGGAATACGCCTCCTGAAAATCGGAGGCGTCCCGCCAGGGCGTCCAGACGACGATCCGGCGTTCAGACGTCTCGGCGACATCGAACAACCCGGCAGCTTCGCCGACGGTTGTCGCGACCGGCGGTTCGGCGAATGCCAGGTGCTTCCCGGCGGCGAGAACCTGTCGGCCGATCCGCGCCCGTTCGAATGTCGGCACGGCCAGCAAAATGGCATCGATATCGCGATCAGCGAGCAGCGAATCCACCTCGAATTCGACGCGTCCGCACAATGTTGCTGCAAGCGACAGCGCCGCCGGATCGATGTCGCACGCCGCCACGACCTGCACCGCGTGACCGTCCGACCACCGCTCCAGATGAAATAACCCTTGCCGGCCGAGGCCGATGAGGCCCACGCGGATCGGCGGTTCGACAGAACACTCGTTCATCGCAAAGGATCGGCAGGCCGCCGCGGTTCGGAGGGCAGAATGCGGGAGTGTCCGTCGTCCCGCCAGGCAACGCAAGACACTCGCTCGTCCGATCGGTCTTCGAGGCTCTCCGGAAACCCTGATTCGCCGCGTTCGATCGAGCCGGGCCGAGGACCAGGCGGACCGACGCGGCGATTTCGGAATCGTCAAGGAGGTCCAACGCAGCACTCGGTCC
>JBAQZJ010000626.1:0-2580 GCA_049790855.1 Planctomycetaceae bacterium | reverse complement strand
GGTCGCGGCTAAACGATGCGAACAATCGACAATTGATAACTGAGTATGTCCCCATGAACTACATCGACCCCCACATCCACGCCGTCAGCCGCACGACCGACGATTACGAGGCGATGGCCGCCGCGGGCGTCGTCGCGGTGATCGAGCCGGCGTTCTGGATGGGGCAGCCACGGACGGCCGTCGGGACGTTTCTCGATTACTTCTCGACGCTCGTCGGGTTCGAGCGGTTTCGGGCGGCTCAGTTCGGCATTCGCCATTACTGCACGATCGGACTGAACAGCAAAGAGGCGAACAACGTGCCGCTCGCCGAGCAGGTCATGGAGATCCTGCCGCTGTTCCTCGCGAAGGACGGCGTCGTCGCCGTCGGCGAGATCGGCTACGACGACCAGACCGACGCCGAAGACCGCTTCTACCGCGAGCAGCTTCAACTTGCGGTCGAGACCGATCTGCCGGTGATGGTTCATACGCCGCACCGCAACAAGAAGGTCGGCACGACCCGCAGCATGGACGTCGCCATCGAAATGGGGCTGCCGCCGTCGAAAGTCGTGATCGACCACAACAACGAAGAGACCGTGAAAGAAGTGCTCGACCGCGGCTTCTGGGCGGCGTTCACGATCTACCCGAACACGAAGATGGGTAACGAGCGGATGGTCGAAGTCGTCCGCCAGTACGGAGCCGAACGGATCATCGTCGACAGCGCCGCCGACTGGGGCGTCTCCGATCCGCTCGCCGTGCCGAAAACCGCGAAATTGATGAAGGAACGCGGCATTCCCGAAGAGACGATTCGCAAAGTGACCTACGACAACGCCCTGGCGGCCTACGGACAGAGCGGCCAGATGAAGGAAGACGACTGGCTCAACCCGCCGGCGATCGACCAGCGAACACTGTTCGAAGGCAACAGCGTGCTTCGCGGCGGTCAGACGCCGCGCGTGGACAAACCCGCGAAGTCGGACATCATTGTGTGAAGTGTTTTGTAGCCGCCCCGCTTGCGGGGCGTGAGCGTCGGCCGAGGCCGACGGCTAACCGTTCCCATTAACGCATGATCTTTGTCGATGTCGTCCGACTCGCGATCCGATGCCGAGCCGCAGCTGCGCAAATGGCTTCTGCAGAGCCTGCTCTGGGTGCTGGCGCTGGCACTCGCCGCTTCGGCGATGCTTTATCAGCGGGCGACGGGGCCGACGTATCCGTTCAAGCGATCGTTCACACTTCAGGGTGTCGAGTATCGCTACAAGTTGTTGCGAACTCACGAGACGACGGCCGGGGCACCGGTCGAAATCGTGTTGCCGGGCACGAAGAAACCGCCCGCCGTTGACGCGACGCTCCACTGGCGACGGTTCCCGACAGAGGACGCCTTCACTGCCGTCGCCATGCAGGAAACGATCGAGCGTGTGACGGAAAAGGACAAGCCGACACTGACCGAGCGACGCTTCCTGGCCGGACTGCCGCCGCAGCCCGCCGCGGGCAAAGTCGAGTATTACGTGACGCTCGCGGCAAGCGACGGATCGACCCGCCTGCCTGGCGAAGGAACGGTCGTGCTGCGTTACAAAGATCCGGTGCCCGACGCCGTGCTCATTCCCCACGTGACGGCGATGATACTCGTGATCATCGTCGGCATGCGGGCCGGGCTGTCGGCGATCTTCGAGCCGGCCACGACCCGCCGCTTTGCCTGGGCCGCGCTGACGCTGATGACGGTCGGCGGCATGATCCTCGGGCCGTTGGTGCAGAAGTACGCCTTCGGCGAATACTGGACCGGCTTCCCGTGGGGCGGCGACTGGACCGACAACAAGATGCTCGTGATGTGGCTCGCCTGGGTCGTCGCCTGCGTCGTGCTGGGCGCCTCGACGAAGCCGGTGACGAAAGTCGGCCGGGCCGCGACGATCGTCGCCGCGATCGTCATGACGGGAGTCTATCTCATCCCTCACAGCTTCGGCGGCAGCCAACTCGACTACGAAGCGGTCGAACAGGGCATCGATCCGCAGGAGGCGATTCGGACGGGGCGAGGGTCGTAGTGTGGGTCGAGCGCAGCGAGGCCCACCGGAGAGGTTCCGGACGCCGAAAGACCCCGCAGGTGGGCCTCGTTTCACTCGACCCACCCTACAATTTATGAACACCGCCCAACTGCACCTCATGACGGCCCACCTGCCGGTCGTCGGCGTGCCGTTCGCCGCCGGTCTGATCGTCGCCGGGTTGATCGGCAAGAGTGAAACGCTGTGGCGGGCGGGGTGCTGGACGCTGCTGATTGCGGCGGTATTCGCAGCTTTTCCCTATTTTTCCGGACCGCCGGCGTATGAACTGTTGTCGGAGCAGTACGGCGTCGCCGCCGAACCGGTCGAGCGGCATGCGGTCGTCGCGCGGGCGGCGTCGTTGGGGCTGGTGTTGCTTGGGGCGGTGACGGTTTCGGCGCTGCTTCGCGACTTTCAGGGCGACCGGCCGGGGCGGGTGCTGCGGACCGTGATCCTCGCGGGGGCGGTCGTCGTCACATATGCTTTGGCATGGTCGGCGCACCTCGGGGGATCGATTCGACACCCGGAACTCGTCAAACCGCCGATTTGGGCATTCCCGACGCTCGAGGATTAAATA
>JBAQZJ010000625.1:0-3519 GCA_049790855.1 Planctomycetaceae bacterium | reverse complement strand
CCCTCTCCCCGTCTGCTTCCGCCTTCCCGTCGCGGCCGAGCAACAGATACGACAGGACCGGCGTCACGGTCAGCGAGACCAGCAGCGACGCCAGGATCGACACGACGTAGGCGACGCCCAGCGGCGTGAAGAGCCGCCCCTCCATGCCCGAAAGGGCGAACAGCGGCACGAAGGCCAGCACCACGATGATCGTGCTGAACACGATCGAGTTGCGGACCTCGGCGCTGGCGCGAAACACGACCAGCAGCGGCGGCAGCGGGTTCGAGAGATGCCGGTTCTCCTTGAGCCGGCGAAAGATGTTCTCGACGTCGACGATCGCGTCGTCGACCAGCTCGCCGATCGCGACGGCCAATCCGCCCAGCGTCATCGTGTTCACGCTCAATCCGAAGACCGCGAACACGACCGCCGTCATCACGATCGACAGCGGGATCGCCGTGAGCGTGATGAACGTCGTGCGGAGATTCATCAGGAACAGGAAGAGAATGATCAGCACGAGAATCGCACCGTCGCGCAGCGCCTCGAGCACGTTCTCGATGGCCCGGTCGATGAACGACTCCTGCGAGTAGATCTCGGGCTGGATGCGAACGTCCTCCGGCAGCGACGAATCGAGCTCCGCAAGCGCCTGTTCGACGGCGGCGGTGACGGCCCGGGTGTCGGCGTTCGGCTGCTTGTTGATCGTCAGCACGACCGCTGGGCCGCCTTGCCAGGCGGCGTCAAGGGTCGAGGGGCCAGGGTCAAGGGCGGCGGAAGTGTCGGACTTCCCTTGACCCTTGTCCCTTGACTCTTGACCGTCCGTCCGCACGAAGGCGCTGCTGTCCCCCCGCTTGACCTGGGGGCCTTCGATGACCCGCGCGACCTGCGACAGCACGACGGGTCGGTCGCCGTCCGCTTTGACGACGAGCTTTTCGAGATCTTGCACCGTTTCGACGCGACCGAGACCGCGGACGAGCAGTTCGTTCGGCCCGAGCTGGTCAAGATAACCTCCGGTCGCGTTGCGGTTGCTCTGGGCGACGGCCTGCTTCACGTCGTCGAGCGTGACGTCGTACTGTCGCAGCGCGTCGGGGTCGACGAGCACCTGGAACTGTTTCCGCTCACCGCCCATGACGAACACCTGGGAGACGCCGGGGATCGTCAGCAGCCGTTGGCGGACGACCCAGTCGGCGAGCGTCCGCAGCTCCATCGGCGTCGTCTCGCCGGTCTCGCTCCACATGCCGATCATCAGGATTTGCCCCATGATCGAGCTGATCGGGGCGAGCTGCGGCGTGATGCCCTCGGGCATCCGTTCGGCGGCGATGGCGATGCGCTCGTTGACGATCTGCCGGTCGGTGTAGATGTCGGTCCCCCAGTCGAACTCGACGTAGATCACCGACAGGCCGGTCGCCGAAGAGCTGCGGACGGCCTGCACGCCGTTGGCGCCGTTGAGGGCGGTCTCCAGCGGGAACGTGATGAGCGTCTCGACCTCTTCCGGCGCCATGCCGGGAGCCTCGGTCATCACGACCACCCGCGGCCGGTTCAGGTCCGGGAAGACGTCGATGGGCAGTTGGTAGGCCTGCCAGGAGCCGTATCCGGTCAGAAAGACCGCGGCCGCGAGCACGAGCAGCCGGTGACGAAGCGAGAATCGGATGACCGCGTTGAGCATGGGTAAGGTCAAGAGTCAAGAGTCAAGAGACGAGGGTCAAGGGCAGGAAGACTGCTATATTGCGATGCGCGTTTCCTGAACTCTTGCGCCGGAGACCGTGGGATGTTTCGTTTTGAGAAGTTAGAGCCTATCCGGAAAGTCTGAGTCACCGCGTTCGGTCTGGCCGGTTCGAGGGCAAGGCGGACCGACGCGGTGATTGTTCAATCATCAAGGAGGTCCAACGCGGCTCTCGGGCCGGCCAGGCCGAACCCGAAGGGGCGGTGACTCAGACTTTCCGGACAGGCTCTCAGACGTCTGGCATGAGGCGATCGACTTCGCCGATCGAGTCTATGACCTTACGGCGAGCTTCCCGTCGACCGAGCGATTCGGGCTGACGAGCCAGATGCGTCGGGCCGCCGTTTCCGTTTCGTCGAACATCGCCGAAGGATCGGGACGGCCCTCCGGCGTCGAATTCATGCGGTTCCTCGGGATCGCTTACGGCTCGCTGGTGGAGACGATTTCGCAGTCGCACCTCGCAGCCCGGCATCATTTTCTCGACCCCGCGGGACTCGAAGACCTCCGCATGTGCGCCGAGAAAGTCGCCCGGATGCTCAGCGGCCTGCGGACGAGCCTCGAACGCTAATCGGCCGCATCTTTTCATAACGACTGTCATCCGTTTCACGCTCCCTTGCCCCTGGACCCTTGACCTAGTGACTATGCCCGGCGTGCAGGTCGACCCCGCCGCCGGCTTGGTTCTTCAGGGCCAACTGAAGCTGGTGGGCGGCGTTCAGGGCGACCGATTCGCCCGGGAAGAGGGAGCCGTCGTTGGCGATCACCGCCGATTCCCGGTCGCGGTACTCGACCTGGACCGGCCGGCGCTCGAACCGGCGTCCGTTCTCGACGAACACATACGATTCGAGGCCGTCCTGGGCGACCGCCTCGACCGGCAGGACGATCTTCTCCTCCCACCGCTCGATCGGGACGCGAACGTCCATCCGCTGCCCCGGCTTATAGCGCCAGGTCGGGAAGATCCGGCCGTCCTCCGTTCGGGTCTCGTGGACGATCTCGTTCGGCAGAGAGACGTAGAACCGCAGCGTTCGGGATTCGGGGTTCACCTCGTTGGCGACGTACGCGAGCTTCAGGCCTTCGATCGCCGCCCCGCGCGACTCTTGCTGCTGGGGCAGCGCCGTGACCATCCAGCCTTTCGCGGCCGCCCGGTGAAGCGCCGGGGCGTCGCGTTCGAACGCCCGGCCCTCCAGATACAAATGCTCGAGGTCCGAGAGCACCGCCAGCGTCGCCCCCTCCTGGATGACCTCTCCCTTGCGGACCGGCAGTTCGCGCACGACGAGCGAGTGAGACTCGTCGGCCGGAGCGGACGGACCCGGCGAGCCGGAAGTCGACGGCGATGCCGAGGTGAGCCGCGGATGCTCGATGGCCAGGTGGCCTTCTTCGGTCTCGTCGTGCGGATCAGGCGCCGTGATCAGAAACTCGCGGAGCAACCGGCGCTCGTTCGCGATCGACTCGACCTGCTCTTCGCTCATGCCGTGCAGGAAAAGCGCCTGCCGCTGCGCCTTGAGCAAGCCTTCGAGCTTCTGGCGCTCGTACTTCCGCTCGAGCACGACCTTGTCGGCGATGACGCCTTCACGGATCGATTCGAGCCGCGCGATCTCACGGTTTTCGACGTCGAGCGCTTCGAGCGTCTTCAGGAACTCGGTCTGCGCCTGGACCACGTCTTCGTTCGTCAGCCGGAGCACGAACAGCGGATCGCCCGGCGCAACGGACTGACCGGGAACGGCGAAGACGTCGACCACGACGCCGGACATCGGGGCGGCTGCGATGAAGTTCGTGCGGCCGGGCCGCTCGGCCACGATCGCCGGGACCGTGACGGCGCGGGTGTAGGG
>JBAQZJ010000624.1:0-2808 GCA_049790855.1 Planctomycetaceae bacterium | reverse complement strand
CGTGAAGCGATGAGGGACGAAGGTCACGCCCGGTACGCGACCACGTCCACCTCGTACTGAACCACCGGCGGGTCGCCGAGGCAGCCGGTGAGCGTCGTGCGGGCGGGCGGCGGGTCGCTGAACACTTCGCGATAGAGCTTGTTGTATTCTTCGAGATCGCTCTGGCGCGCGAGATACGACGTGACCCGCACCACGTCGTCGAGCGTCATTCCGGCGGCGCCAAGAATCTTGCGGACGTTGTCGAACGACCGCCAGAACTCTTCGGCGAACGTGCCCGGCACGATCTTCCCGCCTTCATCGACCGACGCCTGACCCGAAACGAACACGAACGGCCCGGCCTTCACCGCCGGGCTGTAATACAACAGGCTCTTCGGAACGTTCGGACCCGTGATGATCTCGCGCGGCATCGTCGCATCTCCCTGAGAACGCGGTGGCTGTGTCGCGGCTCAGAAGCTGTTTCAGTGGCGTTTGAGAAACCCGGAATCTTCAAGATTCCGGGTTTCTGGTCTGGCCAGCCGGCAGACCGTGCGGTTCGACAGGAGCCTCACCCCCCGTTTCGAAACGGCCCTCAGCGTAGGCAATCCCTCGCGGCACGCAAGCGAACCCTGTGCGGGGCCGGCTTGTCGGTGACGGGCAGCCGGGACACGCGCCGGCTCGTCGGTTAACCTGACGGCGTCGTATTTCGTGTCTCCGCTCGACGAAATCTGCATGAGTTCCGCACCGGCGAACGGGCTTCTTGTGCGCGGGCTTAGGAAGTCCTACGGCGACGTCGTCGCCGTCGACGGCATCGACCTCGAAGCCCATCCGGGCGAATGCCTCGGATTGCTCGGGCCGAACGGGGCCGGCAAGACGACGACGATCGAAATCTGCGAAGGTCTGACCCCGGCCGACTCGGGCGTCGTCGAATTGTTCGGCCTGCACTGGAACACGTCGGCCCGCGAACTGCGACAGCGCATCGGCGTTCAGCTTCAGGAGACGCAGCTTTCGGAACGGCTGACCGTCGAAGAGACCGTCCAGTTGTTCCGCAGTTTCTACCCCCGCGGACCCGCCACGCCCGAACTGATCGACCTCGTGCGGCTCGCCGAGAAGCGGCGAGCGCGGGTCGGTGCGCTTTCCGGCGGGCAGCGGCAGCGACTGGCGATGGCCTGCGCGCTTGCAGGCGACCCCGACCTGCTGTTTCTCGATGAACCGACGACCGGCCTCGATCCGCAGGCCCGCCGGCAGTTGTGGGAACTGGTCGAAGACCTGAAACGCGCCGGACGCACCGTGATTCTGACGACGCATTACATGGACGAGGCCGAGCGGCTGTGCGACCGCATCGCCGTCATGGACCGCGGCCGGGTCATCGCCACCGGGACGCCCCGCGAACTGATCGCCTCGCTGGGAGCGGCTCACATCGTCGAATTCACGCCCGCCGACACCGCCCCGGCGATCGAGGTCGCGGCACTCGCTCAGCTCGACGGCGTGCTCGACGCCCGGCAGGTCGAGCAGCGGTATCGGTTGTCGGTGTCGCGGCTGCACGTCTCGGTGCCGGCCCTGTTCGAGCATCTCGCCGGGCATGGAATCGAGCTGGCCGAGTTGAGCACGCACTCGGCGACGCTCGAAGACGTCTTCATGTCGCTGACCGGGAGACACCTCCGCGATGTCTGAACCGATCGCCGAGCGACCTGCGGCCGAAGAACCCGGGCGCGATGCCCGCCGGGGCTTCTTCGATCGTTCGCTCGTTCAGTTGTCGCTTGCACGATTCCGCGAGCTGGTCCGCGAGCCGGAGATCATCTTCTGGGTGTTCGTGTTTCCGGTTCTGATGGCCGGCGGGCTGGGCGTCGCGTTTCGCAACCAGCCGGCCGGCACGATCAAGGTCGCCGCGACCGACGCCGCACTCGCCGAAGATTTGCGGTCGGAGACCGGCCTCGACGTCGCGGTGCTCGAAGCCGCGGCAGGCGAGCTGGCGCTCAAGACGGGACGGATTCTGCTGCTGGCGACGCCGGGCCGCAGCGGCGTCGTCTACCGCTTCGACGACACCAACCCCGAAGCCCGCACCGCCCGCATGCTCGCCGATCGGGCCGTGCAGCGCAGTGCCGGCCGGCGCGACGTCGTCCCGGTCGACGACGACGTCATTCGCGAGCCAGGCTCGCGATACATCGATTTCGTCGTGCCCGGCCTGCTCGGCATGAACATCATGGGCGGCAGCGTCTGGGGCACCGGGTTCACGATCGTCGACGCCCGTCGCCGGAAGCTGCTCAAACGGCTCGTCGCCTCGCCGATGCCCCGCTGGCAGTACCTGGCCTCGTTTCTGATTTCGCGGCTGGCGCTGCTCGTCATCGAGGCGGGGGTGCTGCTGGGGTTTGCCGTCGCCGTGTTCGGCGTGCCGCTGCGAGGTTCGATCTGGCAACTGGCGCTGTTGTGCCTGCTCGCGTCGCTCTGCTTCGGGGCGCTGGGTCTGCTGATCGGCTCGCGGGCGCGCACGATCGAGGCGGCGTCGGGCCTGATGAACGTCGCGATGATGCCGATGTGGATCCTGTCGGGCGTGTTCTTCTCGCCGGAACGATTTCCCGACGCCGTGCAGCCGCTGATTCGCGCCCTGCCGCTCACCGCCGTGATCGACGCGCTGCGCGCGAACATGCTGCGCGGCGAAGATCTGACGACGCTGACATGGCAGCTGCCGGTCATCCTGGCCTGGCTGTTCGGCAGCTTCGCCCTCGCCCTGTGGCTGTTCCGCTGGCGGTGACCTTCACTCAGAGCCGCGACCGTCAGGAAGCGTCTTTCGTCGCACCCCGTCGAGGAACGCTCCCTGACGGTCGCGGCTCT
>JBAQZJ010000623.1:0-5189 GCA_049790855.1 Planctomycetaceae bacterium | reverse complement strand
TTGGCGAACCCGCAAGCGGCCTCGACTGCGAGTCTACTTCGCCTTGCCCGGGAAGACGTGGCCCTTCGCTTCCATCGGCACGGCGTAGACGCCTTTGCGGGCGGTCGCGTAGAGCGTTTTGCCGTCGGGGCCGCCGAAGGCGACGTTGGCTGGTTGCTGGGGCAGGGCGATGATGCCCAGCGGCTTGCCCTCGGGTGAGAAGACCTGCACGCCGAGCTGGCTGGTGATGTAGACGTTGCCGTTCGTATCGACGGTCAATCCGTCGCCGCCGGTGTCGTTCATGCCTTCCGGCTGCTTGAGCTTGCAGAAGACTTTGCCCTCGCCGACGACGCCCGGTTCCGAAACGGGGTAGGCCATCATTTCGTCCTGGAGGCTGGGGACGACGTAGAGCGTTTTCTCGTCGGGCGAAAGGATCACGCCGTTGGGAGCCTTCTTGTCGAGGCCCGTTTTGAGCCGTGTCACCTTGCCGTCGGCGGCACGGTAATAAACTGCTTCCTCTCCCTGCGGCAGCGGCGAGGGGGCGCGGAAACGCGGGTCGGTGAAGTAAATGCCGCCGGCCTGATCGATCACGAGATCGTTCGGCGCGTTGAATCGTTTGTCGCCGTGCTTGTCGGCGAGCACGGTCTTCTCGCCGGATTGCGGGTCGAACGAGACGAGTGCCCCGTCCATCGAGCAGGCGTAGAGCGTACCCGCGGCGTCGAACATCAACCCGTTGCAGTGGCCGGACGGTTCGGCGAACGATTCGAGCGTCTTGCCGTCGGTCTTATGGATTTTGTCGGCGGGAATGTCGGTGAAGTAGAGCAGCCCTTTGCCGTCCCAGGCCGGGCCTTCGGTAAAGCCCAGCCCGTCGTGCAGCTTCGTCGTTTCGCCGACGGGGCCGACGCCGGGAATGGGATCGGCGGCGACCGTCGAGGCGGCGACCGCCAGCATCCACATGCAACAGGGCAACGTTCGGCAGAGCATGAGAGACCTTCTTGCGGCGTCGGGGTGTGAGGTCGATTGGACGTCCACGTTCAACACATTAAAGCGGTCGGCACGCGGATGCCAGCGATGATGTTTCAGGCGGATTCAACGGCTGCAAGCCGGCAACGGCCTTGCGGAGGGGGCCGAGAGCCGTCCTGCGATTTCCGTCGTCGTCGTTTCTCACCGCGCCGCGACGGTGCCGCCGGTTTTTCGGTGTTCTTTCCGAGAATCGTCGCGAACATTTCGAACGCGAGGCCGGGTTGTCCGATACGGCGGGCCGCCCGGTCGGGGCGTCGTGCGCGCTTCGCGTCGGTTCCAGTGGGCGGGCCGGTTTCGCCTCTTGGGGTTCGGAAGAGAACCTGTTCGTTTGCGCAATGGGTCAATCCGGCCTTGGCCGTGCCCGGCGAGTTGCCAGCCGCCACCGAAGATCGCATGATGAGAGCTACCGACCGTTGCCGCATCTGAGTCCCGTCAAAAATCAGGAACCTCGCGGTTTCGGCGTATCACGGCCTGGTGCGGCCCTTGCGGGGCCGAGCGACGTCGTGAACCTCGTCCGGCGATTCCGGCCGGCGAGACCACTGACACTTCGCGAACGGTATCGACCGTTGTCCCGCCGCTTCCCTTTCGCCTGCAAGCGCTCCGGCCGTCGACCCTCGCGTCGCGACGGTTGCATCGATGGTCTGGCCGGGTGGGTGGCGCGGTTCACCGATCAGGAGGTCGCCGCATGAGACGGACCTGCCTTCGGAATGTCTGCCGTTGGTTCGGCGTCGCCGGCCGCGACCTTGCCGGCCGTCGCGTCGTACCGGTCGTCGTCATCGCGGCGGCTCTCTGTCTGCCGGCCGTTGCCGCTCCGCCGCATCTCGAATTTCTCGAGGGGTTGCGGAATCGGCGGTACGAGGACATGGCGCTGTATTACCTCGACCAGCTCGAGGCCGACCCGAGCGTCGCGGCGGAGATCAAAGAGGTCGTCGACTACGAGCGGGCCGTCACGCTGATCCGCATGGCCCGGCAGGGGTCCGACCCGTCGACGCAGGCGAAGCGGCTCGACGAGGCGACGGCGTCGCTCGAAAAGTTCATTGCCGAGCACCCCGATCATGTGCTGGTCGCCAAGGCGCAGACGGAACGCGGCGAGATCCTGCTGGGCAAGGCGCGGGTGGCGATTCTCGAAGCCGACGCGCCCGGCAACGAAGGCAAAGCCGAAACGTATCGGACCGAGGGCCGCCAGGCGATCGCGAAAGCCCGCGAGATTTTCGAGGCCGCGCGGCAGAAGTACGAAGAGCTTTGGAAAGGCTTCGGACCGTTCGTCGACGGCGACGACGAGAAGACACGCGCCGCCCGTGACGCGGCGCTCAACGCTCTCATTCAGAGCCGGCTGCATCTCGCCGAGTGCACCTATCGCGAAGCCCGCACCTACGCCGTGGGGCAGCCGAAGCGAAACGAACTGCTGACCGCGGCCGCGAAGCAGTACGAGGCGATTCACGCCGACTATCGCAGCCAGATCGGCGGCCTGTTCGCGCGGCTCTGGATGGCCAAGTGCTACGAAGAGCAGGCTCCCCGACCCCAGCAAGGGCAGACGCTGGCCGACCAGGCCGCCAAGGACGCCAAGCAGCGACTCAACATCGCCGAGGCGATCTACAGCGAACTGCTGGAGCACGACACGCGCGGGTCGCGCTCGGCGGCGCAGATGCAGGAATACGCCCTCTGGTTCAAACTGATCGTGCGGAACCACCCCGCGCTCGCCGACTATCAGCTCGTCGTCAACCAGGCGACCGAATGGCTTCAGACCCGTGCCGGTTCGGCGGCGCAGACGACCCCGGCCCTCGGCGTCCGCTGGGAGCGGGCGCAGGCGTTCGAGGAACTCTCGAAGCGACGCGACACGTCGGAATCGGACCGGACGCGGTTTCTGCGGTCGGCGCTGGCCGATGCCCAGTTCGTCAACGCCTATCCCGGCGAGTACCGCGACGTGTCGCGGGCGATGATTCAGCGGACTAAGGTGGCGCTCGGGCAGGGTTCGGGCGACCCGCAGGACTTCGACGCCGCCAACGGATTGGCGCAGACGCTGCACAACCAGATCGGCAAGAAGCAGGAAGCCGTCAAGAAGGCCGCGAAGCCCGAAGAGAAAGCCGCCGCCGAGCAGGCGCTCGCGGCGCATCTCGACGAGACGGCCCGCGTGCTGCACCTGGCGCTGGGCTTCGCCGGGCCGGCGACCGACCGGTCGGCGCTGAACGGGGCGCGGTATCGGCTGGCGTACGTCGAATACAACCGGAACCGTCCGTACGACGCCGCCGTGCTGGGCGAGTACGTGTCGCGGATGTTCACCGAGGAGTCGCCGCAACTGGCGCTCGATTCGGCCTACCTGTCGATGGCCGCGTTCTACCGGCTCTACATGAACGTGCCCGACGAGCAGTCGAAGGAGTTCGAGCTGGGCAAGCTTCAGGCGACGGCCGACTTCATTGCGACCGCCTTCCCGGAGAGCGAGCAGGCGAACGAAGCCCGCATGATGCTCGGCCGGCTGTTCCTGCAGGCGCGCGACTTCGCGCAGGCTGCCGCCTGGTTCTCGAAGGTGCCGGCCTCGTCGCCGCAGGCGATGGAAGCCCGCTTGCTGGCCGGCCGCTCGTTTTGGGATTCCTACGCCATCGCCGCCAGTCTGCCGGAAGAACAGCGCCCCGAGCAGGCGGAGCTTGACAAGCTCAAGGCCGACTCCGAGAAGTTCCTTCGCGAAGGCCTGACGATGGCCGACAAGCAGATTCCGCAGGACGCCGCCCCGCCCGAGAACGTCGTCGCCGCCAAGGTCTCGCTCGCCCAGATCGTCAATCTCGACGGCAAGTATCAGGAAGCGATCGACCTGCTCGCCGGCGGGAAACAGCCCGTCAACAAGCTCGTCGCGGTCGAGGCCGGCAAGCCGCGACCGAAGACCGGCGTGCAAAGCTCCGCCTTCGCCTCGCTGACGCACCAGCAGCTGTTGCGGTCGTACATCGGCCTGCAGCAGATCGACCCCGCCATCGCCGAGATGAAAATGCTCGAGCAGATCGGCGGCGAAGGGAACACCGCGGTCTTCGTTCAGCTCGGCCGACAGATCAAGACCGAGTTGGAGAATCAGCCCAAGGGACCGAAACGCGACGCCGTGATGGCGGCGTTCGACCAGTTCCTCGGCAAGCTGTCGACGATGACGCAGGGTCAGACTTACGGCTCGCTGCTGTGGATCGGCGAAACCTACTTCGGTCTCGCCGAAGCCGCCGCCGACCCGAAACGGGCCAGTTATTTCGACCGCGCGGCGGCGAGCTACGAAAAGATTCTGGGCCGCACGAACGAGCCGGGGTTCCTGCCGTCGGCCGATGCGGCGAGCGGCGTCAAGCTGCGGCTGGCGGCCGTCGAGAAGAGCCGGGGCGACTTCGCGAAAGCCTACGGGCTTGCTAAAGAGGTGCTGAAGATCGCCCCGAACGCTCTCAACGCGCAAGTCGAAACCGCCGAGATCCTGCGCGACTGGGGGATGAGCGGCCAAGCCGAAGCGCCCGAAAAACTGCTGCTCTCGATTCAGGGCGACAAGTCGGAAGCCGGAGTGCCGGTCTGGGGCTGGGGACAGATCGCTCAGCGATTGCAACGCGCGATCTGGGGCGGCTCGGCGAGCGACGAGTTCCAGGAACTCTACCGCCAGGCCCGCTACGAGATTCCGGCCGCACGTCGCGCCTACGCCAACACGCTCTCCGACAAGACTCAGTTCGCGACCGAGATCGGCAAGGCCGACAAAGAACTGACGGCGTATGTCGCGACGACGCCGAAGGCCGAGATCGGCGACGCCTGGTGGGAGCGGTTGAACTCGCTGTACGCCGACATTCAGCGCGACCAGGGCGCCGTCGTCATCAAGCCGCTCGAACCGGCGACCGAGTATTCGACGCAGCCGGAACCCGCGCCGACCGAAGCGGTCGACGCCGCGCCGACGCCCGAAGCCGCGCCCGAAACGACGACCGATGCGTCAGCCGCCGAGGAAGGCGGTTCGAGCCTGCTGCCGGTCCTGTTCGGCGTGTTGCTGGCGGGCGGCGTGACGGCGGGCATCGTCGCGCTCATGATTCGCGGTAACAAAACCCAGCGTCGCCGGTTGTCGCACGGAACGGTCGGAGCCAACGCGGGCACGGTCTCGGCAAGCGACGTTCCTTCGTTCGCCGGTCTCGACACGAGCGACGTCGCGACGCCGAAAGCGAAACCCAGGCGGGTCGCCAGACCTGCGG
>JBAQZJ010000622.1:0-3244 GCA_049790855.1 Planctomycetaceae bacterium | reverse complement strand
CATACCGCCCCAGCGAGGGGAAAAACGCGGTCGTCAACATGGGTCGAACCCTCCTTGCGGAGGACTCTCGCATGCAACTTGCAGACCACGCTGTTCAGTAGGTCAAGGGTTTTGGCGGAGGCTCTTGAAGCTGCTGGTCGACTGAAGCCGGGAACTGAGACTACCACACCAGTGCCGGGCGGAAGGACGGCACGAGAAGTTGCTGAGCATCAACGGATTCAAGAACTGACCTGCGGACAGAAAGCTAAGAATTCGCCAAATGTGGCTAACAAGGTCGATCCAATTGGCCCAGATCGACGACCTGATTTGGGGCTTCCAGAACCCAGGGACTAACCATGCGTGCCGGAGAACTGCCTGTTCCTTCACCAATCGATTCAGACCCACGAGCAATCGAATTGCTCCGCATTTGGGCTGCCCATGGAAAACAACATGTTTCGCTCGCCACGAACGTGTGGGATGATCCTGCCGCGTGGGGCATCATGCTGGTTGACCTCGCCAAGCATGTCGCCTCTGCATATCAGCAAACGACGGGCAAGGAGTACACGAGTCTGTTGAATCGAGTTCGTGAAGGGTTTGATGCTGAATGGCAGAGCGCGACGGATGAGCCGTCCGGCCAAGTTCAATAACGGCAACGATAAATGGTCGGCGGCCTTCCTGTCATTAATGTTCTTTGATAATACGACGAGGGTAACCGCACCCGGCGGACATCGAAGTCCGACGGCAGCTACGCCGACTACGCCTGGGACCACCGCGACCGGCTGAAGAACGTCACGTTCCGCACCGCCGCGGGCGTGAAGACGAAGGAGGTCACCTATACCTACGACGCCTTCGACCGCCGGATCGCCAAGGACGTGGACGACAACGGCGACGGCACGATCGACCGCAGCGAACGCTTCGTCTACGACGGCGGCGACCTCGTGCTGAAGACCGACGCGAACGGCAACGTCACCCAGCGCTATCTGCACGGCCCGGCCTACGACCAGGTCTTCGCCGACGAGGACGCGCTGAACGAGATTCTCTGGAGTCTGGCCGACAATCTCGGCACCGTCCCGGATTGCTGAATCGACGGGTATGACGAGCGTCGGCAAATAACGTCGACGTGCCGAACACCGCTGCGGCCGGTTCGTCGGGCGTTCCGATCTGGGACAGACGCTGTCTGATGCTGCCAGGCGGAAAATCGCCGATCTACTGGTGGCATCTCCAATATCCCGGCTTCCACGCGTTCGTCGGCAAGTCGGATCAACCCCACGAGGACACGCCGAACGCCTGTATCTCGATCAATGCAGAAACGCCGGGTATCACTTCATATGAAACTGTTGCGGGTCAAGTGAGAACTTGTGATCGCTGCGGAGGCCCGGCCTTCTATACGAGCAACGGCGACGGTCGTATCGAGTGGCGCCTAACCCTCGTGGGTCATTCGAGCGTGGCGACGATTGGCCGATCTGGCAGCGGCCGAGGCGATCTCGGCTTGTAGGGGACCGTCCAGCCTATGTGGCCAGTGACGTGAGCCTTGCACCGTCGATCTCGTCGACTGCGGAGGTCGATTCGACGGGCGACTCACTCAACTGCGATGGGCTGGAGGACATTCTCTCCCTCGGTGATCGTGACGTGCCAGGGCGACTTCTCGGTGTTGCCGTACCGACCCTGAAAGTAGTCGACCGGCGGTGCAAAGCCGGGAACCATGCCGGGGCCCTGCGGCTGCCTGGATGAGTTCTGATACCACTGCAGCGTCACGGCGTACTCGCCGGCCGCGGCCCCGTCGTTCTGCCCGTACGTCGACAACTGAAACGTGCCGTCGAAGTCGGTCGTCGCCGGTGGAGAGGCCGTCCCTGCCGTAGAAATCGTGGAAGCAAGTCAACATTCGCGAACGGGCCAAAGCCCCTGCGCCACGAGCGCGGGGTAACTCTTGGGACTCCAATTGCCGAAGGGGTGGGGGGACGATCCGATTTTTCGGGGGATGGGACTCCGGCCGACGTTCGTGCGTGGCAGTGAGTGATGGCGCGGTCGGAAAGCAGTGTCGCGGTTTCCCATAGCAAGCGAGTGAGCAGCGGGCATACTGGCCAGGTGTCGGCGATCGCTCCGGTCGCCCGGTCCCAGGAGCCCCGTTCGTGACCTCTCCCCTGCTCTTCGTCTACTACGCCAACGACATCGACGATCCTGACCGGCACCGTCGGATGATCGACTGGCTCACCGAACGCGGCAGGCCTGATGATTTGACGCTGGCGAGTCGTGTCAAAAATGACCTCGATGAGTTCCCCAAGGCGGTCGATTGTGACCTGGAAGCCCTGTGCCGTGGTTTTGCAACCGGCGGAGTTCTTTTCGACGGCTCTACTCTGGTTGCCTTCACGAATGCGGCGGCCCTGGGCAATGAAGCGTTCGTGGCGAGCGGTCCGAACTGGGAACTTCGCCGGGTGAACTTCGAGGTTTCGTCGGTGACGGGGGATTCGGAATCAGCCTCTTTGCCGCCGCTTGCACGGAGAGCGGTGTTTGCCGCCGCACTTCACACTTCCCAAAATGGCCAGTTCACCGGACGTGCCCTTGCTGCTCCAGACCAAGTCGCACGGCAACGCTTCCCTGGCTCTGACGATGCTGTTCAGCGTGCTTCGCGGGTACGAAAACGCAGACGCGTTCCATGCCGCCCTCGACGAACAGCACTTTGAGGAGCAGGAATTGGAAGGCTGGTACGAATTGCCGAGGACTCCAACGGGATCGGCGTCGCGAAGGCAGACTATCTCGCGGCCCTCACCGACGCCGGCCGGCCGATCGATCTTGTCGTGATGGAGTCCTGCGAAAGCCGACTCGACGACGAACTCGTCGGGCAGATCCCGTCGTACGTCCGGCGGCTCTTCCCAGTCGACCAGCCGAAGTCGTATGCGAACATCGCCTACGACAAAATCTTTGAACGCAGTCGTCATGGCGTTCCCCTCGTCGACGCTTTCGCCGCGATACTGGAATCGCAATTCGTCCGGCAGAAGGGATGATGTTGCCGTCCCTCGTTGATCAACAGGACGTGTTCAGCGAATGACACCGTTCCGACACGGCAAGGATTTGCTGGTACTACCATTCCTACCACTTAAAGCACTGAATACCACCGAAAACTGCCCCGATTTGATGATGTTTGATAGGGCTTGCAATGTCTCGCACACCCTGTATTTTATATGGCGAACTGCACATTTCAGGCTTGCTCGGCGAGACCTTCGGTCTGCATGGCATGCAAGAGGTCAGGGGTTCGAGCCCCCTATCC
>JBAQZJ010000621.1:0-16707 GCA_049790855.1 Planctomycetaceae bacterium | reverse complement strand
GGTGTAGGGGCCGAGAGTCACCGGGCCGACCGTCAGGCCGATGGTCCGCCGCGCCTGATCGGAGACTTCGAGCATGTCGGCGGCCGCCTCGCCGTGGCTCGCGTGGTCGTGCCCGGCATGCTCGTCGGGCGATTCGGCCGTCGTGGGCGCCGCGCGGCCTCGCAAACCGCTCCACGGCAACGCCGCACCGACGGCGACACCTGCGATCAAAAGGACGACGCCGACGAGCAGCAAAGCCGGTTTGGACGCCAGGGAGAAACGCATGGAAACGCCTTCGGAACAGCGGCCAGACGCGGTCGAACGGCCGCGAATCAGCTCGAAAACAAGAATCACCCGAGAGAACCTGCGACGGCGCCGTCGCAGATTTCATGCCGGAAGAATGACCGTCCGTCGCCCGACGGATCGATCGGCGCGCACCGCAATCCCTAGATGCGGTAGACGTTGAGAGCCGCTCGCGAGGGCGGACCGCTCGGAGAGAACCCTTCGACATAGCCGGCGAATTGGGCCGCTGCGAGGTCGTCGGAGACGCCGCACGACGGGCCGTCGAAGTTCTCTGCCGGAAGCGTCCGTACGCCGGCCGGGTACACCGCCGCGATCGCTTCTCCCGCGCAACCATGCCCGATCGCAGGCCCGTCTGGCGACTCATGGTCGTGGTTGTGACCATGATCCTCGTCGTGCCGGGCCGCTGACGGCGATGCCCAGTGGTTGTGCGCCGCGCAGCCGCAAGCTGCATCGCCCCAGCGGACGGCAAGGCTCAGCAGTGCCAGCAGGACGAGGATTGGGCGCACAAGAAAGATTCCCACCGCGAGTATCGGTCGCCGCACTAAGCATATCGCGGACCGGCAGCAGCGATCAACCGCGATTTGCGGCAGACGAGGCCGCAAAAGGCTGGTACCCGACGCGGAACGTTCAAACGTCGGATTCCAGATGTGGCCACGCTTCACCGAGCTGCGGATTTCGTGCCTTTGCCGACGTTTCTTCGGTCATAGCGTCCGAGTTACGGCGCTCGCACGACCAGATTTCCCGGCAGACGGCGGACCAGCCGCTTCATCTCGAGTGCCGTCAGCGTCGCGAGGACACGCGACGCTTCGAGGCCCGACGCCGTAAGCACTGCGTCGATATGCGCCGGGTCTCCCGACACGGCGTCGAGCACCCGTCGTTCCTGATCGTTGAGCGAGAGTTCCGCCACGCTGCGGACCTCGCGTCGCGGCGCGAGAGTTCGTGTCGAGTCAGCGGACGGGTCGTCCGACCGACGTCGCACTGCCGAAGAATTCGGAAACAGGACGGGCCGCAGCAGCGGTCCCAGTTGCTCCAGCACATCGTCGACGCCGCGAACGAGCGTCGCTCCGTCGCGAATCAGGTCGTGGCAGCCGTCGCTGGCGGCACTGTCGATTCGACCAGGGACGGCGAACACGTCGCGGTTTTGCTCGGTCGCATGCCGGGCCGTATGCAGTGCCCCGCTCTTGCGACTGGCTTCGACGACGATCACACCGAGGCTCAAGCCGCTGATGACCCGGTTTCTTTGCGGGAACAATCCGGCGAGCGGCTTCTGCGACAGCCGGAACTCGGTGAGGATCGCGCCCGCGGCCGCCACCTCGTCGGCGAGTTTCTCGTGCTCGGGCGGATAGACGGTCTCCAAACCCGTGGCCGTGACGGCGATCGTTCGCCCTCCCGCCGCCAGGGCCGCACGATGCGCCGCCGCGTCAATTCCCTTGGCAAGACCACTGACGACGGTGATGCCCGCCCGCGCGAGTCCGCCGGCGAACTTCTCGGCCTGACTGATGCCGTAGTACGTGCAGCGACGCGAACCGACGATCGCCACGGCGATCTCGTCCTGCGGGAGCAGCGTTCCCCGGCAGTACAAGATCGCGGGTGCGTCGGGAATCGCCGACAAGAGATGCGGATACTCCTCTGCCCCACGAGCGAAGAGCGTCGCACCGGCTTCACGACACCGTTCGAGTTCCTCTACGGCGTCGCAGCTGCTTCCGGCCGTCCGAATCGCCCTGGCGAGCTTCGGTCCGACCCCGTCGACGCTCAGCAGCTCCGTCTCGCTCGCCGCCAACGCCCGTTCCGGCGACCCGAACGCCTCGAACAACACCTGCATCATCCGCGGCCCGACGCCGGGCACCAGATGCAGGCGCAGGGCGTCGAGGAGCGCATCGTCGTCGGTCATGGATGTGAGCCGATGCAGAGGTGTCTGAAGGGAGAATAACCACCAAGACACGAATGGCACGAAGGATTGGAATGAAGTCCTCTTCGTGTCCTTCGCGCCTTCGTGGTTCGTCATACTCCCGAAAGGATTGCCGCCACGTCCTCCTCCGGCACGTCGTCGAACAGGCGGACTTCGCCGAGGCGGGTCGGCAGGATGAACCGCAGTTTTCCGGCGGCGTTCTTCTTGTCGAGCCGCATGCGCGCGAGAACGGCGTCGGCGGGGAACGACGTGCCTGCGGGCAATTCGATCGGCATGCCGTGTGCGGCCAGCACGTTAACGATGTCACTCAGGGCCTGCGACTGCGGTAGTTCCATCGGCAGGCCGAGTGCGGTCAGCAAGTCGATCTGCCGCGTGGTGACGTCGGGGCCGATGAGTCCCCGGCGCTCGGCGAGGCGGCTCGCGTGGACCATGCCGACCGCGACGGCTTCGCCGTGAGAGAGAACGCCGTAGCCGGCGAGCGCTTCGTAGGCGTGGCCGAACGTGTGACCGTAATTGAGGACGGCGCGCAGCCCGCTCGTCTCGTATTCATCCCGCTCGACGACGTCGGCCTTGAGCCGGCAGCTTCGGGAAATGATGTGCGACAGCGCCGTCGATTCGCGACGGTGGATTGCTTCGACGTTCGCTTCGAGCCATTCGAAGAAGTCGGCGTCGAGGATCACGCCGTACTTGACGACCTCGGCGAGGCCGCCGCGGTACTCGCGATCGGGAAGGGTGGCGAGCACGTTCGGGTCGATCAGCACGCCGAGCGGCTGGTGGAAGGCGCCGATGAGGTTCTTGCCCTGCGGATGGTTGATGCCGACCTTCCCGCCGACGCTGCTGTCGACCATCGCCAGCAGCGACGTCGGCACCTGGACGATCGGCAGACCGCGGTTGTAGGTCGCCGCGGCGAAGCCGGCCGCATCGCCGACGACCCCGCCGCCGACGGCGACGACGATCGACTTGCGATCGGCTTGCAGTTCGACCAGCCCGTTGTACATCGCCGTCAGCACGGCGAAAGACTTGCTGGCTTCGCCTGCGGGAATCGCCAGCAGGGCCGATTTCCAGCCGGCGTTCTGCAGCGCCGTCTGCACCGGGCGACCGTATCTGTCGGCGATGTTCGAATCGGTGACGACGAGGGCCGTGCCGGGCGTGTCGTTCGTTTGCCACTGGGCGAGTCGCCCGGCGACGTCGGCCAGGGAGCCGGGTTCGATGACGATGTCGTAGCTCCGCGGGCCGAGATCGACGCGAAGCGATTGGGTGTTGTGAGTGCGTGGTGTCATGGGTCAGTTTGGAGTTTGGTGAATCCCCTATGCCTGTTGTCGTCCGTCAAGCCCGCCCCTTGCAAGGGACGGGCTTGCATCGCACGCCTTGGAGGGCTGACGCCCCCCGCTCGCCTGTCTCTCGTCTCTCGTCGGGGGCACATTGATCTTGCCCCTGCGTTCACCCGTGGGATAATACCTTTGCTTGCCGAAGAACGCCGTTCCTGCGGGAGAACCGCCGGCGACGTGGCCGCGAAGGGCGGTTGCGAGCATTCCACGAACCCCACTCGAGTCGCCCGGCGTCAGTGCCTGTCGTCGGGTTCCCGCTACTTCACATTCCGGCCCGGACCACGGATGGTCGCCCCGTCGCCTCGTCTCATGTTTCGCAGGCTTGCGAACTCGGGTTGCGAGGCGTTCCGTCCTGCGCGGCATGAAGGAGACCGCAACGGACTTCGAGGGTTCCGCACTGCGCGGAGAGACATGCGGTAACCTGCGGGAGCGACGAAGGGGTTCGACAGCCGACAACGCGGAAGGAAACACCTCATGGCCGCAAGTCAGCCTTTCGGAGTCAATCTTCCCGACACTTCGGCTTCGACCGACGGTTCGGCCGGCCGCGGATTGCTGCAACGGCTTGCCTCGGTGCAGAAGCTCGACGACTACCGCCAGGAACACTGGCAGGGCAGCTTCGCCGACTATCTCGACATCGTGCGGCAACGGCCCGAGGTGACGCGGTCGGCCTACCAGCGGATGTACGACATGATCACGTCGTACGGCACCTACATGGTCGGCCATCCGAAAGAAAACCTCGTCCGCTACAAGTTCTTCGACGACCCCGACGCCGACGGCCGCGACGCGATTTTCGGCCTCACGAAACCGCTGATGGAACTGGTGAACGTCCTTAAGTCGGCGTCGCTCAAATACGGGACCGAACGCCGCGTCATCCTGCTGCACGGCCCTGTCGGTTCCAGCAAGAGCACGATCGCGCGGCTGCTCAAGCACGGCCTGGAACGTTACAGCCGGATCGAGGCCGGCGCCCTCTACACCTTCGGCTGGAAGGAAGAAGAGGACGGGACCGTCGCCTGGGATCCGATGAACGGCGAGCCGCTGCAGCTCGTGCCGTTCGAGCATCGCGAGGCCGTCTGCGACTGGCTCAACGAAGGCCGGCCGGAAGGCTCGCACCGCGTCGAGATCACCGGCGAGACTTGCCCGCTGGCGCGGTACGTGTTCCGCGATCGGCTCGAAGCCGCCGGAGGCGACTGGACGAAGGTCATGGAAGGCGTCGTCGTCAAGCGGTTGCTGCTCTCCGAGCCGGACCGCATCGGCATCGGCACGTTTCAACCCAAGGACGAAAAGAACCAGGACAGCACCGAGCTGACCGGCGACATCAACTTCCGCAAGATCGCCGTCTACGGCAGCGAGTCGGACCCTCGCGCGTTCAACTTCGACGGCGAGTTCAACGTCGCGAACCGCGGGATGATCGAATTCATCGAAGTCCTCAAGCTCGACGTCGCGTTCCTGTACGACCTGCTGGGGGCCAGCCAGGAACACAAGATCAAGCCAAAGAAGTTCGCCCAGACCGACATCGACACCGTCATCATCGGCCACACGAACGAACCCGAGTTCCGCAAGCTCCAGAGCAACGAGTTCATGGAGGCCCTGCGCGACCGCACGATCAAGATCGACATTCCCTACGTCACCCGGCTGAACGACGAGATCAAGATCTACGAGAAGGACTACAACGGCCGGCGCGTCAAAAAACACATCGCCCCCCATACGCTCGAGACTGCGGCGATGTGGGCGTCGCTCACTCGTCTTGAACAGCCCAACAACGCCGGCCTGACGCTGCTGCAGAAGCTCAAGCTCTACAACGGCAAGACGTTGCCCGGCTTTACGACCGACAACGTGCTGCAACTGCGGCGGGAAGCGCGACGCGAGGGCATGCAGGGCATCAGCCCGCGGTACGTTCAGGACAAGATCAGCAATGCGCTGGTCTCGAACAGCGAATCAACGAGCATGAACCCGTTCATGGTCCTCAAGGAGATCGAAGAGGGCCTGCAGCATCACAGCCTCATTCCCAGCGAAGAGGCCCGCAGCCATTACAAGCAACTCATCAGCGTCGTGAAGGACGAGTACACCGACGTCGTCAAGAACGAAGTCCAGCGGGCGATCGCCGCCGACGAAGAGGCCCTCACCCGCCTGTGCGGCAACTATATCGACAACGTGAAGGCCTACACGCAGCGCGAAAAGGTCCGCAACAAGTTCACCGGCGAAGAGGAATCGCCCGACGAACGGCTGATGCGCTCGATCGAGGAGCGGATCGACATCCCCGAGGCCCGCAAAGACGACTTCCGCCGCGAGATCATGAACTACATCGGCGCCCTGGCCCTCGACGGCAAGAAGTTCGACTACCGGACGAACGAACGGCTGCAGAAGGCGCTGGAGATGAAGCTGTTCGAGGACCAGAAGGACACGATCAAGTTGACGAGCCTCGTGTCGAACACGGTCGACGCGGCGACGCAGGAGAAGATCGACATCGTCAAAAGCCGCCTGATCCGCGACTTCGGCTACAACGAAGAAAGCGCCACCGACGTGCTGCAGTACGTCGCGAGCATTTTCGCGCGAGGCGATGCGAAGCGGTAGTTGAAAGCTAGGGCCACCCTCCTGGTCGTATATGCTAATCATGAGGGACGACGTGATGACTTCGATACCACCTACGCAGACATGGAACTGCGATTCCTGTCGGCAGCCGATCGCTGGCCACGAGGGTGGTTGGGTCGAGTGGCAGACGTTTCAACAGGCCGAAGACGGTAATCCGAGCCGGGGAATCGGCATCCGGATCGTTCACAGGCATGGCCTCGGTCGCGATGGCACTTGTCAATACAACTCGCACCGTCGGGACGGATTCATGGTCTCAGATGGAGCCCTTTCGGAATTCGTAGGTCCTGACGGGCTGATGGATCTTCTTGAGTTGATTCAAAAAGAAGAACTGCCTGCTTCGGAGGTCATTGAACTCATCAAGAGAATCCACGTCCCGGGCTACGAAGCATCGCGGCCGCATTTGAATGAAGCGATTCGGAACGGAATTATTGAGATTAATCGCGAAGACGGCTTCTATTCGCAGGACCAACTCATGTCGGTCCTTGAATGGGCGTCACGAGACCCCGGGTGACGCAAGCCAATGGCAGTTAGCCAAGATTATGACCGATGTCCTAGAACGGCCGGAGTCAACTCCGTCGACGAAGAGGTGCTGTATCGCCGTTCTAGTTGTGGCGAACCCACTTGGGAAGTCGCCTACTACTACCCGTTCCAGGGCCATTGGACTGAAGAAGAGTTCCTCCATCTCGACCGCATGGGAAACCGGCTGATCGAGCTGTCGGACGGTTGTATCGAGTTGCTCCCGCGACCGACGTGGGAGCATCGCGATCTGCTGGTCTTCATGCTCGATCGCTTGGATGCGCATGTCCGCGAGTGTCGTCTCGGCGAAGTCTTGATGGCCCCGCTGCCGGTTCGTCTCGGGCAGGACTGGTATCGCACCCCCGACGTGATGTTCTTCAGGCCGGGGCGGATCACGAACCGGCACGGCCAGCCCGAAGGCGCTGATCTCGTCGTCGAAATCGTCGGTCCGTCGGACGAAGAGCGCTGCCGCGACCTCATCACCAAAAGGCAAGAATACGCCCGCGCCGCTATCCCCGAATACTGGATCGTCGACCCCGAAACCCGAACCATTCACGTGCTGACCCTCGACGGCGTCGAAGCCGGCGGCCCCTACCGCGTTCACGGCGAGTTCAATTCCGGCGAGACGGCGTCGAGCGCGCTGTTGGAGGGCTTCACGGTCTCGATCGACGACTGCTTCGCTGCGGGCGACGGGACGGCCGGTGATGTGAACGCTCCTGAAGGGGACGGCTAAACGCCTGAGTTCTGTGTCCTGACTTCTGAGTTCTTCCCATGACCCGCGCCATCGACCGCGACGCCCAGCGCTTCAAACAGATCGTGCGGGGGAAGATCCGCGGCGATCTGCGGAAATACATCAGTCACGGAGAAATGCTGGGCCGCAAGGGCCGCGAGGTCGTCAGCATCCCTGTGCCCAACGTCGACATCCCGCATTTCCGCCACGGCCGCAAAGGCTCGGGCGGAGTCGGTCAGGGAGACGGTGAAGAAGGGCAAGTCATCGGTCGCGGCGGACAGCAGCAGGGCGATGGGCCGGGCGAGGCGGGCAGCGACCCCGGCCAGCACGTCCGCGAAGTCGAAGTTTCGCTTGATGAGCTTGCCACAATGCTCGGCGAAGCGCTGGAGTTGCCGAACATCGTTCCCAAAGGCAAGGACACGATCAAAAGTCTCAAGGACCGCTACAACACGATCCGCCGCACCGGCCCCGACAGCCTGCGGCACTTCAAGCGAACCTACAAACGGGCGCTCAAGCGCAGCGTGTCGACCGGCGAGTACGACCCGCGCGATCCGTTGATCATTCCCATCCGCGAGGACGAGGAGTTCCGCTCGTGGAAGACGATCTCCGAACCACAGGCGAACGCAGCGGTGATCTACATGATGGACGTCTCGGGCAGCATGACCGACGAGCAGAAGGAGATCGTCCGCATCGAGTCGTTCTGGATCGACACCTGGCTCAAGAAGCAATACGACGGCGTCCAGCGACGCTACGTCGTTCACGACGCCGTCGCCCACGAGGTGGACGAAGACACGTTCTACCGCACTCGGGAGAGCGGGGGGACGCGCATCAGCAGCGCCTATAAAGCGGCGCGCACGATCGTCGACCGCGACTTCCCGCCGGCCGACTGGAACATCTACTGCTTCCAGTTCTCCGACGGCGACAACTGGGGCGAAGACAACGAGGGCTGCCAGCGGCTGCTCCGCGAGGCGCTGCTGCCCGACTGCAACCTGTTCTGCTACGGCCAGGTCGAAAGCCCCTACGGCAGCGGCGACTACATTCGCGAACTCCGCAAGCTCCGCGGCGACTTTGAAAACCTGATCCTCTCCGAGATCGAGAACAAAGACGCGATCTTCGACAGCATCAAGGATTTTTTAGGGACGGGACGGTGAATCCCGGGAGCGACCAGATGAGCACAGCCGCGCTGAAAGTCCTGTACACGGCCGACGACTTGCTGACGATGTCGGACGGAGACAGATACGAACTGGTCCGGGGCGGATTGGTGGAGAAGGAGATGAGCGAAGAGTCGAACCTGATCGCCGGCTGGATCGCGTACCTGCTCAACGCCTTCATCCTGCCGAAGCGATCTGGGTTCGTGATCCCGGAGCAGACCTACCGCTGCTTCCCGGATGATCCGAACAAGGTCCGAAGGCCGGACATCTCCTTCCTTCGCGCCGAGAGGCGGCCTGCGGGACCACTGCGGCATGGCCACACGCCGGACGCTCCCGACCTCGCCGTCGAGGTCGTTTCCCCGAACGACGTGGCCTATGACCTTGAAGAAAAACTGGCGGACTACCGCTCGGCGGGAGTCCCGCTGATCTGGGTCGTCTTTCCGAACCGCCGGACGGTCCATGTTTACGCCGGCGGAAGTGAAGTCCCGTCGGTCCTCCACGAATCCGACCCCCTCACCGGCGGCGAAATTCTGCCTGGATTCTCCGTGAAGGTCGCGGACCTGTTCCCCGCGACCGTCTCTTCTTGACTTCTGAGTCCTGTGTTCTGACTCCTGACTCCTCCTCCATGCCTTTCTCGACTCACCGCCCACTTCCCGCCGACATCCGCCGCGCCCAGGACGATCTGTGGGAGATCGCCTGCGGGTACGGTCTCGACTGCTTCGAGACCGTCTTCGAGATGGTCGACTACGAAGAGATGTCGATGCTCGCCGCCTACGGCGGGTTTCCGGTGCGGTATCCGCACTGGCGGTTCGGGGCCGAGTACGACGAGATGATGAAGTCGTACTCCTACGGCCTCTCGAAGATCTACGAGATGGTCATTAACACCGATCCGTGTTACGCCTACTTGCTCAATGCGAACGAGCTGGCCGACCAGAAGCTGGTCATCGCCCACGTCTACGGGCACTGCGACTTCTTCAAAAACAACGCCTGGTTCTCGAAGACGAACCGACGGATGCTCGACCAGATGGCGAACCATGCCGCCAGAGTCAGCCGGTACGTCGATCGCTACGGCTTCGAAGCGGTCGAGCAGTTCATCGACGCCTGCCTGAGCCTCGACGATCTGGTCGACATCCACCTGCCGTTTGCAGGCCCGACACAGCGGCCACGGGCGAACGCGACAGCTACGGCCCAGGACGAGCCGGAGCCGATCGCCGAGCGGCGGTTCGACGCCAAGGGGTACATGGAGGGCTTCATCAATCCGCCGGAGGTGATCGAGGAGGAACGCCGCCAGCGCAGCGAAGAACGTCAACTGCGAGAAGAGAGCCGATCGTTTCCCGAAGAGCCGCAGCGCGACGTGCTGCTGTTCCTGCTGGAATACGCGCCGTTGAAGGACTGGCAACACGACGTGCTGTCGATCGTCCGCGACGAGGCCTACTACTACGCCCCGCAGGGGCAGACCAAGATCATGAACGAAGGCTGGGCCAGCTACTGGCACAGCACGATCATGACCCGCCACGGACTGACCGACGCCGACGTCGTCAACTACGCCGATCATCACAGCGGCACGATGGCGACCAGCCCGCACCGGCTCAACCCCTACAAACTGGGCATCGAACTGTTCCGCGACATTGAAGAACGCTGGAACAAGGGTCAATTCGGCTCCGAATGGGAGCAGTGCAACGACGCTCACGAGAAAGAACGCTGGAACACCCAGGCCGGCCTCGGCCGCGAGAAGATCTTCGAGGTGCGGCGCATTCACAACGACGTGACGTTCATCGACGAATTCCTGAATCCGGCGTTCTGCGCGAAGCACAAGATGTTTTCGTTCGCCTACAACGACGCGATGGATCACTACGAGATCGCCAGCCGCGAGTTTGACGAGATCAAGCAGCAGTTGCTCACGAGCCTCACGAACCACGGCCGGCCGGTGATTCGCGTCGTCGACGGCAATTACCGGAACCGCGGCGAGCTCTATCTGAAGCACGACTACCTCGGCGTCGAATTGCGCCAGGACTACGCCCGCGCGACGCTCGAAAACCTCTGCCGGCTCTGGTCGCGGCCGGTCCACGTCGAATCGGTCATCGACGACGAACCGGCGATTCTCTCGTTCGACGGCGTCGACCACGACATGTCGCCGGCGTAGGCCGGGCGGCAAGCCTGACCATCAGAGCCGCGACCGTCAGGGAGCGCTTATGGGCGAACCACGCTCGCAACGCTCCCTGACGGTCGCGGCTCTGACGGCGGACTCGTTTTGTCGTGCGGGCGCCGGCATGGTCTAATCGGGGCATGTCACCGTTTGCCGACCGTCTTGCCGCACGTTGTCCGCCCGATCGCTGGGACGATCCGCGGAACGTCGCGGTCTTGGTCGAAGCGATTCTCGCCGAGGCGCAATCGGTCGGCGCGAGCGACATCCATCTGCGGCCCGCGGTCGACTCGCTCGAGATGGACTGGCGGGTCGACGGCGTCCTGCAGCACGTCGCATCGTTCCCGCAGGCGGTGAAGACGAACGTCGTCTCGCGGATGAAGGTGCTGGCCGGGCTGCTGACGTATCACACCGACCGGCCGCAAGAAGGGCGGCTGCGTTCGCTCGCCGGGGAATCGAGCGACGCCCTGGACGGGGGCATCGAAATGCGGTTGAGCGTGGTGCCGACCGTCCACGGCGAGAAAGCCGTCGTCCGGTTGTTCGTCGGGTCGGGACGATACCGCCTGCTCGACGACCTCGCATTACCAGATGACGTTCGCAATACCATCGGCGAGGCGCTGGGCGAAACCGGTGGCGTCCTGCTGATTTCCGGCCCCGCCGGCAGCGGCAAGACGACGACGGCGTACGCGGCGATGCGAGAGTTGGCACGCGACTCCAAGGCATCTCTCTCAACCCTCAACCTTCAACCCTCAACCTTCGTCCGCAGCCTTGTCTCGCTCGAAGATCCGATCGAGGCCGTCCTGCCGGAAGTCGCCCAGTCGCAGGTCAACGCGCAGGCAGGATTCAGTTACACCGCCGGTCTGAAAGCCCTGCTGCGGCAGGATCCCGAAGTCATTCTCGTCGGCGAGATCCGCGATGCCGAGACAGCGGCCGTCGCCTTTCAGGCCTCTCTGACGGGCCACCTCGTCATCACCACGTTTCATGCCGGGTCGGCGGCCGAGGCCGTCAGCCGGTTGCTCGACATGGGGCTGGAGCCTTATCAGCTTCGCAGCGGTCTGCTGGTCGTGCTCAATCAGCGGCTCGTGCGGTCGCTCTGCGACTGCGCCGCTTGGTCGGATCGGCCCGAAGATCGCCTCGGACTGGACGTGTCCCGCTGTCGAGTGCCGGTCGGCTGCGAGAAGTGCGGCGGAACCGGCTATGCCGGCCGGATGGTGCTGGCCGAACTGCTGCGGCCCGGCCACCGCGAGACAGGCCGCTCGATTCTCGATCGGTCGGACGCCGCGACGATCGAAGCGAACGCTGTCGCCGCGGGAATGATCGATCACCTCCGCCGGGCGACCGAGGCCGTCGCCGAAGGTCGGACGAGCGCTGCCGAGATCCGCCGGACGTTCGGGTTCGGTCGGTGAAGCCGAGGGATTGCAATCCCTCGGTTGCTGTGCAAAAAGGAACGAGCCGGGCGGTCGCGGGGGGACCGTCCGGCTCGTTGGGGGAAGTGAAGGCGTGATGCGTGAGGTGGGGGTGTTCGGCCTGCCTCCAACAGGCCGGCGGGGCAGCACCCGGTCCTCTCCAAGACCGGGTTTGTCGACGCGGAGCTCTCCAACACCGCGTCGTCGTCGGGCCAGCCCTCTCCAAAGCCGACCCGGATCAGCCCGGCGCTCTCCAACGCGGGGCATGCTCTCTCTTCTCTCGTCGTCCCTTGCCGAATCCGCCCCTCCGCGGCGTCCTCGGATGCGGGGTCTCACTCTCCAATCCCCCTCTAAGCACGACTGGTGCCGAAACCGGTTCGATCGCGAAGTTTTCTGCCGGTCCTCCGTAACCTGTTTATGGGACAGGTCTTTCGTATTCAGAAGTTGCGGAAGTCTTGCGGTGGGCATCATCGGGAGGCGTTGCTTTTGCAACTTCTTCCTTGGATGACGCCGTTCGCTTTTGTAAGAGCGACAACATCCAGTCTCGATCGTACCGTTCTTCCGGCGGTTTCGGCGGTGCGACGATCGAAGTGGCGACTGGCCGCACGGCAGCGTAGCGTCGCACCATCTTGACAAGCGCCCAGATCGCGACGACCAGCAGGATGGCCGCAGCGCCGGCGATCAACCGCAGCACGGCAAACCCCGGTGTGACCGGCTCTTCCAGCCCGTCGAAGCGATAAGCCAGCCAGATCCCGAGGACCACGCCCGCAAGGCACAGCAGGAAGACCGCAACCCACACGACCGCCGTCGTCCGCGTCAACCACCCCGTCAGCAGGACGACGGCGATCATGCCGAGGACGAACGCGCAGGCGAAGAAGTCGAACGTCAGGTCGACTTCGGCAAGCAGGTACGCGGGCAAGACGAACGATCCTCGCGAACAACGAACGATGAAAACGAAGCCTCGATCATCAGTTCAACGTCGCCGAAGTGCCGGCCTGCGCACCTCCCGAAGGACGAGCGTCACCGTTCGATCTTCAGCACTTCGATTTTCGTTTCGGGACTGAGGCTCAGCAGCGGGGCGAAAGCCGTCACGGGAAGCGGGGCATCGTCGGCGAGGCTCGAATCGGCGACCTTGAGGTGTCCGCCGCCGATGCCGCCGCGGCCGAGTGTCGCGTCGAGCGGCACCCAGCCGTCTTCGAACAGGGCTTCGGTCCACATGTGTCCGCCCATTTTCGCCTGTCCCGGCACGTAGACGAGGCCGACCGCGACACGCGACGGAATGCCCCGCGCCCTGAGCAGTGCCGCAAGCAGCACCGCGTGTTCCGAGCAGTCGCCTTCGAGCTTGTCGGCGACTTCGGCCGCCGAGGCGAACGCCGTCGTGAAGTTCTTCTTGTCGAGCTTCTCGTGGACGTAACGTTCGAGTTGCAGCGCGGCGTCGCCTTCGGCCCGGTCGGGGCTGACGGCTTTGCCGACGTGCTCGCGAATCGTCGCGTCGTTCGACTGCAGAAGCGCCGTCGGCTCGGTGAACTCGGCGTCGGCCTGAACGCGACCCCAGCGCTTCGAAATCGGGACCGCCGTGACGGTGATCTCGACCGTTTCGTGATCGATCCGCATGACTCGCTGCGTGCCGCCGTCGACGAACAGCGATGCCGCGTCTTCTCCGGGAACGTGAATGCGATAGACGACCTGCTCCGTCTCGTGCGGATTGTCGAGCGGCGTCGCAGGGATGAGCGTGTTGACGGCGATGTCCAGCTCGGCTCCGGCAATTTCACGCAAGGCGTCGGCCTTCGGCACGTCGAAGAACCGCATCGTCTGGCCGAGCATGTCGGTTTCGACCAGGACAAGTTCTCCTTCGTCGTCGAGCCAGGCGGTCATCGGCATGGTCGGCAGCACCGATTGCGTGACCTCCGTCTTGAGCAGCGAACGCCGCTCGCCCCCCGGCAGTTCGACCTCGCGAACCTCGTGCGCCGCGATTCGAACCTCGCTGACCTGATTGAACTCGGGAATGAACGCCCGGAAGGTCTTCGTCTCGCCCGGCTTGATGCCTTCCTCTCGCAGCACCCGTTCCTGGTATGCGGGCGATTTGACCGTCGCGTCCCACGGAATCGTTTTCGACTGCGACGTGCCGGCAATGGTCGTCTCGATCCGCAGCTTGTCACCGTCGACGGTGCCGACCGATTTCGTGGTGCTGGTCGGTGAAGTGCCCATTTCATATTCGTAGGACAGCAGTTGACCGTCGGGCGTTTCGGTCGTGACGAGGTCGACGCCGATCGACAACGACTGGCCGAAACGCTTGAACGTCATCTTCGTCTCGGTGGCGGTGCGCAGCCGTTGCGGTCGTCCCTTCGCGGGGGCAAGCTCCTCGGTCCTCGTTCGCACGTAGCCGATCCGTTCGTCACCGATCAGAATCACCTGCCAGTGCTCATCGGCCGCTGCAGCGTCCGTCTCTTCAGCCTTGGTCGTCGCGGCGGCGTCGGGAGTCGCCGGCGTCGCTTGCGGACCGGTGGCTCCCGGCCGGATCACCGGCAGATCCTGCGACGCGGCCGTGGCCGCCGTGAACACGAGAGCGGCGAACGTCAGAAACAGGCGTCGCGTCGACTGGCGCATCGGCCATCCTTCCGCAGAGAGATTCGATCCGTCGCGCCGCGAGGTCGCCCGACGGCGTCGAGCCGATTCTACCCTGCCCGTCATGCGTATCGCCACTCGCGAAAATCAGAGCCGCGACCGTCAGGGAGCGTTTGACGGCATATCGGGTGTAGGAGCGGATTTCGGCACGCACACCGGCATGTCCACGTCCGTAAACGCTCCCTGACGGTCGCGGCTCTGAGAGGCTTACGGAGTTCCGAACGCCACAATGCCGTCGGGTCGCGCGAAAAGCAGGCGGCTGGGTCCGGCAGCGAGGTTGCCGCCGCCGACGAATCCATAAAGCTCCTTGAGCGGCAGCCGGCGGACCGGGTTTCCCGTTTCGACGTCGACGACGAACAGGTCTTCGCGCGTCGGCCAATAGACGTAGCCGCCGGCGAGCAGTCCTCGGCCGGAACCGGTTCCGGGTGGATCTTCAAATCCCACCGACCACAGTTCATGACCGGTGAACAGATCGAGGCACCAGAGCCGTTCGCCGGAAACGAGCAACCGCCCGTCCATCACCCCGATCAGCGTCCGACCGCCGCCGCGAATCGTGCGACTCCACAATTGCAGGCCCGAAGGAGCGTCGTACGCGAACAGCCGGTCGGAGTCGGCCGGTGCCGCGACGACGACCCCGCCCGCGAACAGGCAGGCGGCCGGCAGGTTCAGGTCCATCGCGTTCGCCGACGCCCCGTCGGCACGCGGCCGGCTTTCGTACCAGGCGACCCAGACGGTTCGTCCGCTCTCGGCGTCGAGGCACACGACCGCCCCGTGGTTCGTCTGGACGTACAGGTGGTTTGTCGCGACCGTCACCAGTCGATGCGTCATCACGACCGTGCCTTCGGGCGGCCATGTGATCGGGGCGCCGACGATCCGGTTCCATAGAATGGTCCCCGTCGCCGCATCGAGGCAAATCGCGTTGAGCTGCGCCTGAGGTCGGCCGCGGCCGGCAAGCACAAAGAGTCGGTCGCCGACAGCCACGGGCGGACCCTCGAAGGCCCACGCTTCTTCATTGCCGCCGAGTGTTGCCGCCGACAACGACCAGACGAGCAACCCCTCGCGTGCCAGATCGAGACACACGAGCGTCGAATCTGGTCGCCGAAATTCGCGAGCGGGCCATGCGGTCACGGGCGATCCAAGCCTCGCGTAGAGTCGATCGTCGTGAACCGTCAGCGTGTGCCGAGGAACTCCGATCGACGGAGCGGGCGGAATCGGCTGCGCCTGGCCGATTCGATCGAACTCGGCGTCGGCAACGGCGGGATCGGCAGGTGCGACGGTGGGCGGATAGAGGACGCCGGGGTCGTCATCGGCGACCGACCATGCGGCACGGCCGGTCTTCAGTTCGAAGCCGTGAATCCGTTCGGCATCGGCGACGAAGGCGTGGTCGTTCCAGACGACCGGGTAATAGGCGAGTGTCGGCAGGCTCGGCAACCCAGCGCGATCACTGTCGACGGCCGGCTCGCTGTGCGGCAACGATCGCGACCAGATCGGTCGCGCTGCGAAGAGTTTCTGCGTCAGAAGTCCGGCGCGGTCCGCTCGAGAACCCAACGTGTGCGTCGCCGGCGTCGGAGGCAGGACGTCCCACCCGGTACGGTCGTTCGCGGCCGACTCGTTCACGGCCGCCGACAGTGCATCCGAAAGCAGCTCGGCGAGCAGTCCGTCTTTTCCCGCCAGCCGGCCCGTCGCTCCGGGATGCAATGTGCGAAACGCCGCCAGTTCCTGCGTCGCCCGGTCGTATTCACCGAGGGCGACACTGCACAGCACGAGCCTGGCGCGGACTCTGGCGAGATCGGGACGTTCCACCGGTTGCGGACTCTCGACCGGCGACCGCAGGATCGCCAGCGGCTTTTCCTCTTCGGGCGTCGCGACCGGAACGAGCATCGTTCCATAGCGGCGGGCCAGGTCGAAATCGCCACGTTCCCAGGCCCGCTCGGCCAGTCGAAAGACGGCCCGATCGCCGAACGAGCTGGCAAACGCCCGTTCGGCGATCGAACGCAGCGGACGTTCGTCGCCGGTCGCCGCGGCCGC
>JBAQZJ010000620.1:0-16582 GCA_049790855.1 Planctomycetaceae bacterium | reverse complement strand
CCCGCGGGCCGTTCATCGAACTCAACCAGTACTCGAACCGCATCCGAACGATCCCGTCGGCTGGCGTCGAGGTGAGGCCCGTTGGAGAAGGACCGCGAAGGTTGGCTTCAGCTTGGCCGGGCGATGGAGCGATGGCCATCAAAAATGGAAAAAGTTCGGAAAATGCTGGAAATTGACGTTTTGCGACAGGTGGTCGGCCGGCGGTTGTGGCTTGCCGATCAGCGCTCCCTGACGGTCGCGGCTCTGATTCTGCCGCATCAAACGTCAATCGTCAGCTACCCCGGACAGCGGCGTGCCGTCGCAAGTGGCGTGGACCAGCCGTCATCGGTTAGCGTAGCCGGCGGTTCCGAGCCTCGTTTCACGGTGTCGCCCATGCGCCTCGCAGTCGCCTTCTTGTTGTCGTCACTCGTTTTCCCGATCGGACTGGTCGCGGAAGGTCCGCCGGCGGACGACGACGGCTTCGTCTCGTTGTTCGATGGAAAGAATCTCGACGGGTGGAAGAAGGTCGGCGGCGACGCTACCTACACAATCGAGGACGGCATGATCGTCGGCGAGGTCGGGCCAGGGCCGAACACCTTTCTGCGGACCGAGAAGGAATACGACGACTTTATCTTCAAGGTTGAGTTGAAGCTGGAAGTGCCGGGGAATTCCGGCATCCAGTTCCGCAGCCACCAGAAGCCCGAAGACGACCCGAAGAATCCCGGCCGCGTCTACGGCTATCAGATGGAAGTCGACCCGTCGCCTCGCAAATGGTCGGGCGGCATTTACGACGAAAGTCGACGCGGCTGGCTCTACAACCTCAAGGACAAGCCAGAGGCTCAGGCCGCATTCAAGCTCGACGACTGGAATGAATACGTCATCGAGGCGAAGGGGAATCGCCTGCGGACGTGGGTCAACGGCGTCCCCGTCGCCGACCTGACCGATGACGCCGATGCCTCGGGCTTCATCGCGCTGCAGGTTCACTCGGGCAAAGAAGGCAAAATCCTGTGGCGGAACATCCGCATCAAGGAACTTGACGCCGCTGAGTGACCGTCATCCTGGGCCGAAGTTCCCAGCCGGAGCCCCCATGCTCGATCGTCGTTGCCTGCCGCCTCGCGACGAGATCCTCGATCTGATGGAGCGGATTTACCGCTTCCGCATGACGACGACGTCGGGTGGGAACCTGTCGATCCGCGACGAGAACGGCGATCTTTGGATTACACCCGCCCGTGTCGACAAAGGCTCGCTGCGGCGAGACGACGTCGTTTGCGTCCATCCGGACGGATCGACCGACGGCAGCCGGCGGCCTTCGTCGGAACTGCCCTTTCACAAGGCGATCTACGCCGCCCGGCCGGACCTGAGAGGCATCGTCCACGCGCACCCCGTCGCACTCGTGTCCTTCAGCCTGTGTCGGAAGGTGCCGGAGACGCGGTTGTTCCACCAAGCCCGGCATGTCTGCGGCGAAGTCGGCTTCGCCCCGTATGCTCTACCGGGCAGTGAGGCACTCGGCCGAAACATCGCGGCGGCATTCGCCAGCGGACACAATTGCGTCGTTCTCGAAAATCACGGCGTGGTGACCGGCGGAAGCACGCTTCAAGAAGCTTTCGAGCGGTTCGAGACGCTCGAATTCATCGCCAAGACGGTCATCAAGGCGAGCCTGCTCGGCACCCCGCGACCTCTCTCCGAGGCACAGATCGCCGCCGAGGGAAACGCCGACCGATCGGTGCCTGTCGGGGTGTCCGTCAAGGTTTCTGTCGCCGAACGAGAGTTACGCCATCAGCTCAGCGAGTTCGTAAGGCGTGGTTACCGCCAGCGTCTGCTGACGAGCACACAGGGCAGCTTTTCGGCGTGTCTGGGCGACGACGAGTTCCTCGTCACCCCGTATCGCGGCGACCGATATCACGTCGAGCCGGGCGATCTGGTCGCCATCCGGAACGGTCAGTCGGAAGCCGGCAAAACACCGAGCCGCGCGACGAAACTGCACCGGGCGATTTACCGCCGGCATCCGCAAATCGCCTCGATCGTCAACGCCTTCCCGGTCAATGCGACGGCGTTCGGCCTCACGGCGTGCCGGCTTGACATCCGCGCGATTCCTGAAAGCTACGTCGTCGTCAAGGGCATCGAAACAGCGCCGTTCGGCCTGCAGTTTGATGATGTCGACGTGTTCGCCGAACGATTCGACATCGACCGCCCCGCCGCGCTCATCGAAAATGACGGCGTCCTCGTGCTGGGGACGAGTATTCTCGACACGTTCGATCGACTCGAGGTGCTCGAAGCGACCGCCGAGGCGCTGATCAACAGCCGGGCTCTCGGCGGTGCCGTGCCGATGTCGGACGCCGCCATCACAGAGCTTGAAACGGCGTTCGAGATGCGGCGCCCCAGTCGCCCGTCCCCGTAGAGTCCTCAAACGAACCCTGTGAGCGCGTTCCCTGTCGTATCATGACCTGTCGGTCCCGCACGACGAACGTTATGATTCGCCTGTCCCGCTAAGGACCGCGTCGCTGATGACGACGTCGCAGCTGCGCGCGTGTCCCGGACGAACGGTCGTCGCATCATTATCGACACACCTGCTGTCGAACAGAATTCGGAGAGGTGGCAGAGTGGCCTAATGCACCGGTCTTGAAAACCGGAGTGGGGGTAACCTCACCGCGAGTTCGAATCTCGCCCTCTCCGCTCGTTTGACCGCCCGTGAGCCATCCGCCTTTGGCTTGCGGGTGTTTTCTTTTCAGGGCTGCTGTCGAAATCTCCTTCCTGCCATGCCTTTCGGAGCATTTTGCGGCGGGCGATGTCCACCTGCCCTGACCCCAATTTCTGTACCACCGGTTATGAGAGTACGGGTTGGGGGAGATCGCAGTCCGACGCGTACTCCGCCGGAGTCCGGTACCTCAGCGAATTGTGCGGACGTTGATCGTTGTAATCCGCACACCACGCCGCAGTCAGAGGCCGTGCCGCAGCCAGGTTCTCGAACTCCTCGCGCAGCACAAACTCATACTTCAGCTTCGAGTGAAAGCTCTCCGCGTCGCCGTTCTTCCAAGGGCTGCCCGGAGCAATGTACAACGCGTCTATCCGCAGCTTCGACAGGCACCCCCGGATCGCCTTCGCGACGAACTCCGGACCGTTGTCGCTCCGCACGCACTTCGGCACTCCCCGCACGCGCACAACTCCGACGGCGTGTCGATCACGGCTTCGCTCTTGAGGCTCCGCGGCACCTTGATCGCCAGACATTCTCGCGTGTGCTGATGCACGATGCTCGGCCACTTGAGCGTCGTCCCGCCCGTCGTCCGATCGAACGCGAAGTCCCGGCGCCACATCTGGTCCTTTCGATCCTCTCGTCGCAAATGACAGGCGTTCCGTGACGTGCCGATCGTTCGCTTTCCCGCCGCCGACTTGGCACGTGGGATAGTCGACGAGCACCGGAAGTGAGGAAATGTGACGACAGCTCGATTCGAGCGCGGCGTGACAGCCTGGGGGTTGAGAAGCGGCCGCTGCCGCCCTGCTCGGGCCGGCCGGCGTCAGAAGGCGTTTCCGAGCATTTCCTCGAATTTGGTGTAGAGCAGGTCGAATTCTTCGTCGCTCGGCGTTTCGAACTGCAGAGTGCCGGAGTGCGCGTTCGTCGATGTGCTCTCCAGGTCGAACTCTGAGTCGTCGTAGTTCACGATTAAAGTGTCGCTCCCATTTCCTCCGCCAGGCGATCCGCCGTTGAGGCGAATGTTGCGAAGGGGATCACCCGGCAACGCGGGCGAGATCGTGACACGGAACGTGTCGGCGCCGGCGACGCCCCGAATCGTCGGGCTGCCGACGCCGGTGTAGTCACGCAGACGCAACAGCCGGTCGCCCTCGCCGCTGTTCAGCACGACGACCGGGTTGGTCGCCGTGCCGGCCGCGAGCAGAACGATGGCAAAGTAGTCGTCATCCACCGTGCCGTCGAAACGCAGCATGTCGCCATCTCCGGCGTTGCCATGCACGGCGACATCCTCCAGTCGCTCAAACAGGACGACGCGGTAGGGCAGTGCCGCGATCGATCCACTGCCGGGCGTCGGCGTCGCGACGACGCGAAACTCCTCTTCTACGCCGGCCACGCCGTCGCCCACAAGCAGGTCCAGTCCGTCGGCTCCGTCGAGAGACGTTTGCTCGATGCTGTTCCGGGTGACGACCGTCGGAAAGTTGACCAGGAACGGCGGGGCAATCTCGAACCGGTCCCCCTCGATGGTGATCGTGTCGTCAATGGCCGAGCCACTGACCTGCAAGCGATCGCGGCCGGAGCCGCCGTAGGCGAGCACCGTCGCCGAGACAGGCGTGTTCACGACGAATTGATCGTTCCCGCCGCCAGCGTGCAGCGCGTACTCGGTCGTGTGCAAGAATGACGATGTGCCCGAAACTTCGAATGTGTTGCCGGCACGGTTGGCGCGGACCGTCACCGACTCGACACCGTGATGCTCGATGCTGAAACCTGACGAGCTGACCGCGCCGCCGACACCGGGACCGGTGGTCAGGTCGTAGTTCGGTGCCCCCGACCGGTTCTGGTCGTACAGCACGATTCCGTCGTCGTCCGGCGACGGGGTGCCGATCAGCAGCGGCACGTCGGCGAAGAACCGCAGCGGCGCCTGAATCGCATCGAGCGTCCGCGACGGTGCCGCGACAGACAATTCATCGCTGGCCCCGTTGCCGTGCAGGTGCATGGCCGTCGGCACGCTCCAGCTTTGAACGTCGAACGTGTCGCTCAGGTTTCCAGAGTGAACCTCGAACACCTCGGCGGCGTCGAGTGGCTGCACGACGGGAAGAATGAGCTGCCCGAACAGTGAGCCGAGCACGTCGAACACATTGTCGACGAATTCGTAGGTTCGACCGAGCCGGCCGGCGTTTTCCTCGTCATAGGCCGCCACGAGGTCGTCCGTCCCCAGTCCACCGGCCACCTGCACCGTCGCCTGGACGAGGTCGAGGTGCCGGTCATCAGGACTGATGAGTATCCGGTCGTCACCGCCGCCGCCGTTGAGCTCCACACCGGAGTCGACCTGGGCTGCGTGCAGTCGGATTTCGTCGTCGCCGCTGCGGGCATGAACGATCAACTGCACGCTTGGCAGGACGTCGCGGATGTTGGTCGTGCTGTCCTGGTCGTTCGCGATCAGCGTGATCGTTTCTGGCGGTGCGATGCCGGCCCAGATCACTGGCTCGATAAGGCCCGAGACGAAATGATCGGCATGGAATACATAAAAATCGTGAGCGGCGATTCCGTTGCGATCGTCGATCGTCAGGCTGTCGTCGCCGGCCCCGGCGTCGACCTCGATGACGTCGTGGAGGTTCCCGCCGGCATTTCCGCCGCCCAGGACGATGTGATCGTCGCCAGCGCCGGCGTGAATCGTCGCACGGGTGCCGGCCAGCAGCCCGTGCATGCGAATGAGCTGCGACCAGTCACTGGTGTTCAGGATGAGCGACTCGATTTCGGCGAACGAGAGCACCTGTCCCAGCAACGATCGATGAATCGAGGCGTTCTCGATCGTGTAGACGGCGTCGAAGGCAGCCGCCGTGTCGTTGACGATCAGCGAGTCCGTCTCGCCGGCTCCCTGCGTTCCGCCGTCGACCTCCAGCGTTCCCTGAATGTCGCTCAATGCGCCGAAGGGCGAGACGATGATCGTGTCGCCGCCGGCCGCGGCTGCGATCGCCAGCGACTGGTTGCCGCCCAGGCTGAACACCTTGACCGTGTCGTCGCCGACGCCCGCGTACAGCTCCAGTTGTTCGGCGTCGTAGCCGATCGATACGACGCCGTCGAGCGTCAGGTGATCGGCGTGGATGTCGTAGGTATGCGGCGACGGACTGAACAGGTCGGAGAACTGGATCAAGTCGGTTCCAGCGCCGGCCGTGATCTCGACCGACCCTTTGACGAAGTCGATGTGGGCGACACCGACGATGATCGTGTCGTTGCCGGCGTCGGCATCAATTTCCAGGCCGGTCCCTGCCCCAAGGCTTTCGAGCCAGATGAGATCGGCATTGAACGACGCATTGACGTTCAGGTTCGCGACGTTCGTGAACTGATAGGTCAACGGATCGACGCCCGAACGGAGCACCTCATCGTCACGGATCGTATAGATGTTGCCGCTGTCGATGTCGTGGGTATCGGAGATCGTCAGCGAGTTCAGTCCGCCGTCGCCATGAAACACGAGCGTTCCGGGCGTGAGCGAGTCGAGATCCGCGAGCCCGCCCGCGTCGACTCCCACCGTCACGTCGTCGTCGCCGGCCCCGCCGTTGATGATCAGTTCCAGCGTGGCCGGCAGCGACTGGATGAGAAAGGTGTCGCGGCCGCCCAGACCGTCGATCGTCAGTTGTTGCAACGTATCACTGCGGCGCGTGAAGACGAGATTGCCGTCGTGCAGGAAGTCGAGAAAGTCGGAATCGGCAGGGTTGAGCCGGAGGATGAAGGTCTCGTCGGGATTGGGGGAGCCGACGTCGCCGGCGTCGTCGCCTTCGTAGACGAGTTCGGTCCAGGCGTTGTCGTAGGCGTTCCGCATCGTCACGACCTGGTTCGTGCCGGTTCCCCCGGGATTGAAGGCCGCACCGATGAGAATCGGCGAGTTCGGCGCCGTCTGGATCTGCGAGTTGATGAGCAACGTCGCCTGCACCAGGTTGGGGAACGCCATCGCGATCGTGTTGTTGGGGTCCGGTTGTGGAACCCCGCCGATCGTCGGCCCGAAGTTGACGCCGTCGTGGCCCACGTAGCGACCGAAGTCGCCCGTCCAGTTGCCCACGTTCGTGGTATTCCCCGGTCGCCAGCCGAGCTCCTGAACGAGCATCGCGGTGCGGGTCGACAATTCGAGGATCTCGTCAGATTGAATCGCCGCGAGAAACCGGGTGACGTCGAGCGCCGACAGATTCCAACCCCGCGAGCCGGCATTCAAGGTCTGGTCACCGGTATTGACTCCCGCCGCGTTCACGACGGGTGGCGAATTATAAAGCAGCGTCGGCAGCGAGCCGTTCGTCCTCGTCTGCGGATCCTCAATGCCAGCCGGTTCCAGGACGTATTCCGAGACGTAGTACTTGTAAATCGACGCCGTGACGCGGTCGGCCGTCACGAAATACAGATCGAGGCCCGGGATGATTTGCCCGAGGCCCCAGTCGGAAACGATCGCGTCGGTCAGTTCCTGCCGGATCGCGGCGTCGTCCGAGAGCTGCGGGGCGAACAGGATGCCGGTCGCGTCGTTGAAGGCGAGGGCCGCATTGTTCACCTCGTTCCACATGTAAGGCAGCATCACGCGGAAGAAGGCGAAATTCGTCGTCCAGTAATTGGGCGTTTTCGCGAAGACGGTCCCCTGCTCCGCGACCTGCTGGAGCCCGGCGTAGGTGTAGTTGCTGGACAGTCCGCCCGCGATCCCTCCCGGAGTGCCGGGATTCGTATTCGTAGAACCGATGAGACCGCTCGTGTGCGTCAGCAGCTCCTCGACGGTGATCGTGCCGAAGGCGGCGGTCGGCGACCAGCCGGCCGGCAGGAAGTTGACGACCGGGTCGTCCAGCCGGGCCTGAAACTCGGTGAACGAGGTCGTCTGCTCCTGGATCAGATGCAGGATCGCGGCGGCGGTGATCGTCTTCGAGATGCTGGCGATCTCCTGGTCGCGGGTCGCCGAGGCGTCGACCGTCTCTTGTCCCGGAGCGGGCGACTGCGGCGTGTCCCACGACAGCCGCGCACTGCCGCCGGCTCCGGTGCGAACCAGGTCAGGCCCCGGCAATTCCTGGTGGATCGCAAACGAATAGCCGACGACACCGTTTCCCGTCGTGCTCGCCGGTAGCTGCTCGTGGAGATTCTCGCGGAACAGCTCGATGTCGAACGTCGACGACGGCATCACCAACCCGGCCAGCAGCACCCGCGACTCCAGTGCCTCGACGTGCGCTCGAGTGCAGCGGCTCCTGCGATACGATCGACGCGGACGGCCGACTAAGTGCGGAAGTCGGGATCGTAGTGCCCGGAACGAATTCGAAAGTGACATTGTGCAATTGATCCGACAGGCTCCGTGGACCGCCGACAACCGCGGAAGCGTGCTCACGAAACCATCTGCCTCACGGCGCACGGTTCACGGAAATGTCGGACATCTTTGTCTTCAACCTGCAATTCGTCATCACATCAAAACTGCGACAGGAATCTCCGGATTTTCTTGCGGAGGATCGGGCCGGGCGTACAATCGAAGTCGGATCGATTTCGTAGCCAGTCGGGGCGTCATGGACATCGAACCGACATCCGGCTCTTGGATGGCGCAGTTTCGCGCAGGGGATTCTCGAGCCGTTCAATGGCTCTGGGATCGCTTCTTTCCCCGCATGGTGAAGGTCGCCCGCGGTCGACTGGTCGGGACGAATTGCCAGTACGCCGACGAAGAAGACGTCGCACTCAGCGCGTTCAAGAGCTTCTGGCGGAGCGCCCGCGACGGCCAGTTCCCCGACTTGGCGGATCGCACCGATCTCTGGCCGTTGCTGTTGGCGATCACGCGACACAAGGCGACCGATCTCACGCGCTTCGAGAACCGGCAGAAGCGGGGCGGACCGAAATCCTCTGGCACCAGGCCCGGTCGCCCGCGGCGCGCGACGCAGGTTCCACTGCACGACATTCCCGCCTCGGAGCCGTCACCGGACTTCATTGCGCAGTTGAACGATCAGCTCCGGCAGTTGATGCTGCGGCTGCGCGACACGACGGACCCCGACCTTCAGCAGATCGCCCTCTGGAGGATGAATGGCGAATCGAAGGTCGAGATCGCCGCGAAGCTCGGGTGTGTGCCGCGAACGGTCGAGCGGAAATTGAGAATCATCGCCTCGCTCTGGAGACGCGAGGAGCCGTTATGAGCGACGGCTCGTTCGACGACGATCGCCGACCGCGCGAGGATCTCATTTGCCGATTGCCGACTGAAGCCGAATGGGAGTTCGCCTGCCGGGCAGGTCACGAGGGCCGCTGGTGCTTCGGCGGCGATGTACCGGCTTTGGCAATACCCAACCCGACGACGGGCGGATGGGCGGCGCTGGACCGGCCGGCGGAAACTTGAGGCCGGCACGGCGATCGTCGAGTCCCACCCTGCTCTTGCCTATCGACTTGAATGGTCGTGCTGAGAGCCATCGGGTGCGTAGCCCACCGGGTCCGCTTCTGGTGCGAAAAAGGACTGCGACGACTCCTGCGTCCAAAGGCGGTCGCTCTCGCGCGGCAGTGCGGCCATGCGCGTGGGCCGTCCTCGGAAGAGGAGCTCGATCCGCCGCGATCTTGGCGGAGACGCCGGCCAAGGGACGAGCCGGCCCGCCGCTTCATCCCAAAGCTTCAGACGAAAGCAGGCGACGACGTCGTGCAAGGCGAGCGTGACGGTCCGCGGGGATTGGGCTTCCGGGAGGCCGGCCATCGCCTCCGGCAGCCGGTAGAAGGGGATCCGGGCGTTAAGGTGGTGTACGTGATGGTATCCGATATTGCCCGTGAACCACCGCATCAGCGAGCCCATCCGAATGTAACTCGACGACCGGAGCGCCGCCGCAACGTGAGACCAGTCGCGGCTCGAGGCCACCTCACATTCCGGGAAGTTGTGTTGCGCGAGAAACAGATAGGCGCCGACCGCCGAGCCGACGCCGAACGGGAGAACGCCGACGAGCAAGGCATCATCCGCCCCGCCGCGGTTGAGCCAGAAAAGAAATGCGGCGTGACAGAGGACTGAGAGGGCGGCGTCGGCGTGCCGCCGGGGGTTCGCGACGAACGGCGCGGCGCACATGCCTCCGAGGAAGATCGTCAGATAGCCGGCGGCGACGGTAAGTGGGTGGCGAGACGCGGCGTACCGGAGACGTTCCACGGCGCCCGCCCGCCGATAACCTTCGACGGTCATCAGCGGATAGGAGCCTACGTTGGGCCCGTGCAACTTTGAGTTATGGTGATGGTGGTGGTCGTGCGACCGTTTCCAGACGCTCGGCGGGTTCAGCGACCAGATCCCGAACGCCGTCATAAGCCAGCCGGCGGGCTTGGAGCCGCGGAGAAAGGAACCGTGCTGCTGGTCGTGGTAGAGCACGAACAATCGGACCAGCGTCAGCCCGGCCGCGACAGAGAGCGGCAACCGCAGCAGACCCAGCGCGTCGAAGCCGGCGGCAAAGAGGAGGGCTGCCGCGACGAGCGCGGTCGATCCGAGGTGCCACCAGCTCCGCCAGCGGATCTCGCTCGCAAACTGGCGGGTCGCGAGCAGAACTTCCTTGTCTGTCCGCACATGCGGCTCCGTCGCCGCATTGCGCGGGGTCTGTCACTGAGATGAGAAGGGATACCCTCGTCGGCGAATCTCGTCAAGACCGCGCCGCCCGCCAGCCGCGGAAATTGCCTCGGTTTTATAGCCGGAATTGCAAGGAGGGCCGACCAGGCCGTTTGGGCAGGGTAACGGTCAATGCAGGTCAGGAGCCTGCCGCGGTGCCGGCCGATCGCTGACGGCGGAGCAGGCTCTCATGCACATCATTTGATGTTTTCGCGAATTGATGATCAGGCTCGATATTGTTCGTCGCTGACATGCTCCATCCAGTCGACGACCTTACCGTCGAGCTGTTCCTGAATGGCGATGTGTGTCATGGCCGTGGTCGGTGCGGCGCCGTGCCAGTGCTTCTCGCCCGGTGGGAACCAGACCACGTCGCCGAGGTGAATCTCCTCGACCGGGCCTCCCTCGCGCTGGGCCCAGCCGCTGCCGGCTGTGACGATCAGGGTCTGGCCCAGCGGGTGGGTGTGCCACGCCGTCCGAGCGCCAGGCTCGAACGTGACACTGGCGCCAGCCGCTCGCGCCTGAGCGTTCGCTTGAAACAGCGGATCGATGCGGACGGTGCCAGTGAACCAATCGGCCGGCCCGTTGGCGGACGGACGAGTTCCACTGCCTTTGATCTCCATGAGAGTGTCTCCGTGCGTCATTCCTTTGCCAGGTCGACCCGCACGATCTCTTTGTCGTTGCGGGCGAAGACGCTCTTCATCGCGAACGCCGGGTGCGACCAGATCGTCATCCGGCGATTGACCTTCCGCGTCGGTTCGACCAGCTTCGCCCGGCTCAGTTCCTCGTAACCGTCCGGCGAGAGTCGGGCGACGATCAGATCCCCCTGCTCGTTGTGCAGGAACACGCGGTCCCCATCCTGGCCGCCTGTCGGCTCTCCGAGCGGGATCAGAAATGCGTTCCACCAGCGTCCCTCGCCGGTCGCCGCGAAAGTCTCCCAGAGCCGCTTGCCGCTGCGTGCGTCGAGCCCGCGGAGCTGACCATAGCTGCACACCCCGTAGATGTTGTCCGTCGTCACGATCGGCGTCGGGATGATCGAATGCAGTCCGTCGGAGTCGATCTCGCTGCTGCTCTTGCCCTTCCAGGCGACTTTCGCCGAGCGGCCGTCTGCCGCGACCTCGATCATCATGGGGCCGTCGTAAAAGGCCGTGACGAACAGTCGGTTACCCGCCCGTTGCGGACTGGAGACGCAAAGCCCCATCTGGATGGGGAACGGAACCTCCCAGATCACCTTACCGCTCTCGGGGTCGAGCGACGTCACGGCGGTCGGGTGCCAGGAAATCACCTGCCGTGTTCCGCCGAAATCGAACAGCCGAGGCGGGACGTAGCCGACCGCCGGATCATCGATCGCCCGCCAGATCTCCTCCCCCGTCGCTTTCTCAAAAGCGACGACGGTCGCCCCGTCGGCTCCGCCGACCAGCGTGATCATTCGATTGCCGTCAACGACGGGTGCCGCAGCCATGCCCCAGGTCGGGAGCTGCGTCTCAAAGTCTTCAACGAAGTTCTTTCGCCAGAGGACGTCGCCGTCGACTGCGTCGAAGCAGAACAAGTGGCCTTGGGCGCCGACCGTGTAGACCCGGCCGGAATCGACCGTGGGGGTCGCCCGCGGTCCCGCCGGGTAGCTGATCGTGTACCGGACCGCGTACTCGTGCTTCCAAATCACTTCGCCGGTCTCGGCGTCCAGGCACAGCACCCGTTCGGTTCCGGCCTCGTTCATCCGGTCGGTGACGTAGACGCGACCGTCGGCGACGGCCGGACCGGAGTAGCCCTCGCCAATCGGCGTGGACCATTTTCGCGGCAATAGCCCGCTTGGCAGCCGCTCGACGATCCCTGTCTCCCTCCAGACGCAGTCTCCCTCCGGCCCGCCCCACTGAGGCCAGTCGTCGGCAGCGAGAGACGACGGCCAGAGTGCGATCAGGATCGGCAGGAACGCCGTGGTGCGGGCTGCTGCGTGAGGCGTCGTTCGAAAGCGAGAAAACATCGAAGCTCCTGAGCCAGTACCAAGCCCTGCGACAAACGGGGCGCAGGGCTTGGTTTGTTGATGGCGAGACATGCTCTCAGAATCGAATCCAGTCGCCTCAACCTGTTTTGGCGAGGTCAAGGAAGATGATGCACGAAGGGTTGCCGACGGGCGTGTAGTGGCCGGTGAATGTGAGGCGGCCGGTCTTGCGGTCCACCTCGAAGACAGCAATGTTGTCACCGCGTTGGTTGCAGGAGTAAAGGAAGCGGCCGGTGGGGTCGAAATTGAAGCTCCGCGGATAATCCCCTCGTGTCCATTCTTCGCCGAGGTACGTCAGGTCGCCGTTCGGACCCACGGAAAAGATGCCGATACTGTCGTGCAGCCGGTTGCCTGCGTAAACGAACTTTCCATCGGCATCGACCAGGATCTCCGAGCAAAAGTTACTGCCGGCAAATCCGAGTGGCAGTGTCGAGACCGTCTGCCGGGAGGTCAATCGCCCGTTCCCTGCGTCGTAGTCGAAGAGGACGATCGTCGAGCCTTCTTCCTGAATCGAGTAGAACCAACGGCCGTTGGGATGAAAGTGGAAGTGCCGCGGCCCGTCTCCGGGGGGGAACGAAACTGCGGGCGGATCGTTCGGCGTCAGCGCCCCGGTCTGCTCGTCGAATTTCCAGATGAAGATTTGATCGAGGCCCAGATCAACATGCAGGACGAAGCGTCCTGCCGGATCGGCTTGAATCATGTGTGCGTGCGTTCGGTCGTGTCCGCTGACGGCGAAACTGCCTGGAGGAGCGTTGGTCGCCGTTGTCGGGCCGATCTTGCCGGTATCGACCTTGATGTCCACGGCCTCGCCCAGACGACCGTCGGGAAGAAGTGGCAGTACCGCGATCGAGCCGCCGAAGTAGTTGGCGACCAGTAGATAACGCCCGGACGGATGGACGCTCACATAGGTGGGGCCGGCTCCGCCGGAGCGAACTGTGTTGAGCAACGCCGGAATCCCATCAACCCGGTTGATGGCGAAGGCGCTGACCGTGCCTTCCTGGTTGTCGCCTACCCGATCCGTCTCATTCGCGGAATACAACCGAGTGCCGGCGACGTTCAACGCGAGGCAGCTCGGGCTGGTTCCCATCTCGTGAATGCCGGCGGACGTCATCGCGCCGGTGGCGCGATCCACCTGGAACAAATGGATGCCTCGTCCATTGCCCGGCGGCAGATCCACTTGTGTCGGCAACACGTCGCGAAGCGGGGAGCTGAAGGTGCCGACATAGGCCATGAGCGGCCCGGCGTCGCCGTTCGATTGTGCTTGGAGCAACCCGGCGATGAGCGGCGTTGTTCCCGCCAGTGCGACCGAGGTTTTCAGAAACGAACGCCGGGAACAGTCGAGTCGTGTCATGGCAAATAGAGCATTCCAGATGTTCGCAGGGACGTTTTGAGTCAGCGAGAAAAAGGAAGCGGCTCGCCTCTTCACGAGCTGGCCAAGGCTCACTTTAGCGACCCTTTGGGCGGATCGGCAAACTCGCCTAGGCCTTTGAAGCCGCTGTGGTTCGCTTCGTCTTTCGTGTGCGTCGCCGCGGCTGCTCACCTTCGTGAGTTTCGTCACCATGAAAACCAGACCGGGACGCTAGGCGGTCTGGACATTCCTCTGTAGCGTTTCGGATCTTCTCCTGCGAGGATGCAAGTGAGCATTTCCAGGAGGGAACGATATGGTGAGGCGTCACAAACCGACCGACGACGCCCTCGCGATCGGAGCGGCTTAACGGGATGTGACGAATCATGGAACTCCGCATCTACGCCACGCGCGTCTTGCTTGCGACTGACCTTGCAGAAAAACTCAGTCCGCCGGAGTCGCGGCTGACGGATGCCGATCCCGATCCGCCCGTCCGCCCTGAACTCCCGGGCCGCCCGGAGAATCTGCGGTTCGCTGCGAAGCGGGCGGCCCCCAAAATGCCGAAGTCGGTCGCCTTTCGCGATCCGACCCGCCGGGCTGTCGCCCATCATGTGATGGCGAATCATGAGCTGCAGGCGGCGGAGGTGATGGCGATGATCCTGCTCGCCTTTCCCGATGCACCGTCCGACTTTCGCATGGGCCTCGCCGGCGTGCTTCGCGACGAACAGCGGCATACGCAGATGCATGCCCGGCGATGCGCCGAGCTTGGCACGCCGTTCGGAACGTTGCCGGTGAACGGCTACATCTGGGAGAAGTCGCAGGCGTTTCGTTCGATCCTCGATTACCTCGCCGGCGTCCCGCTGACGCTTGAACAGAGGAACCTCGATCACTCGCTGGAATACGAAGGCTGGTTTCTCGCGGCGGACGATGCGAAGGGGGCGGCGATCGTGCGGACGATTCATCACGACGAAATCCGCCACGTCGCGTTCGGCCTGGAGTGGCTGCGAAGGCTCAAAGAGCCGGGTCGCAGCGACTTTGACGCCTGGACCGATCATCTTCACTGGCCGATGCGACCCGAGAAAGCCGTCGCCGATTTATTCGACCGCGATTCTCGCCGGGCGGCGGGGATGGACGACGAATTCCTCGATCGACTGGCCGAATCGGCGAATGCCGACTCCTCGTCGAAGCCGCATTCTTCGGCTTGAAGCCCATCCTTTGCCCGGGCGGGGCTTGAAACGCGGGTTCCCGCGAATTGTGAATTCCGCTAAAGTTCCGGCCCTTCTTTGGCGAGCGGGTGTGATGAGCGGAGCGAACGGAGTCGCGCCGGCACGCAAAAACCGTCTGCACGGATTCGACGCGGTGCGGGGACTCGCCGCAGTCGCCGTCGTCGCGCTGCATGCCGCCTATCCCTACATCCGCTTTCCGATGCCAGGGCTGGTCTGGGCCGTGCCGGTCGACGAGCCGAACCGCCTGGCCGACGGCGTTTTCTGGTGGATCGAAGGCAGCGTCATGCCGCTGTTCTTCACGCTCAGCGGCTACTTTCTGGCACAATCGCTCGTGCGCCAGCCGCCCAGCGACGTTCTTGCCGGCCGATCGCGTCGGCTGCTGTTGCCGATGGCGACCGTCGGTCTTGCCGTGTTGGCCGCCGATCTGCATGTCTGGGCCTACGGGCTGATCTCGACCGGCCGGGCGACGTTCCGCGAGTACCTGCGAATGAAGTATTCGCCGGAGATCCAGGCCAATCTCTGGGGACCGGCGCACCTGTGGTACGTCGAATACCTGTGGCTGCTGTGCCTTCTCGTTTGCACGGCGGCCTGGTTCGGCCAGATCGTCCGGAACAGAACAACTGTGGAAATACCCGGGGCAGCCCGTCCGATTCTCATCACGTGCGGTTTCGCGGCGCTGTTCGGAGCAGCCGTGCTGGTGCTGATGCGAAGTCCGGAGGTCGTCCTCGGTTTCCAGCATGGCTGGCTGCCGGCCCCGGCGAAGTTCGCCCACTCGGCAATCTTCCTGATGTTTGGAATCCTGTTTGCGTTGTCGGGTCGGACCGTGGAATTGACAAGAAACGCTGCACCGCTCTCGCTGCTCGCAGCGGGCGGAATTTTCGTGGTGCTCCTGCCGCGGATTCACGAGACGCTGGACACCGGCCGCGTCAATCAGTTGGATCCGGTGCTCGGCCTGCTGCTGGCGCTATTCGCGGTGACGGCGACGCTCGGGCACATCGGCGCAGGTCTGCGCTGGCTCGACCGACCCAATCCGATGCTCGCCCGTCTCGCGGCAGTCTCGTTCTGGGTCTATCTGGTTCACCACCCAGTGCTGGGCGGCCTGCAGATCCTGGCGCGACCGTTGCCGCTGCCGCCCGCTGTGAAGTTTGTGGTCATTTTCGCGGCGACGATGGCGGTCTGCCTCGTCTCCTACCGGCGTCTCGTGGAAGGGCGTGTCGCCCAGCGACTGCTTGACGGAGAATGGCCTTGGCGAGCCTTCCGGCGGGACGAACCGACCGTCGTGCAGTTGCCGGAACAGTCACCGATGCGGCGAGCAGCCTGACTCGCTCCCTTGGTCGCGGCGAAACCTGAGCCGTTTCGCGAACAGCGGGAGCGCGTCGATGCCTTGCCCGGCACGGGGCAAGTCGGTATTCTTTTCCGTTCCCGCTGGCGGAGAGGTTCCGTCCGCCGCGTCGATCGACGGACGAAGAACGGCTCACGCAGCCGCGTTGAGGCAGCAATGAAAGACGGCATCCATCCCGATTATCGCCCGGTCGTGTTCATGGACACGTCCAACGGCACGACCTTCATCAGCCGGTCCACGATCCGCTCGAAAGAGAAGGTCACGTGGGAAGACGGCAACGAGTATCCGCTCGTGAAGGTCGACATCAGCGCCGCCAGCCATCCGTTCTTCACAGGCAAGATGAAGTTCATCGATACCGCCGGACGTGTCGAGAAATTCCAGAAGAAGTACAACTGGGCCGGTCGGGCTGCCGGCCAGCAGGGCGAAGAATAGGTTTTCAGAACACCCCGGACG
>JBAQZJ010000619.1:0-6018 GCA_049790855.1 Planctomycetaceae bacterium | reverse complement strand
ATGAGCTGCACGGCTTCCTGTTTGAACTCGACCGTGAACTGACGACGTGCTTCCGACATGCAGGGCGCTCCTTCCGTTCAAGGATACGCTCTTCATCGAGCGCCCACCAAACGTGGGAAAGTCCACCGTTCCCGCCGTTCCAACTCGACCAGCGACACATGCCCCGCGGCATCCACGGCGACCTCCCATTGACCGGAGATCGCAATATCATGATGGGCAGAATGGGAAGGCGCAAAAGAATTCGCGCTGGTTTAAATTGGAATGCGTATTAGTGTTCCTCGACTCCCCTCTTGACGCCGCCGACACTTGTCGGCAGACTGTGCCTACAGATGTAGGCACATTCGAGATGATCGTCATGCCGCGACGCAAATCGCTGCCGCCGCTCTCCGAGGCGCAGCTCGAATTGATGAACGTGCTCTGGAAGTCCGGCGACGGTTCTGTCGCCGACGTCGTCGAGGCGCTCCGGCAGCGCCGAACGGTCAGTCGCAATACGATCCAGACGATGCTCAACCGGCTGGAGCGCAAGGGCTGGCTGACGCATCGCGACGACGGCGGGACGTTCGTCTATAAGCCGGCCGTTCCGCGCGAACATGTGCAGGGCGACGTGCTGAAGCGGGTCGTCGAGACCGTCTTCGACGGTTCGGCCGCCGGCATCTTGACGGCGCTGCTCCACGATCGCACGTTGTCGAAAGCCGAAGCCGTCCAGATCCGCCGAATGATCCGGGATGCCGAGGAACGACGATGACTCCGACGCTGCTGACTGTCGTCGATCAGGCGGCGACGGTGCTCTGGGTCGCCGGCGTGCAGTTCGCCCTCTTCGGAACGGCGCTCGCGGTTCCCCTCTGGCTCTGGCGTCGCCGCGCCGTCGTGCGTCACCAGCTTGCAGTCGCAGCGATCGTCGGCTCGCTGCTGTCGCCGCTGACGGCGGTCGTCTCGCTGCAATGGGGTTTCGACTGGATCCCTGTTCCCGCATGGGCCTTGCCGAAGGCGAATCCAACCGCTGCCGTCGTCGAGCCTCCGCGGCCCCCGATCGATCAATCCGCACCACTCACGGACGCCGCCGCCTCGACCGCACCGGCGACTGAGTCGCCGGCTTCGCATCCACCGGTTTCTTCGGCCTTCACGCCCCGGTCCGACGCTGTTCCGGCCGCACGCGACGAAACGGCCCTTCCGGCACCGCTGCCCCTCGCCGACGCGAGCCTGATGAACGACGCCGCGTCCGCTGATACGGCAACGGTCGCCGTCCCGCAGCGCACCCATCTGACCGAGTCGAACGTCGTACACGTGACGACGGCGTCGGAGAGATCGCGGTGGCCCGGCGTCCTGCTGGCCGTCTGGCTCGCCGGAGTAGTACTGCTCGCAATCCGCACGGCCGTGCTCAAGCGGCGGGTCGGAAGGCTCGTCTCGACCACCAGGCCGGCCACCGCCCCCCACTGTTCGACGATCGTTCGGCAGGTCGCTTCTGAAACAGGACTGTCAGCGCCGCCGGCGGTGCTCGTTTCGGACATCGTGACCAATCCGTTCGTCACCGGCCTACGACGACCGCGACTCGTTTTGCCCGCGGCGCTGCTCGAAGCGAAACGGGGCACGGCTTTGAGTCACGTCCTGCTGCACGAGTTCTGCCACGTCGCCCGCGGCGATCTGTGGTTCGCGGCATTGGTTTCGGCCGCGCGAACGTTGTGCTGGCCGCATCCGATGGTGCATCTTTACGCGGCGGTCGTTTCCCGGTCGCGCGAGGAACTGTGCGACGATCGCGTGCTCGAATCCGTCGCTGCGACCGACTACTCGCGAACACTGCTGACGCTGAGCGAGCGATCGCGGGCGCTGCCGGCGGCGCTGGCCCTGTTTCCCCATCGCGAATCGCTCTCGGCACGCATTGCCCGTCTGCTCGACCCCCATCGCGACCGGTCGTTGCGGCTCAATGGCCGCCAGCGTTTGCTGGCGGCGATCGTCGTGGCCGTTGCCGCCTCCGCTGCGATCGGTATCGGTACGTCCACCGCTTCCGACGACGCCGAGAACACCGGCAATCAACCGGCCGCGAAAGACGAGCTCGACACCGACCAGATCGTTCGCGATGTCGCCTCGCGCTCGGTGTTCTGGCTCGCGCCGCCGCCGGCTCTCAAGCAGCTCGAGTACGACTACGTCCTCGGCACCGACGTCACGCCCGTCGCCATCAAGCGGGGCGACCGCCGGCCGCGGGGCGTCTGGTTCGGGGCGACGTTGCACACGGGATTCCACAAACTCACGTCTTCGCCCGAACGTTTCGACGTGACGGCGACTCATGCGGACGACGACAAAACGATCACCCTCGTTGCGTCACCGAAGAATGAACAGGGCAACATCACGATCGACGCTGGCAACGGCATCGAAGGCACCTGGCGCGGTTACTTCTCGCATAGCGCTCCCAGAACGACGATCGTCATCGATGCCGACCGGCTCGTCCCGCTCGAAGAGCAATCGGGCGGAACGACCTTTCGCTATTCCGAATGGCAAGAAGTCGCCGCCGGCAGATGGGTTCCGCGGCAGATCGAAGTCATCGGCCACGGCATGCACTGGCGGATGCGATTCGACTGGCTCGGAGACGCCGCCTGGCTGCTGACGTCGTCCGAGTCGATCTCGCCGGAAGCGACGACCGCGGTCGTCCGCACGCGGAACGTCCGCGTCAACGGCAAAGCCGTCGTCGTCCCACTGACCGACGCTCAGAAAGCCTCGCGCGAAGCGGCGAAGGAACTTCTCGCGATGCTCGACCACAACCGGCCGTGGCTCGACGGCGGCGAGACCGGTGCCGGCTGGAAGCCGCCCTTCGAGACGCTGTCGTACACGTTCCACACGGTTCGCGAGGACGTTCGTGAAACCTGCATACTGACCCGCGACGGTGTCGCCCTGTTCGAGGTCGTTGTCGACAGCCAGGGCAAAATGAGGGATGGCGGCCGCCGGCGCAAGATCGCGCTCGACACACCGCATCACGCCACCTCGAAACGCGGCGACCGGTTCGCGAGAATTTTTCAGCGGAGCAAACGGGAACGAGATCAACCGATCGATCTCGCCCTCAAGCACTACGCGCGGATCGGCTGCCAGTTCGATTTGCCGCTATTCAGGTATCAGGAACGGCTCGACACGGCGAGCGTGACGGTCAAAGACGGTGAGTGGAACGGGCAGCCGTGCCGCGTGGCGACCGTCACAAACCTCGGCGGAGACGTTCCCCTCGGCTGCGGCACGATGCTCGGTTTTTCTTCGCGGTCGTATGTGCATCACATCATGCCGTCGCAGGAAGTTCTCTACATCGACCCGGAGCGGAACGTCGTCCTGCACGAAACGCTGACGAGTTCCCGCGAGGGGAAGACGTTCGAGATCGACTTCGGCGATTTCACGGAAGTCGAGCCGGGACAGTGGGCGCCACGGTCGATCCTCATCGAGGCGAAGGACTATTTCACATGCGAATACCGCTTTCAGTTCGTCGCCGGCCGGCACTGGATGCTCGAAGAAGTCGTCTCCTGGTTCGAGCACGACAACAAAAGTCGCGGCGTCATCGTGAATGTCGCCATCGACGGCAACCGCACGCTGCTCGACGAGACGGTGAAGCAGGTCGAAGCCTCGCGAACGCTGTTCTCGGGAGCCGGCGAACCGTCGAAGCAGGTCGGTGTCGCGACGGTGCCGTTCGCCCTCGGCGAGCCGATCGACATCGGGCCGTATGAGTTGAAGGTGAGCGTCGCAAGCGTCTGGAAGGTCGTCGTCGCCGCTTCGACGAACGATCCGAACGCACCCGGCGTCGTGCCGCTGGTGTTCCTCGACGAGAAACACCGCCCGCTGTTCGCGCCGTCGATCTCGCTTACGGAAAAGGACGGCGTCCGGCAAGGTTCGGTGGAACTCGGCGGTTCGTCCGTCTGGAAGGCTGTGACGTCGATTGCCGTGCCCGTCGGAGGAACAAAACAGGTTCCTGTAAAGGTGGTCCCCTTGGAATGGGGCAAGATGTTGTCCTTGAACGTTCCCGATTCCAAGGTGGGAGACGGCTTCATCTTCAATGGAACTCCTGACGAAGGAAGCACCCGCGTCTTTCGCGTGCAGGCCGACTGGAGCGACGAACGATCGACGACGGTGATGCTCGACCTTGTCAGCATCGACGGGATGCAGGAGTTCAATCTCGACCTGTCGGCGGCCCTGCTGGACGAGTCCGGGAAGTTGATCACCTCGGGGCATCACGCGGGGAGCATCCGCGTCGAGTCCGACCCCGTCGAGCAGCGCGTCGTCATCGACCTCGGCAAACTTCCGCCAGGCACCGAACCGGCGTACCTCGCAATCGGCGTCGCGCCGGGCGACGTCATTTCCGCACCAGCGGGGACGCTTTGGGCGACGTTCTTCGACACCTCGCCACCGTTCGACATCGAAGCGTTGCTCGCCGCTTCGGATGAAAGCTGCTGGCGGGTCGGACTCGTCGCACTCGGCGAACGGGAAACGAACGAAAGCATCGAACACGAGTTCTTTGGCGACCGCGTCGACGAACGCCGGGTAGGCGACGGCAAGATCTCGCGTCGCACGCTGCTTCGACCGCACGTCGCGGCGCTCGTCCGCATCTTGAAGGAGAGTGAGTCCGCCGACGTGCAGGCGGCGGCCGTCCGCTACCTCGCCTACGCCGAAGCCGACAATGCGGTCACGCTGCTGAAGCCGTTCGTCCAGGGCGATTCGTCCGTTCGCGAAGCCGCCGCCGTCGGTCTGACGTTTCTTGGGCAATCCGGCCTTCTCGACGCGCTGCGCGACGTTCTCGCGGGGAAACAACCGTCACTTGACGACGTCGAACGATCGGTCTGGAAGGCGGCCCGGAACCGCGAGCAGGATACACTGATCGCCCTGACGCATTCCAGCTCCGACGCCGCCGTCGATCTGCTGGGTGAGACGCTGTCGGGCGATCTCGAAAGTGCTCGACCGATAACCGACGAGAAAGGACGCACGCGCCTGGAAGGCCGCACCGGCCGGGCACAGCAGATCATCACACTGCTCGGCAGGACGGGGAACCCGCGGTCGGTCGTCTGGCTGACGAAGGCCGCCGACCTCATCGACCGCCGGGATGATCTCGACGAGCATTTCGAGCGCGACGGCCTCGCGCGATCGCTGCTGTGGTTCAAGGAGCAGGCCCAAGACCGCATTCTCGCCGAGATCGAATCGGGCGACGACGCGGGAACCTGGCTGTACGTCATTAAGGAGAGTCGCGACGCGACCTTCCTACCGACGATTCGCCAGCGTCTGGCGAGCGGTGACCTGACCGCTTGGGAGACGCGTTCGGCCGTCCTCTACCTTTGGAATCTCCACGAGCCGGAGGCAGTCGAGGCACTTCGTGAGGTCTACGAACGCGGCACTCACAAAGACGATCGCCGGGCGTGGATGACGCTCTGCGAGGCGCTCGCCGCCAAAGGCGACGCGCGCGGCTTGAACGACGCTTACGCGGTGCTCGTCGAACTGGAACGGCCCGCGATGCCGCCGACCGACGAGGAAGAGCACGACGATTGGGAAGACGCCCGCGACGACGACCGAGGCTATGCCGAGGACGTCTTCCGCCGCGCGACGCCGGAAATGATCGTCGAGTTCGTCAACGGGAAAACGCAGGTCGAGTCGCCGGCGGAACAGCGGGTCGTGCTGACGCTGCTCTGGAAACTGCCGGAACTTCCAGAGCCGTTCGCCGCCGTCGTCCCCCGCTGGGCCGAAAACGCCGATGGCGAGATCGCGAAATCCGCCGCACGTCTGCTGGACCGCGATTGAGAGCCTCAGAGACGGCGAATTGTCGCAAGTTTTCTGGACGAGAGAATGAAGGCGGTGGGGCTCGAACCCACGACCTACGGATTAAAAGGCTAGACTAGCCGGCCATCGAAAAAGGCGAAAACCCCTTGTGATTTCCGTATTCTACAGCGGTTTACGAAATGAGTGACGGGTAGGCGTGATGAATCCAGCCGTCGATGTCCTGGGGAGTGATGTGCGAGAAGGCCCATTGGCAGGATCGTCGAATCTCGTCCACGGTCCGCGGCCGCT
>JBAQZJ010000618.1:0-7340 GCA_049790855.1 Planctomycetaceae bacterium | reverse complement strand
GTTTACCGGCGAACCCGCGTCGATAAACGCTCCCTGACGGTCGCGGCTCTGATGGAACGCTTCCGTTCGACGGGGCTGTAGCGATCAGACGGGTCGCGCGGGCGCCGAACCGTCGCCGCAGTTTCGCCGACTGTTGCCGTCTTCACGCAGAAACGTGATCTCGGCGCGCCAAGCATTGTTCTGTCGCCATCGGCCCGGTTGTTTGTTTTACAATTCGGCGCCGGCAACGGATTGCGGCTCCGGTGTCGACCGCGGTTCGGTTCGTGCTGATCCGCGGCGAAACGGAGTGTGATCGAAGCCGGTGTGAAACGCGGGCTGAATTGACGTCCTGTGGAACAGGACTCGCAACAGGAGGAACGCGGCCGGGCGGAGCCTCGCCAGTCCGGAAGGAGTCCGGAAGGATCGTCGTATCGGCGGACGTGCGCAGCGGAGGGCGCACGGCCCGCGTGCCTTCGGACTTCGGAACCACCGACATGATGCGGAGACTGCGTCGCCAACAGGCGTTTCGATCGGGACAGCGGGCAGCCGATTTCGGTCTACAAGTCGTCCTGCTGACCTTGCAGGCGGCGCTTCTGACCGCAGCCGTCCTCTTCATCAGCAGTGTCGCGATCGCCGAAGAGGCCGGCTCGGCCGCGCCGATCGACGAAGCGGCTGCGAAGCGGACGGCCGTCGCGCTGAACTACTGCCGGAGCGCCTTCTATCGGATCGGCAAGAATCCCTCTCAGCAGGTTCTCGCCGAAGAACGCCAGAAGATTCTCAACAATCTGAATCTGACGTCGATCCAGGACGAGGAGGTCGTCGACCTCTATTCGTCGGTCCTCGACGAGATCGGCTCGATCCGCATCGCCGAACGCGAGCGGCAGGTCGTCGACACCGGCTACGGCAAAGGCTGGCAGAGCCTGGCCACGTTCACGGCGTTCGGGGTTCTCACCGACGTGACCGATATGAATTACGCCTCGCTCGTCAAACGCGGGGCGACGAGCTGGTGGGATTACCGCGGGTTGCAGGTCAACCGCGACATGGAGCAGTGGAAGGTCGAAAAGAATCGCATGACCGCGGTGATCGCCAAGTCGTCGAGCTTTCTCGATGCCTCGTGGAAGCTCGCCCGCAAGCGTCGGATTCCCGATCGGTGGCTGCTGCGCGACGCCGACTTCCAACGACTCGAGGTCGCGCTACAGGAGCGCGACCCCGTCGTCCGGCAACGGTTGCTCAGGCGGATGGAGCCGTTCATGGAGTGTTACCCGCCGTACTGGTATTACCTCGGCCGGTCGCAGCAGGCGCGAGGAGAGTTTCGCGATGCCGAAGCGACGTTCACCCGGCTGGTCGCACTGGGAGACGGCCACTTTCGCCGCGACGAAATGCTCGCCGCCTCGATGGCGAACGTGGCGGCGATCCGTGACTATCTGAAGCTGGCCGGCGCCCGAGAGGCCGCGGAACAGTCGCTGGCCTACACGACCGACTCGTGGGAAGTGAATTTGACGGCGGCGATGGTGCTGATGCGGCACGGCGAAATCGATCTCGCCGAAGACGCCGTGTTGAGAAACCTGGATGCCGAACTGGAGACCGCTCAAAGCGGCGTCGCGATTCTTGCGGTGTATGCCCGGCAGGGCGATCCGGAGAAGATTCTTGCACGTCTGAGTGCGGATCCGACTGCCGTCGGCCGCACGCCGATTCCCGTGCTGCTGCGCTGTGCCGCGGCCCTGAAGGGACAGCCGCTTCCGACCGTCGTGGCCGAACGGCTGAAATCGTCGCTGCACGGCTACTTCGGCCGCGACGACTTCGTGCTCGTCGCCGACCCGGCCTGGGAGTTTCGCAGTGCCCAGTTTGCGGTCGACGGGCCGACGCAGACGCGGCCGACACTGCATGCGACCGAGCGGGTCGTCACCGTCCAGTTCGACCGGTCGGCCGGTGCGGCACAGGCGAAAGACGGCGGAAGCGAGTTCGACGTCCTGTTGAAGTACTCCGATGACTTCCAGGTGAAGCTCACCCTTCACCGCGATGATGCAGCACCGCCGACCGTCACGGCTCCGCAGACGTCGCGCTTCGGACAGTTTCTCGCCTTCGTCTCCGAACGCGATCGCGAACGTGAGACTCAGCCGGCACGAGACGTCATGAGAATCTCAGCCGTCGAAACGGCGGGCGCCTTGATCGCCTTCGACGGTCCCGTGCGATCGCTGGCCGATGCGGAACCGCAGTCGACGCCGACGGCCGAGGTCGCGACGACTCCCGAATCGCCGGCCGTCGTGCCGACGGTGCCGGTCTCGGTGACGGCCGAGCCAGATGACGACGAGGACGCGGGAGTGACGCTGGGAACCGTCGAGCCGCTGGAGGGCACGTCGCCCTGAAATCGTCGCGCGCCACGCACCAGCCGTCCCGGCCACCGGCAGGCGTCAGCCTGCCGGTGGGTTGAGCGTCTCTGTAGCATCGCCCCCTGTGATCGCTTCACTGGGCCGGAGCCGCGACCGTCAGGGAGCGTTGTACAGCGAACCAGCGCCGAGAAGCGCTTCCTGACGGTCGCGGCTCTGTTTGGAAGGCGTCGGTGACCGGGCACGCACCGGCCGGCTGACGCCCGCCGCTCGCCTGGCTCAGCCGGCCATGCGTCGGGCGTCGAGGGCGTTCAGTTTGTTGTAGAGCGTCTTGAGAGCGATACCCAGTTCGCGGGCCGTCCTGGGTTTGTCGCCGTTGTTCTTGTCGAGCGTCTGCAGAATGACCTCGGTCTCCAGTTCCCGGAGCGTTCGCGTGCCGCTGCCGGAAAAAGCTCCGTGGCCGGAGATCGTCGGCGATGAACCCCGCGCGGACCGAATGACACTCGCCGGGAGGTCGTCGACGGTGATTTTCGTTCCGTCCGAAAGGATGACGGCGTGTTCGAGGGCGTTCGCCAACTCGCGGACGTTGCCGGTCCACTCGTGATTCATCAGAACCTCGACCGCCTCCGGCGAAAGGATGTCGGGCGAAACGCTCGGCCGCTTCAGATGCCGCGCGATCAGGAACATCGCGAGTTGCGGGATGTCGTCCTTGCGCTCGCGGAGCGGCGGCAGATGGATCTCGAACGTGTTGACGCGAAAGATCAGGTCTTCGCGAAACGTGCCTTCGGCCGCCATCTGCTGCAGGTCGCGGTTCGTCGCGCAGACGACCCGCACGTCGACGGTGAAGGCCTCGTTCTCGCCGACTCGACGGATCTCGCCCGACTCAAGGAATCGCAGCAGCTTGACCTGCATCCCTCGATCGAGCTCGCCGAGTTCGTCGAGAAACAGCGTCCCGCCGTTGGCGACCTCGAACAGACCCTTGCGCGGCTGGTCGGCGCCGGTGAAGGCGCCTTTGCGGTGTCCGAAGAACTCGCTTTCGACGAGGTTCTCGGGCAACGCGCCGCAGTTGACGGCGACGAAGGGAGCGTCGGCGCGGTTCGAAGCCTCATGCACTCGCCGGGCGACCATCTCTTTGCCGGTGCCGGTCTCGCCGAGAATCAGCACGGTGCTGTCGCTGGGGGCGATCTTCTCGATCAGCCGCTTGACGCGGCTCATCGACTGCGAATCGCCGATCAGGTCGCTGCGGCCCTCGACGGCCTTGAGCCGCGTCTCGAGGGCGATCGTCTTGTTCTGCAGGGCGAGCTTATCGCCGATTCGCTGGAAGACGTTTGAAATCTCGAACAGCTTGCAGGGTTTCGGCAGGAAGTCGTAAGCGCCCTTGCGCAGCGCGAGGATCGCTTCGTTCATGTCGCCGTGGCCCGTGCTGATGACGAACTCGGTGCCCGGCGCGACTTTCTTGAGGTGGTCGGCGACGCCCCAGCCGTCGACGCCGGGCATTCGCAGGTCGAGAATCGCAGCGTCGAACGACTGCTTGTCGAGCGCGGCGATCGCTTTCTCGCCGTCTTCGCAGACGGTGACCTGATGCCCCATGCGAGGCAGTTCGATCGACATGATGTCCCGAATCGCCGCCTCGTCGTCGGCGAACAGAACCTTCAGCTTATGCAAGGCTTTTTCGGGCACGGATTGATCGCCTGCGGTTCGTCCCTGCGCAACAGGAGCGGCGGATCGGCCGGCGACCCGTTGCGGAGTTGTCGGTGAAGAGGTCGCGATGAGGAGCGGGTGATATCAGAAGCAAACCGGCGTGCCAATCCGAGTCTTGCAAGTTTTTCACTGCCGAAAGCCCGCCCCTTGCAAGGGGCGGGTTGGAGTTCACGCCGCCAGTTTCGCCACCGACTGGCGCGGGATCCGCACGCGGAACGTGCTGCCCTTGCCCGGTCCGTCGCTCGTCGCTTCGATCGTGCCGCGGTGGTCGGCGACGATGCGATGCGTGATCGACAGGCCCAGACCGGTTCCTTTGCCGCTCTTTCGCATCGTGAAGAACGGTTCAAAGAGGTGAGCGATCACGTCCGACGTCATGCCGCAACCGTCGTCTTTGAAATCCACGATGACGGCGTCGGTCTGCTCGGTCATGCTGATGTCGAGCGTTCCCCCGTCTTCCATCGCATCGAGTGCGTTCGCGACGAGGTTCAGCACGACCTGCTTGATCTCCGGGCCGTTGCCTTCGACGTGGATCGGTCCGGCGTGCCGCAGCGTGATGTTGCGGTTTTTGTACTTGCCCATGTGACCGACCATCTCGAGCACCTCGATAATCGTTCCGGTGAGATCGAACCGGGCGCGGACGTCGTCCTGACCGCGTGCGAAATCGAGAAGGCGGCGAGTGATCTGCTGGCAGCGAAACGATTCCCGCTGAATCATCGCGAGGTATTGCCGGACGAGCTTTCGATCGGCGTCGGGCAGGTCGACGAACAGTTCTTCCGAGCGGCCGTCGAGCGATTCGGCGGCCATGGCGATCGCCGAGAGTGGATTGTTGATTTCGTGGGCGACGCCGGCGGAGAGAAAGCCGATGCCGGCGAGCCGTTCCGATCGGACGAGCTGCTGGCAACGTTCCTGAACCTGTCGATCGAGGTCGCGGGTGATCTCCTGAAACCGGTCGGTCATGCGATTGAACGCATCGGCCAGTTCGTTGATCTCGTCGTCCATCGTGACGCGCTTGAGCTTCACGCGGTAGTCGAAGTCTCCCTGCGCGACGCGACGCGCCCCGCGGTGCAACTGGCGCAACGGGGCGAAGATCGCCACGTACCCGTACCGCAGCACGCAAAAGAACAGCAAGATCACGACCGTGCTGCTGCCCGCGATCCAGCGGATACGCGTGTCGTAGCCTTCGACCGCGTCGCGAATCGTTCTCGACAGGCCCGACTGCGGGTCGGGAACCTGATGGACCTGCACGATCAGGTCGGCAAGCTGATTCTGGAGCGAGAGCGTGACGGCGAGCCGCTTGTCGGGGTCCGAACCGGCGTCCAGCAATCGGGGATGATTCTGATCGATCCGCGACAGCGTCGCGTCGATCAGATTCATCATGCGGAACGCAAACGGCTGGATCGCCTTGGCCTCCTCGCTGGGCGGCAAGGCGTCGACGCGACGACGAAATTCCGTCACCTTGGCCCGAAACGTCGCCAGGCGTTTTGCGAATTCGCGCTGCTGCTCGGCCGGGGGCAGCGCCATGTTTTGCAGCGGTTCAAACAGCGCCCCGGCCGCGGCGTTCAACTCGCCCTTGTGGGGCATCTCGTTGACGCTGAAATCGAGTTGCCGGATCGCGTTGTAGTACCAGCGCAGGCTGGCGACGCCGGCGATCGACGACGCCAGCAGCATCACGGCCACCAGGCCCAGCAGGAAGGCCATTTTCCGGCGGATGCTGCGCGTGAAGAGCACGGCGACCTCCCTGTCGTACCGCGGCGTGAGCGTCGCAGCAGTCCCGGCGTCCTGCCGGGACTGCTGCGTTTTGAGAGTGTATCAACGGCATACCAGACGCGACAACCCCGAGGCGGGGCGGCGGGAAATCTCAGGCCGCTCCGTCCTGCGTTTCCTCGACGAGGTCCGGCAGCGGGTCCGATTCGGGACGGCGGTGGCGGGTCATGCCGCGCATCATCGTGTCGATCGCCTTCGAGACGGCGTCGAGGGCTTCGACCGGGCGGCCTTGCGACAATGCCTCGCGCGCGGCGCGGTAGTGGCGATCGTGGCGGGATTGCTTGACGGGCCAATGCTCTTCGGCGGCCGCTCGCGACAAATCGAGGTCGATACGGACCAGCGCTTTGAGGAAATCTGCCGACAGCGCCGCCGCAGCGGTGCGGTACGGTCGCCAGTGGGCCGTTTCGTCGCCGTGCAGCGGCTTTTCCCGCGGCTGGCGGTACCACTGCTGCCATCGCCAGAACAACGTCGCCGACAGGGCCGTCAGCGAGATGCCCGCCGTCACGACGCCTTCGACGTAATGCCGCGTGAAAATGAGGATGACGCCGAGCAGGAACGCCGCGGCGATCGCCCAGGCGGCGACGAGTAGCCACGGCGAGGGCGGCTGGGTGGGATCGGGCGGCTCGTAGGCGGCAAGTTCGGCAGGCAGCGGCCCGGCCTCGACGACGACCGCCGTGACGTTGTCCGTTCCCCCACGGGCGTTGGCGAGGTGGACGAGCATGCGTGCCGCCTCGGCGGGCGGCCGATTCGCAGCGACCGCACCGATCTCGCCGTCGGTCACATGATTGGGCAGCCCGTCGCTGCACAGAATGTAGACGTCGCCCGGCAGGATGGCGAATGGGCCTTCGATATCGACTTCGACGGTCGGCTCCGGCCCCAGCGAGCGAGTGATGACGTTCCGCGGTTCCTGCAGGTACACGTCCTCGGGGTTCACTCCGCCGCGACGGATCAGTTCCCATTGCAGACTGTGGTCAAACGTCAGCTGATCGATTCGTCCTCGTCGCACGCGGTAACACCGGCTGTCACCGACGTGACCGATGAACGCCCCCTGCTCCGACAGCACGAGCGCCGTGCAGGTCGTTCCCATCCGCGCGAAGTCGCGATTCGCCTGCCCTTTGCCGTGAATCGCCACGTTCGCGAAGAGAATCGATTCCTTGAGCGCCTCGGCGAGATTCGTGTGCCGCGATTTCAGATAGGTGAGCGGCAGCGATTCCGTCGCGATTCGGCTGGCCAGCTCGCCGACCGCGTGTCCGCCCATGCCGTCAGCGACCACGAACAAATGACCACGCTGCCGAAACACGTCCCGCTCGGGAGCGATTCGGACGGTGGCGGCATCCTCGTTATTCTGTCGCCGCAGGCCCAGGTCACTGAGCACCGCGTACCGGACGGTCTGTTCCCACCGCATGGGGCGATCCGAAAAGGCACGACTCCGCGGTCTCGGAGCGTAGGCCAGGTCATGCGACGGTGGCCATGCGCATCTTAGCCTTACGACGCAAAAAGGGTAAACCCCGTCGGCGACGGAACGTGTCGCAGCGGGAGAGCGGCAGCCGTCTCCATCGGAGCCGCGAC
>JBAQZJ010000617.1:0-9942 GCA_049790855.1 Planctomycetaceae bacterium | reverse complement strand
ATCGTGGGGCACGTGGACGACGCTGGGCGAAAAACATCAATCGGCGGCAAACCGATACGCGGTCGCCGGCTTCGCGTAAGCTCACGCCTCGAACTCGCCGATCGCGGTCAGGACGCGGACCCGCCGTCGCTCGTACACGGCGTAGCGACTCTGTCGCGGCGTCACGCCTTCGAGTTCGTCGCAGTCGGCCAGCACCGCGTCGTAACATCCGGGCAGAGGAAAGAAGATCTCTCCCGGCACGCTTGCGCCGGGGCTGCGGTCGATCATCAAAGGACCGACGGTCGCAAAATCGGGCAATCGGGCGAACAGCACGCGGTCGTACCGACCGGCGAGATAGTGATGATTCGGCTCGCCGCGACGAAGGGTGCCAAAGGCGAACAGCGGCAGTCGATCGGTCGTCATGCGATACATCACGCGCCGTCTGCGTGCGGAATTCAACGCAGTCGTCCGTCACCCGGCCTCGCCTTGACCCGCCCGTCCGCCCCGGACTACCTTCCCGCCGCATTGTTGCGCGCTCACGGCAGGAAGCTCCATGGCGAACCTCGTTCGCATTTATCGCACCTGGTCGGCCCCGCCCCGATTGACGCGGCTGTTGCTCGCCGTTGCCGCAGTCGCCGTGCTGGTCGAGGCGTACTACGGTATCATCTGGCGCAAGAACGATTACAGCGTCCACATTCTGTACGGCCGGTTCTTTCTCGAAGGGAAGCCGTTCCAGACCGACGGCGCGACGGCGTTCTATCCGCTCGGCCGCCTGTGGTTGAATGCGAGTCTGGCGTCGCTCGAGTATTACACCGCCAGGACGTTGTGTTACGTCGCCGCGGTCGTGTCGCTGGGCCTGACGTTGCGGATGTGGTCGGAACTGGCGCGCCCGACGACGCCCTTGCCCTTACAGAAGCGAACCGCCGCGATCGGCTGGACGGTCGCGGTCGTTCTCCCGTACCTGATTCGCGACCTCGACGAGTGCGGACTGCAACTGATGTTGTTGTTCTTCTTGACCGCGGCGGGCTACACCTTCGCTCACGGCCGCAAAACTCAGAGCGGTTTCTGGCTCGGCCTGGCAGTCGTCTATAAGGCGACGCCGCTGCTGTTTCTGCCGCTGTTGCTCTGGAAGCGCGAGTGGCGGACCGCCGGTTCGATGCTCGCCTTCGCCACGGCGCTGTCGCTGCTGCCGGCGACCTATCTGGGCTGGAACGAGACGGTGGCGGCGCATCGGTTCTGGTTCGATCGCGCCGGCGGCATTCTTGAGGAACAGCAGGCGTATCCGTCGGTGCCGGGGATCGAAGCGCCCAAGATTCAGAACGTCAGCCTGAAGGCGTTGCTCGCCCGTTACCTCGAAACCCACCCGCCGGGACACTCGCTGTACGTCGAACATGCGCTGTTCGCACAATTCGGGGATCTCTCGCCCGACGCGGCCAAGCTGGCGGTGACCGCGATCATCCTCCTCTTGGGCGCGGGAATCGCCTGGCGAATGCGGCGCCGCTGGAGCCGCCCGCGGGACGATCGGCACTTCGCCGCGGAATGGGCCGTCGCCTGCCTCTTTACCGCGCTGATGTCGCCGCTCTGCTGGCGTCAGCACCTCGTCATGGTCATTCCCTGTGCCTACCTGGTCGCTCGCGAACGACTCGGTCCGCAGGCGGCGGGCGGTTGGCGGAAGGTGCTGCCGATCATCGCCGCATGCGTCATACTGCTCACCCGCCGCGAGATCATCGGTGAAGACCTGGCCCACGTGCTGCTGACCTACAAGCTCGACACGCTGGCCGTGCTGTCCTACGGATTGCTCAGTCTGACGCTGCCCGAGCCTTCGTGGCAGGTCGTCAAGACGGATGCGACTTCGCCCGCGCACCTCAAGGCGGCGTGACGCGGCAGTCGCCCTTCTCGCTTGCGATTTCGTCGCACATCGAGCGCACACACGCCCGAAATCGCTCTGGATTGCACGAGCCGGGGGCGGGGGCTACGGTGAACACGGCCCGTAGATGCCTGCGGGTTTGCCGCTCTCATCATCGGAGATTCTCGATGCCCCGCCGCGTCGTCCTGCTGGTCTCGGCCTTCTTGGGGAGCGTCGTTCCGGTGTTCGCTCCGGCGCAGGAGCGTCAAAAACCGAACATCGTTTTCATTCTGGCGGACGACCTCGGCTACGGCGATCTCTCGTGCTACGGCCAGACGTGCTTTCGCACGCCGAACATCGATCGGCTGGCCGTCGAGGGCATGAAGTTCAATCAGTTTTACGCCGGATCGACCGTCTGCGCCCCGAGTCGTTGCGTGCTGATGACCGGTCTTCACACCGGCCATTGCTACATCCGCGGCAATGCGAAGCTGAATCTTCGGCCGTCGGACGTCACCGTTGCCGAAGTCCTCAACGATGCCGGTTACACGACCGGGCTGTTCGGCAAATGGGGCCTCGGGCACGAAGGCTCGACGGGGGTGCCGACGAAGCAGGGCTTCGACGAGTTCTTCGGTTATCTCGATCAGCATCACGCCCACAACTACTACCCATCGTTCCTGCTGCGAGACGAGGAGCGAGTCTCGCTCGAGAACGTCATTCCCCATGAGGACAAATACGGCTCGGGCGTCTCGTCGAACAAGGCGCAATACAGCCCCGACCTGATTCTCGACGAGGCGTTGGCATTCCTCGATCGCCGCAAGGCGAAGCCCTTCTTCCTCTACTATGCGACGACGCTGCCGCATGCGAACAACGAAGCGAAGAATGAGGGTATGGAGATTCCCGATCTCGGCCGCTTCGCCGACGCCGACTGGCCGGAACCGCAAAAAGGGCTGGCCGCGATGATCTCCCGGCTCGATCGCGACGTCGGCTTGCTGCTCGATAAGCTGGCCGAACGCGGGTTCGACGAGAACACGATCGTGTTTTTCAGTTCCGACAACGGTCCGCACAACGAAGGCGGCAACCGGGCCGACTTTTTTGACTCGAACGGACCGCTGCGAGGGACGAAACGGGCACCCTACGACGGCGGCATCCGGGTGCCGTTCCTCGCCCGTTGGCCGGGTCGCATCGCTGCCGGTTCGATGAGCGAACATGTCGGCTACCAAGGTGACTTTCTGGCGACTGTCGCCGAACTTGCCGGCGCGAAGCCGCCCGACGATCTCGACAGCCTGAGCTTCATGCCGACGCTGCTTGGCGAAGGCGAACAGGCCGTCCATGAATTCCTGTACTGGGAGTTCTACGAGCAAGGCTCGTTTCAGGCCGTCCGCATCGGCGACTGGAAAGCCGTCACGCGGCCCATCGGCGGAACGGACGTCGAGCTTTACAATCTTGCGAAAGACGTCGACGAATCGGACGACGTTGCCGCCGAACATCCGGACGTCGTGAAACGGGCGCACGAGATCATGCAGCGGGAACATAGGCCGTCGCCGGACTGGAAGGTTCCGACCCCGCGCGGAAATCGCGGGCAGAGCAATTGACTGACGGCCGCCCGCGCCGTCGACGCTTCTTCGTCTCAACCCGTGCCGCGATGTCGTACCGGTTTCGCCGCCAAGAATCTGTCGCCGACGGTGTGCGTCGAATCGCACGCGAGGAGATGCTCAAGGCGATCGCCGCCGCGACGGAGCAGGATCGACCGGCCGCGAAGCGGGTTCACGAAGTCCGGACTTGTTGCAAGAAGCTCCGCGGCTTGCTGCGGATCGTGCGACCTCGGCTGGGCGACGTCTACCGGCAGGAGAATGCGTTCTTTCGCGACGCAGCCCGAAAGCTCTCGGCGGCCCGGGACGCGGCGGTCGTGCTCAATCTGTTCGATGACGTCATGCTCAATGTCGGGGCCGATCGAAACTCGATCGGCGGACTGCGATCGGCGATCGAAAGACGGATGAGTCCGCCGGGCGACTGCGTCGGCGTCGACGCTCTGAAATCCGTCGCCGCTTCGATGGAAACGCACCTGCCCAATCCGGAGAAATGGCCCGTCGAAGCAACCGGGTTCCGAGCGCTCGGTGACGGTCTGGCGGAGACGTACCAGTCCGGCCGCCGCGCGATGCGGCGTGCGCTCCGCACCGGCGATGCCGTCGATCGGCACGATTGGCGCAAACACACGAAGTACCACTGGTACCACGTCCGGCTGTTGCGAAACGTCTGGAAACCGATGATGGAGTCTCGCCGGGACGAACTGGACCGCCTCGCCGACCAGCTCGGCAACGATCACGACCTCACCGTTCTCGCCGAGACGGCGTCGACGCTCGACGCTGTGAACGGCGAGACCGTCCGACTGTTGCTGGAGCGTCTCGACGACCGAAGATCCGCCATTCGGTCCGTTGCCCGACCGTTGGGTCAACGAATTTTCGCCGAATCACCGAAGGTGTTTGCGAAACGCATGCGACGATACTGGAAGGTCTGGCGATGTGACTGACGGCCTCCGGTGACGGGCCGGCGAATCAGCCGGAATCGTTTCGCCATCGCCCCGGTTCTGCGAGAGTATGAGTCGCTGGCCGGCAGCGCCGTCCGGCCATTTCGTGAAGTTCTCGTCGTCACGCCGTCCTCGTGTCCGGCCGGCATCGTCGGCCCTGCGGAACCGGTCATGCCCGGTCAACGAGCCTCGCTTGCGATCCTGATCCTCGTCGAGGCCGCCGCCTTCGGCTACATGTCGGAGACGGTCGCCTTCCCGACGGCGGTCGCGATGGCCACGCTCTTAGGCTGGCGCGGGCAATGGCGATATCAGTTGTCGCAGGACCGGCAGGTGATCATCGCGCTCATCGCCGCGGTGCTGTTCGTCGTGACCTGGCGGGTGCAACCGCATTCGCTGTTCGACGACGCAATGGATTATCTCTCGCCGTTTCTCCACTCGCTCGGACAATTTCTGCTTGCCCTGCAGATGGCGGCGTTGTACCTGCATTACGACGACGACGTCTTGCCGATCACGCTGCCCTGGCCGGGCGTATTCGTCATGATCAGTGCCGGCGACGTCACGATCGGACGAGACTCGACGCAGCGCGTCGTGTTTCAACTCCTCGCATTGGCGTTCACCGCGGCGACGGCGTTGTTCTTCGCGGCGACGGCGCGGTCGACGTCGGGCACGCAGCGTCAATCCGACGGGGTGGGAAAGCTCGGCGTCGCGACGGCGCTGCTGGCCGTCACCGTCTTCGTCGCCGGGCTGGCCGCGACGGCGCTGCACCGCTATGAGGACGCGCTCAACCGGCTGGTCGGCGAACTGCTCAATCCGACGATGAGTTCCTCGTCGGCAGGCTTTCCGAACCGCGCGCAGATCGGCAGCGTCGCTCGCCGCAAGAATGAGCGATCGCAAGACATCGCCTTGCGGGTCTACTCGAACGGCGAACCGGGCTATCTCCGCGGCAAGGGTTATCACTGGCTGACGACGGTTAACGGTCATTTCGGCGAAACGACGCAATGGAAAGAGGCTCCGCTGCACAGCAGCATGTCAGAGACAACCGACCTGGTGGAAGAACGGCTCGAATCGGCTGAAACCGACGGCGACCGGTTCCGTTTCGATCTTCGCAATCCGCCGGGAGGCGAATTCCAGCCGGTCCGTTCGATGGACGTCTGGCTCGAAGGCTCGCAGTGGGGCGTCTACTTTCTGCCGCCGCACACGGTCGAGATCTTGTCGCAGGAAGACACGATCCGTCGCGACTATCGACAGGTGACGAGCGGGACCGATACCGGAAACGCGACTTATACCGTCCACACCGGACCTCGCCCCGACGACGTCGTTTTTCCCGGCTCGATCGTCGACGACGGCGCTCTCTCGCGCAAGTTGTTGACGGCCGTTCCCGACAGGCCCGACACCGCCGGCAGCGATCGCGAAATCCGCGAACTTGCCGATCGCATTTTTCAGAATTGCACGTCGGTCGACGAGCACGTCAGCGCCGTCGAGAATTACTTCCAAACGAATTACGGGTACGCAGTCGGCATCGATCCGCCCGCGCGCGAGGATCCGTTGCGCTGGTTTCTCAAGGCCAAGCCCAGCGCCCATTGCGAGTACTTCGCACAGGGGGCGGCGTTTCTGCTGCGGCTGCGCCGTATTCCGACGCGTTACATGACCGGCTTCGTCGTCGCGGAACGCAACGAGTACGGCGACTTCTGGCTGGCCCGCAATGCGCACGCCCACGCCTGGTGCGAAGCGTGGGACGACGATCGAGGCTGGGTGATCGTCGAAGCGACGCCGTCGGCCGGCGTGCCGTCGGAAACGAGCGCACCGAAACATCGACAGATGTGGGAATATCTCAGCGGCCGGGTCGAGCAGTTTCGCTATCGGTTCAGCGAGGGCGGCTGGACGTGGCTGCTGCGACAGGTGCTGGCGTTCCTCGCGACGCCGGCCGGCTGGGTCGTCATCGCGCTCGTCATCGCCTATGTCGTCATTCGCTGGCGGATGCGACGATCGTCCAGGGCAGGTCCGACCGTTCCGCCTCTCATTCTGGAAATGAACCGCCTGCTTGCACGAATGGATCGCCGCCTCTCGAAAGCGGGCGTGTCGCGTAAACCGGGCGAGACGTTATCGCACTTCGCGCAGCGGGTTGAAGCGGAAACCGGCGACTCAGCGATTGCGACCTGGTACGCCGATTATGCCGCGAGCCGATATCGCGGCCCCGATCCCGATGCCGTCGCCAGCTTGAGCGAGCGGGTGAAGCATCTCGGTACGAGGCCGCGACGAGTGCGTGACGCCTTGGCAGCAGAAACGGCCTGACAGACGTTCTTCGAGACGGCACGTGCGTTTTGATTCTGGCGTGCGACGGAGTTGCGTGATGAAATGGGCGTCGTTCCGCATCCGTCCGACCGGCAATTTCGACTTGGCGCGGGGAGAGTCTTCGATGGTGTTTCGCTACGCCGCTGCGTTCGCTGTTCTACTCGCATCGACAGGTATCGTCTCGGCGGATGAACCCCGGCAAGATCGGCCGAACGTGCTGTTCATCGCCGTCGACGATCTCAACGACTGGATCGGCTCGCTCGGCGGTCATCCGCAAACCAAGACGCCGCACCTTGACCGTCTCGCAATGCGTGGCGTGAACTTCACGCGGGCCTACTGTTCGGCCCCGGCCTGCAATCCGTCGCGGGCGTCGTTGATGAGCGGCCTGCGTCCCTCGACGACCGGCGTCTATCACAACAATCAGCCGTGGCGACCGGCGATGCCCGAGGCCGTCACGCTTCAAGAGCTTTTCCGGAATCACGGCTACGAAACCGTCGGTTACGGCAAAATCTATCATGGCAACTTCGTCGAACCGGAGGCCTGGGACGAATACGAACGCCCTGCGCCATACCCCAAGCCGTCGCCCGAGGTCGCCAATGACCCGCACAGCCGGGCCGGTGGCATCGTGTTCGGACGGCTCGACGCCTCCGATGAAGAGATGGGCGACTACGTCAACGTCTCGCGCGGCATCGACTACCTGAGCCGCACGCACGACAAACCGTTCTTCCTCGCCGTCGGACTGACCCGGCCGCACATGCCCTGGCAGGTGCCGGCGAAATATTACGACCTGTTCCCGCTCGACTCGATCGAACTACCGGACGTTCCCGACGGCGACGACCTCTCCGACGTTCCGACCGCCGGGGTGAAGATGGCGAAGCCCGACGGGGATCACGCGAAAATCCTCGCGACCGACAACTGGAAGCACGCCGTGCAGGCGTATCTCGCCAGCATCGCCTTTGCCGACGCCCAGATCGGCCGGCTGATCGACGGCCTCGACGCCAGCGGCCAAGCCGACGACACGATCGTCATCCTGTGGGGCGATCACGGCTGGCATCTCGGCGAAAAACAGCATTGGCGGAAGTTCGCCTTGTGGGAAGAAGCGACTCGCGCCCCGCTGATGGTCGTTGCCCCCGGCGTGACGCAGCCCGGCGGAGAGTGCAAGCGTCCGGTCGAGTTCATCCACATCTATCCCGCACTCGCCGACCTTTGCGGCCTGAAGGCTCCCGAGAACCTCGACGGCACGAGCTTCATGCCGCTGCTGAAGGATCCGAGCGCCGCCTGGGATCATCCCGCGCTCACCACCCACGGCCGAAAGAATCACGTCGTGCGTACCGAACGCTGGCGCTACATCCGCTACGAAGACGGCAGCGAAGAACTTTACGACCACGAGGCCGACCCGAACGAATGGATGAACCTCGCGTCCGATCCGCAGAACCGCGACGTGATCGACGAGCTGCGATCGCACCTGCCGGAGAGGGATGCGCCGGACGTAAAGTCCGAACGACGCAGGGAGCGCGGTCGCAATCCGGCGAGCGGCAGGCGTCAGCCTGCCGGTGGGTGACGTGTCACAGCGGCGTCGTTCGATGTCTCCCGACGCGTGGCCGGGGACGACGCGGCCGCGACGCAAACCTCGGAGGCGATGGGATCGCGTCGCCCTCAGCCGATTGGCATCTGACTGGGGCGAATGCCCTCCAAAGGGTCGGAGAACAATCGAAGAGTATCGCGGATGACGCAGATAACCGCAGATTGACACGGATCAGGAAGCACAACCGCATCCGCGTCAATCCCCCTTAAATCTGCGTTCATCTGCGATGCCTTTTCGATCCGACGGCAAACGCCGAAGAATCTGCCGCCGACCTCACCGATCGACTTCCCCCATCACGATGTCGATGCTGCCGACGATCGCGGGGATATCCGCGACGAGGCAGCCGACGGCGAGAGGGCCGACGACGCTCAGGTTGCAGAAGCAGGAACTTTTCGCCCTGGCCCGCAGTGGGATCGGGCTGCCGTCGCCGACGAGATAGAACCCCATCTGGCCGCGCGGGCATTCGGTCTCCAGATACGCTTCGTCCTTCGGCAGTTTCGCGTTCAGCCGATGCGGCACGCGGTGGCTGCCGGTGGCGGTCTCATAGCGGTCGAGCGCTTGCCGGACGAGCTTCACGCTTTCGGCAAGTTCGATCATGCGAACGTAGAACCGCATCCAGCAGTCGCCGACGACGACCGGCTCGGGGGCCTCTTCGAACGGCGGAATGGGAATGCGATAGGTGTAGCCGTCGTACATTCGGGTATAGATTGACTCGCCGTCGCGCCGCAGGTCGTGATCGACGCCGCTGCCTCGCAGGACCGGCCCCGTGCAGCCGTGGCCAATCGCCATTTCCGGTGACAGCACGCCGATGCCGGCCGTCCGACGCACGAAGATCGCATTCGTCGTCAGCAGGGTGTGATACTCGTCGATTCGCGGTTCGATCCAGTCGCAGAAGAGGCGGACTGCGTCGATCCAGCGGATGCGTTCGGTGTGTTTGCGGCCGGTCAGCGAGGCGAGGCCGGGGGGGAAGGGCACTTCGCCGGGCAGGTCGTGCGTCACGCCGCCCACGGTGACGTAGCTGTAGGTGAGCCGGGCGCCACAGGCTTCTTCGAACAAGTCGAGAATCAGTTCCCGCTCGCGGAAGGCGTACATGAATGGGCTGAACGTGCCGAGATCCATGCCGTAAGCGCCCATTCCGAGCAGGTGCGCAGCGATGCGATTCAACTCGGCGACGATGACGCGAATCGCTGTCGCCTTTTCAGGAACTTCGATGTGCAACAGCTTCTCGGCGCACAGCGACAGGCCGAGATTCATGTTCATCGCGGCGAGATAATCCATCCGGTCGGTGTAGGGCACCCACTGGACCGGCGTCAGGTTCTCGCCGCACTTCTCGGCGCAGCGATGGAGATATCCGATGTGCGGGGTGACTTCGTGAACGACCTCGCCGTCGGTCCGCAGCAGCAGTCTCAACACGCCGTGCGTGCTCGGGTGCTGCGGCCCCATGTTGATGAGCATCTCGTCCGTGCGGACGTCGAACTCGATGATGCGGGGGTCTTCTAGCTTCATGATCGTTCCACCCGCGATTCGACGCGAATGTAGAAAGGCGAACCACGAAGACACGAAGAGTACAAAGGGGGATGCGATGGGAGTGCGATCGACTCAGAGCCTATCCGGAAAGTCTGATGTACCGCGTTCGGTCTGGCCGGCCCGAGGGCAAGGCGGACCGACGCGGCGATTATGTAATCGTCAAGGAGGTCCAACGCAGCCCCTTGGGCC
>JBAQZJ010000616.1:0-9475 GCA_049790855.1 Planctomycetaceae bacterium | reverse complement strand
CGCCAGCACCGTTGAAGTGAACGTGCGGAATCGTCGTCTCCCGCTGGCGGGCATTGCGGGCGAGACCGACGAAGTCGCACGTCACGTCGCCTTTGCCGTAATAGCTCTGCGGATGGCAGGCGTAGTACGTCAGCACCGCGATCGGCGACTCGCCGTTCCAGAAACTCAATGAACGCAGCAGCGGGTCGATCGTGCCCTCCGGCGCAGCGATCGCTTCGGCATTGCGGCAGGCGCTGAACCGCACCAGCTTCACCTTGCCGTCGGGGCCAAGCAACCGGCGGTTCGAGGCGACTTTCTCGACCTCGCCCGAGCCGATGCCGACATGCGTGACCGGTTGCGCCTGGCCCACCGCTGTCTTCACCGCGGCGGCCGTGCGTTCGATCGCCTCGCGAGCGAAGGCGTCGTCGTAGCGTCGACCCGTCACGCCGGCGGCAGTGAGCAGTTCCGAGGTGCTGAAATCACAGTCGGGGGCGTCGTGCTGATGCAGCGTGTGAACGGCGACGCGGTCGGCAGAGGTGCCGGCCGCCCTCGCAAGTTTTTCCTTCCAGGCGTCGTGACCGCTGTTGCCGATGCCGATCCAGTCGACCGCGCACAGCACGATCGGCTCGCCGGCCCCGAGCAACACGATTCCGCGGGCGCTCAGTGGATCGACGATCGATCGCGTTGGAGCGTAAGCGACCGGACTGCCGATCGGCGGCGTGACGTCGGCCTCGAACGCCGCGACCCGCAGCGGCTCGGCGGCCGGCAACAGTCCTGACAGCGCGCTCAACAACAGGAACGGTGTCAACTGGCGAAGTGTCATTGCCTATCCTGCGAATACGGGTTTCCAGAGAGCCTCTGAGTTCCGAGTATCGTCACACAACCGCCGTGAAGTGTCCCAGCGGCGACGGATTCAAGCTTCCTCCGGCACACCTCGTCGTCGGGAACTCCCTCCGCGGCGTTTCTCACGGTCCGAAACACGCACACCTTGCGTTGTACCGGCGTCCGTCGGTGCGGAACGGCACGGAGACTGTTCTCTACGGGCGTGTTTCAATGAGGCGCCGCCGCAGGCGGCTTCGATTTCGACTCGATCACCGTCGGCGAACGCATTCCCCCCAGCCGCCCGCCGGTCGCCAGGTCTGAACGGGCCAGACGCACGTCGGCGGCGAGAGCGTCGAGGCGCGCGACCTGCTCGTCGACCCGACGGCAGGCGGCGTCGAGTTCGGGAAACAAGCCGCCCGAGAACCGCTTCGAGGCCAGCCCCTCCGCCAGCCCGCGGACCTTAAGGTCCAGCCCGCGTCGCAATCGTCGCGTGAATGCGATGACGAGCAGTCCCGACCAGAGCACGAAGAACACCGCCGCCGAGATGTAGAACTCGGCCGGCAGCAACGTCGCAGGCACTGTCTCGACGACGAGCATCGGGCCGAGGAAGCTGTCCCAGAAGAAGTTCTTTCCGACCCGCCAGAGCACGAAGACCAGATAGACGCCGAACAGGGTTTCGTACCAGAGCCGCACGTGCCAGCGCGAATTGTGTGCAGCCAGTTCGCGAATCAATTCGTCGACCTTCTGCCCGGCCGTGCCCAGAAACTGCGACTCGACCCGCGCCGCCGCAGCACGCAAGTCGTCGAGCGCCGAATCGCTCGGAAGGGCCGTCGCGAGACCGGCCTCGTCGGCGTATCCGGAAACGACCAGCCGTGATTCACGCAGGCGGGCGTCGTCGAGTGCGAAGGCGTCGAGGCCGCCGAGCTTGCCTTCAGCGCTGCGTTCCTCGTGCCACGACCGCAGCCGTCTGGCGCCTTCGGCGGCGCCGATCAACGCGATCTGCGCCGCCGTCCGGGCGCGATAGACGCTCCACGACGCGATGAAGCCGCCGAATCCGTTGTAGAGCCGCAGCACCGACGAGAAGGGGCTGAAGCCCCAGTTCTCGGTGACAGCCGAGAGCAACCGCCGCTCCCACAGATTCCGGCTCGACAGCAGTTCGTCCCGCAAGCCGCCCGCCAGGTCGCCCGACAGCCGGTCGCGTTCCGCCGCAAGTTGCTGCTTGAGCGCCTCGACGGCCGGTCGGCGTGCCGACAGCACGTCCCGTCCCCGCTGCAACACTTCGCCCAGCAGGTCGAGCACGTTCGCGCGGCGAATCCGCACCCGTTCGCCCGCCGCCAGTTCCGTCCGCAGCACGTCGAGCAGCCGTCCGAAGTCGCCGGACGGCCGCCGACCGCTCCGCTGCTCGTCGAGCGCTTTTCGCGAATCGACGAAGAACATCTCGGGCACCTCGTAGCCGGCCAGCGCCGCTTGCCAGTCGTCGCGAATGTCTTCGTCCACGTCGGCGTGCGTCTGTACGAACAACAGCCGACAGCCGGACGCCGCTTCGGCCAGTTCGTCGAACACGCGGGCCGATCGATACTTCTGCTGCGTCGCCGTGAAGATCAGCACGTCGCAATGCGGAGCGATCGAGCGCAGCAGCGCGAGGTTGCTGCCGGCCTCGGCGGTCTCGCTCGTGTCGGGATCGGGACAATCGACGATCACGATTTCGCGAAGCACCTCGGCGCTGGACCGCACGAGTTCGAACCGCTCCAGCGGCAATCCGAGTGCCCCGGCTTCGGTGTCGCGATGCACGATCAGAATCGGCTTCGTCGTCGTCGGCCGCTGCCGCCCCGCCGTCGTCACCTCTTCGCCGACGATCGCGTTGACGAGCGAGCTCTTGCCCGTCCCCGTTCCCCCGAACGTCGCGACGACCAGCGGCGCCTCGAGCCGCACCCGCAACGTCTCGACCCGTTCGAGCACTCGTGAAAGCAACGCCTTGACCCGCCCGACCGGCTCCCAGTCGATCTCGGTGTCGATCCACCGCCGGACGCGACCGGTCAGGTCGTCGACGCGGGCGAGAAGATCGAGTTGGTCGAGGTCGGGGGAAGGCATGAACGTGATTCTATCTCGATTCGACAGACCGATAAGGTTCAAGCAGCTCGGCTGCTGCGTGTGAACGATTCGTGTCCGTTGGGCGCGATCATCTGACACCGACAGGCTCGCCTGTAGTCGCTTCCAATATTCTCTGCAATTCTCCCAAGACCATCTCCACCTCGCGAAACTCCTCCGACTCCGGCAAGCGCGACGCCGCCCGGAGTTCCTCCGGCAGCGTGCCCAGCAGGTGATCCTTGAGGTGCCCCGCGAGCCAGGCCGCTCGCCGCTGGGCGAACTTGGCGGGGATGGCGCGGAGGCGGGTGAAGATCGCGGCGCCGAGGCTGCCGGCAGCTTTCGAGAAGATCGTGTCGCCCGCCGCCGTCGCCGCCGTTCCCGCGAACATGTCGACCGCGACGTTCACCAGCCCCTGTGCGGCGACTTCGGCTCCGTGCGCCCCGACGGCGAACAACAGCACGCTGAGCGCCGGGCGGCTGCCGACGGCGACAAGGTCGAGCTTCTTGAGCCAGCCGGCGACTTCGGGGCGGTCGGCGAAGAAGCTCCGCATGTCGCCGACGATCAACTCGTGCAGCTCGGCCCGCACGTCGACGGCGGCGTGCTCCCGCTTGAGTGTTTCGATGAGCGCCGCCCGCTTCTCACCCGTCGCCAGCCGCTCGAAGTGCGGGCGGATCAGCTCGCCGCCGGCTTCGCCCAGCAGCCGCAGCCGGTCGAAGACCTCTTCGGCCGCCTGCATGACGGCGTCGCGTTCGGCGGCCTGATAGGCGGCGATCGGATCGGTCGGTTCGCCGCCGCCGAGGGCTTTCCGCGCCTCGCGGAACGGCCAGGAAACGCCCTTGTTGACAGTGTCGTAGAACGTCGTGACGTTTCGCGTCCAGCCGGTGCGATGGCTCTTCCACCAGCCCCAGAACTCATCGAACACGAGGCTGAACGGCACGACCGGCCAGCCGCGGACCTCGACGACCCGCTCGGCCGAAACGTGCTCGGCCGCGGCGCGAAACGCGGCGCTGCGTGCGGCGACTTCGGCCAGCCAGCCCTGTGCCCCGTCGTGCTCATCGACAAGCTGCCGCAGTGATCCGCGCAGCGACCGCAGCTTCACCTCGTCGAAATGCAATCGCGATAAGTCGTCGGCCAGCGAACGCGGCTTGTCCTTGAAGCCGAGGGATTGCAATCCCTCGGCATCCGCTTCGATGTCGCGGGCTTCTGAGGAGGGCCACGCGCGTTCGTAAAACGGCAGCCGCAGTTCCTCGGCGGCTCGACGATCGCTCGGCGCGAGATAGACGAGTTCGGGAACGATTCCGGTCTCGCGGCAGAAGGTGCCGACCCATTGCCGCCAGTGCTCTTCGTCCTCCGGCAGAAACACCTGGTTGAAGACGATGACGACGGCCTTGTCCTCGGCCGCGGCCCGGCGGAAGAACGTCTTCACCGCGGCGTCGTTGTACTTCTGCTGCGTCAGGATCGCGATGAGCACATCGGCCGCCCGGCGGATCTTGTCGGCCCGCGCCCAGTTCACCTTCGCGTCGCTGTCGATGTCGGGCGTGTCGAGCACCAGCAGGTTCGCCGGCAATGCGGAACTGGTCTGCCAGAACAACTCATCGGCATCCGACTCGCGCAGCGCCGCTTCGGCGTCGCTCCAGCGCTGCATCTGAAAGCCCTCGAACAGCTCGTCGAGGTCGTGCTCCTCTTCAAACCCCGGCGGCACGAGGCACACGGGGTGCTTTGTGCCCGAGGCATGCGGACTGGTCGCACTCACGCGGCCGCCCGCCAGATGATTGAACACGACGGTCTTGCCGATGTTCGTCCCGCCGACGACGGCGACGATCAGAAAGGCGTCGTCGGTCAATTGCGGCAGCAGCTTGCCGCGGAGCAGTTCGTACCATTCCCGGCCGGCGAGCGGTTCCAGCTGCAGCAGCCGCGTCTGACCGTCGAGCCGCTCGGCGGCGTCGCGGAGCCGTCGACACAGCACGGCACTGTCACGCAACGGAGCCATCGGCGAACGCTCAGCAGTCCAAGATCGGCAAGAACAGCGAAGTGTAGCCGCGATCGAACGATCCGAGAAGCCGCGAAGACGGAACCGAAGCCCGCCTCGCCGCTCGCCCCCTGCCTTCGGCCACCCGCCCTCCCGGAAAAACGACTCGAGCGAACCCGGCTGCGTTCCTGGCCGTCCGATGTTATAATCGGCCCCGCGGGCGATTAGCTCAGCTGGTTAGAGCGTCTGCTTTACAAGCAGAAAGTCGGGGGTTCGAGTCCCTCATCGCCCATCGGTGCGACTAGCACCGCGTCGCACTCCGAAGAATCCCTTGGTTTTCCAAGGGGTTCTTTGTTTTGGCTTCCGGGCGTTTGCGGTTCAATGCACTGTACGGCGGCAGTGTACTGCACCGGATTTTACAACGCGCTGCATGGCCCAATCGCCCGCTCGAAACCGGCTTCGGTCGTCCGCAGAGAGTGTTCCTTCGCTGTTGCCGATCCAGTCGCAGACGACATGAATCGGAGACATCGCGGCGAGTTCCGTTTGGCGAGACGCTCGCAGGTTGTGGAACAGCTTCGGCCAAGGCGTCAGCCCGGCGCGTCGAACGATCTTCGAGAACCGCGTCCGCAGATTCGTCCGGTTGCGATAGCGCTGGATGACGAACTCCGATCCTTCGGCGGCCTCATCGAAAGCCTGTTCGAGCAGCAGCCGGAGTTCGGGGAACAGCGGAATTGTTCGTTCCTCACGGCCCGGCATGTGTACCGTCTTCGGACTGCGAACGCGAATGCGGCCTCGCTCCCAATCGACGTCGCCCCTGATGCAGCATTCTGTCGAGGCGTCAGCAAGCCGACCACCGCCAGCTTCGCGTGCAGTTCGTCATCGAGAGCCCTTCCATGATGGCGTTCCCTTCGGCCGCACTACTCGAAACGACGCGGCCCGATCAGCCGCCCCGCAGCGCCGTCACGATTTCCAGGCGGGCGGCCTGAACCGCCGGGGCGACGCCCGCCGCCAGCCCGACCACTGCGGACACGGACGCGTACAGCGCGGCGAGTTCCCACGTCGGCCGGAACGGGACGGAGACGCCTTCAGCCCCGACGGCGAGGCCGGTCCAGGAGAGCAGTCCCATCGCGACCGCCGTGCCGAGCAGTCCGCCGAGTACCCCTTGAAGGGCCGTCTCGCCCAGCACGAGGCCGAACACCCGCGTGCCGGAGAAGCCGAGCGTCTGCAGGACGGCGTGTTCCATGCGGCGGTCCTGAACCGCCATCAGCGAAGTCGTCGCGACGAGCGTCGCCATCAGCCCGAGACACGCCCAGCCGAGATAGCCGGTCAGGTCGGCCAGCTCGAACAGGTCGGCGAGCGAGGCCGCCTGAAACGCTCCTTTCGGCCGGGTGTGTGTCGGCACTTGCGCGGCCCGGAAGCTGTCGTCGATCGCCGTGCAGACGGCTTCCGGGTCCGCGCCGTCGGCGAGCGCGACTTCGAGGAGCGTCACCGTCCCGACCGAGTTCTGCCCGGATCGCCGCTGCAAAAAAGCGAGGTGCGAGTAGATGTATTGCTCGTCGGTCGGGTCGTCCGACTCGAACACGCCGGCCACTGTGACCGAAAGTTCCCCGATGGAAAACTTGTCACCGACGCCGAGATTCCGTCGGTCCGCGAGCGATCGACCGATCACGGCGGCGTCTTGATGTTGCTCGAACTCCGACCAGTCGCCGGACAACAGCGTGAGGTCGCGCACGTCCCGCAGCCGCTCGGGGGGCAGGCCGTAGAAGACGACGATGTCGAGACTCGCCCGGCAGTTGTTCGTGAAAATCCGTATCGGTGTGACGCCTTTCACACCGGCGACTTCGGCGATTGTCCGCGCATAGTCCTGCGGGACGTGACTGGTGGCCGGACAGAACTTGTTCGCCTGAAAGACGACGAGTGTCCGATCGTGCCGGCTCGCCAGCCCGTCGAGGCCCTGACGCGCCGAGCCGATGACGGCATAGACGAACAGCGCGACCGCCGAGCCGCCGACCGTGAGCAGCGTCCGCGTGCGGTGCCGCCAGAGCGTTTTGAACAGGTAGGGGAGGAACTTCATGGGGCCGTGGACGGTGGTGAGTGGATTGATCAGAGCCGCGACCGTGAGGGAGCGGTTGGGGCGGAATCGGGAACAGCGTTAACCGCTCCCTGACGGTCGCGGCTCTGATTTCTGATGATCACCCGCCTGCGGCGACGCGGAGCGTCTCGTCCATTCGCACAAGCCGGCCGCGGTCGAGCCGGAACGGCCGCGACGCGCGAGCCGCGGCCTTGTGGTCGTGCGTGACCATCATCAGCGTCGTACCGAGTCGTTCGTTGAGCTGCCCGAGCAGGTCGAGAATCTGAACAGAGGTGTCCGGATCGAGGTCGCCGGTCGGCTCGTCGGCGACGACCACCGTCGGGTCGGCGACGATCGCCCGTGCGATCCCGACCCGTTGCTCCTGCCCGCCGGAAAGCTGCCGCGGGTAGTGGTGCGCCCGGTCGGTGATGCCGACGGCTTCGAGCGCCACCGCGACTCGCCGTCGCCGCTCCTGCCGCGAGAACGGCAGCAGCAAGAGCGGCATTTCGACGTTCTCCCACGCCGTCAGCACGGGGATGAGATTGTGCGTCTGGAAGATGTAGCCGATGTGCCGCGCCCGCCAGCCCGCGAGTTTCGTCCGGGAGAGCTTGGTGACGTCCGTGCCGGCGACGACGAGCGAGCCGGCGGTCGGGCGGTCGATCCCGGCGACGAGATTGAGCAGCGTCGTCTTGCCGGTGCCGCTCGGCCCCATCAGCGAGACGAAGTCGCCCGCCTCCACGTCGAGGTCCACTTCCTGCAAGGGGGTGATGGTCTGCTCCCCCTTGCGGAACTCCTTCGTCAGTCCGCGGGCTTCGATCAATGACATCAGTTCGCTTCTCCCTCCGACGCCGGATTCGCGTCGATCCCGAGTTGCGCGTCTTCGCCGACGATCCTGATTCGGTCGCCGTCTTCCAGTCCTTCACGTCCCGAGGCGATCAGCCGGCTGGCCGCGGTGAGTCCGCCGGTGACTTCGATCAGGCCGCCTTTGACCTCTCGTCCCGTCTCGACCAGCTGCCGGCGGGCGAGGCCGTTCGCCACGTCGGCGACCCAGATGAACGAGCCACTTTCGCCGGCCTGAACCAGCCGTTTCGGGACATAGGTCCGCTGTCGCTCGGACGGCGTCTGCTTCACCTCTGACGCTGGCGCGAGGAACGTCACGTCCGCGAGCATTTCCGGCTTGAGCACACCGGGCGGATCGTCGAGCGCGACCTTGACCGCGAGCGTATTCTTCTGGATGTCCGCCCGTGACGTGAGATAGAGCACCGTCCCCGTGAGCGGCTCGGCGACGGCGGGGCTTTCGATGATGGCCGGCTGCCCGACGACGATCTTCGGCAAGTCCTCGAACCGCACGTCCACCCTGAGTTGAAGCGATTCGGGGCGGTACATCGTGACCACGGTGGAGCCGTCCTGCCCGAGCTTGTCCGCGCCGACCCGCGACCCCGGCTCGGCGATGAGTTCCAGCACCCGACCCGAGACGGGGGCGCGGACGTTCATCCGACCGAGTTGGAGCTCGGCATCGGCCAAGGCGAGTTCGGCGCGGCGGACGGTCGCTTCGGCGGCGGCGAGCGCCGCTTCCGCTTCGCCGACCGCCCGCTTCTCGTCGGTCTTCAGTTCCAGCAGCGTCCGGGCGGCGGCCACCTTTCTGGTCAGCGCGTCTCGCTCGCGTTCAAGCGCGGGCTTCTCCTGGGCCATACGGGCGAGTTCCGCTTCGACGCTCGCCGCCTCGCTACGGGCCTTGGAAATCGTGTCGCCGGAGGCGGCCCCGCCGCGGAGTTGCTCGACGCGGCCGAGCCGCTCCGCGGCGTAGGTCCGGCGGGCCTCCGCTTCCTGAATCCGGCCCGGCAGCGTGGCGAGTTGCGTTTCGACCTGCGCGAGTACCGCTTCGGCTTCGGCGACCGCCGCCGTCAGGTGCGCGGGGTTGTCGAGCCGCGACTTCGCGGCCGCGAGCGTCGCCTCCGCGCGGTCTCGCTCGGCCTTTTGCAATGCCAGTTCCGCCGCCGCGATGTCTCGCGTAAGTTCCGCGGCTCGGGTGACGAGCTTCGCGACCGGCTCGCCTTCCTTCACCTCCTGGTCCTGAACGACGAGCAGCCGTTCGACGACGCCCGGCGCGAGCGCCGGCACGCGAATCGTGGTCGGCCGCGGCTCAACCCAGCCGGCCGTCTTGAACAACGGAGTCCCCTCCCGCTCGGCCGCCGAGCGAGTCACGAACACCGGGACGACCGTCACCGGCCGGCCCGGCGAGAGCGTGTCCTTCGCCGCCCAGCCGATCACGGCGGCGAAGCCGGCGAGCAGCGCGAGCGGCAGCACGAGCCGCGACACCCACCGCGGCTTCGGACCGATGCCGTCGGGCTGGTGATCGGCCGTGCGGTCTACGGCGAGTTCGCGGAGGTCGATGCCGGTGGTCATCGTTTCGGCTTGTTCGTAGGGTCGGAAAGAGGCGGGATGCCGCCCGCGATCGGGCCGCGATATCCCGCCGCTCTGTTGTGGTCGGGCCTCCCGACCCGACCACCTCTCCGACCGAAGGTCTCCCTGAGGTGTCTGGAGAC
>JBAQZJ010000615.1:0-2091 GCA_049790855.1 Planctomycetaceae bacterium | reverse complement strand
CCCTGACGGTCGCGGCTAAACGGTCGTGTCATTACGAAAGCAAATCCTTGACCGTATCCCGCTCCTGTTTGAGTTCATTGACCGTCGCCTCGATCTTCGATTTGGCAAAGCCGTCAAGTTCCAGGCCGGTCACGACCTGCCATTCGGCTTCGTCGTTGATCAGCGGGGACGAGCAGATCAGGCCTTCGTCGATGCCGTAGCTGCCGTCGCTGCACACGGCGACGCTGATCCAGTCGCCCTGCGGCGTGACGCGGCTGACGTCTTTCACCGTGTCGAGCGCGGCGTTGGCGGCACTGGCGGCGCTGCTCGCTCCACGGGCCTTGATGACCGCCGCCCCGCGCTGCTGGACCGTCGCGATGAACTCGCCTTCGAGCCAGGCGCGGTCGGTGATGACCTCGGTCGCCTTGCGTCCGCCGATCGTGGCGTTCTGGAAATCGGGATACTGCGTCGCCGAGTGATTGCCCCAGATCGCGACTCGCTTCACCTGGTCGTTGCCCACGCCGGCTTTCTTCGCAAGCTGGCTGATAGCGCGGTTCTGGTCGAGCCGCGTCATCGCGAACCAGCGGTCGCGGGGCACGTCGGGGGCGTTGTGCATCGCGATCAGGCAGTTCGTGTTGCAGGGGTTGCCGACGACGAGCACCTTCACGTCGTTCGCCGCGGCGGCGTTGATCGCCTTCCCGGTGTTGACGAAGATCGGCCCGTTGATGCGGATCAGGTCGCCGCGCTCCATCCCCTGCTTTCGGGGAATGCTGCCCACGCACAGCACGTAGTTGCAGTCGCGGAAGCCGTCTTCGAGGTGGTCACTGTCGGCTTTGACGACGCCGGCCAGCGTGTCGAAGGCGCAGTCGTCGAGTTCCATTTCGATGCCGTCGAGGGCGGAGAGCGCCTGCGGCAGCTCGACGAGGTGTAGGATGACGGGCTGATCAGGCCCGAACACCTCGCCCGAGGCCAGACGGAACAGCAGGGCGTAGCCGATCTGGCCCGCCGCCCCGGTCACGGCAACACGAATCGGCGGCTTCATCACAGGCTCCTTGCGAGCGTTTTTTCAGGGAAGTTGGTTCCGATGACCTTGTACCGATGCGTTCGCACGACGGCAACCGTGTCGAATCGTCGCGGGACGGCCCGTCATCAGAGCCGCGACCCTCAACCCTCGTCCCTCAACCCTCAACCCACTAGAATCGCCGCATGCTCACCGAAACGCACAACGACACGTTCACCGTCGCCGGGCGGACGCTGACCAGCCGGCTCATCGTCGGCACCGGCAAGTACGCGACCTACGACCTGATGCGGGACTGCCTCGAAGCTTCGGGGGCCGAAGTAATCACCGTCGCCGTCCGACGCGAACGGCTGATCGACGCCGCCGGTCGAAACATCCTCGACTACATCGACCTCGGCCGCTACACGATCCTGCCGAACACCGCCGGCTGCTTCACCGCCGAGGACGCCGTCCGCGTCGCCCGGCTCGGTCGCGAGATTCTCGAAGGACTTGGCAATCCCGGTGCGAACTGGGTGAAGATCGAAGTCCTCGGCGATACGAAGACGCTGCTGCCCGACCCGATCGGCACGCTCGAAGCGACGAAGCAGCTCGTCGCCGACGGTTTCCAGGTGCTGTGTTACACGACCGACGACCCGATCACCGCACGGCGTTTGAAAGACGCCGGGGCGGCCAGCGTGATGCCCGCCGGCAGCCCGATCGGTTCGGGGCAGGGGGTTCTCAACCCGAACAATTTGCGGATCTGCCTGGAGTACCTCAAGGACGGCGATCCCGATTACCCGGTGATCGTCGACGCCGGCGTCGGCACGGCGAGCGACGTCTCGATCGCGATGGAACTCGGCTGCGACGCCGTGCTGCTCAACACGGGCATCGCCGGTGCCAAAGACGCGTTCACCATGGCGCATGCGATGCGGCATGCCTGCCTTGCCGGACGAATGGCGTACCTCGCGGGGCGCATCCCGAAGAAGCTGTACGCGACCGCGAGCAGCCCGACCGAGGGTGTGATCGCATCAGAGCCGCGCCCGTAAGGCAGCGGTTGCCGGGTTTGAACCACCAAGAGCACCAAGATACGTGAGCCTGCGGGTCATGGTGTAGGG
>JBAQZJ010000614.1:0-4951 GCA_049790855.1 Planctomycetaceae bacterium | reverse complement strand
AGCCCGCCGGTCGCGACCGGCGGGCTTTTTTCACGTTCCGGCAACGCGCTCCCTGAAGGGAGCGGCTCATCGTCGCTCACCAACCGCCATGACCGCCACGTTCACCCCGGCCTATCATCGCGTCCTGCTCAAGCTCAGCGGCGAAGTCTTCTGCCGCAGCGGTGAGAGCGGCATCAGCATGGCCGAGATCTCCACCTTCTCCGAGCAGATCAAGCGGGTCCATGCGGCCGGTGTGCAACTGGCAATCGTCGTCGGCGGGGGAAACATCCTCCGGGGCAAACAGTTTTCCGAGATCAGCAGCGAGATCAGCCCCAGCACCGCCCATTACATGGGCATGCTCGCGACGGTCATCAACGGACTGGCGCTGCAGGACGCCCTCGAAAACATCGGCGTGCCGACGCGGCTGCAGTCGGCGATTCCCATGCAGTCGGTCGCCGAGCCGTTCATCCGCCGCCGCTGCGTGCGGCATCTCGAAAAAGGGCGAGTCGTGATTCTCGCCGCGGGCACCGGCAGCCCGTTCGTCACCACCGACACGGCCGCCGCGCTGCGGGCGCGGGAACTCGAAGCCGACGTGGTCCTCAAAGGAACGAAAGTCGACGGCGTCTACAGCGAAGACCCCGTCAAGAACCCGCACGCCGTCAAGTACGGCGAGATCACCTTCCAGGACGTGCTGTCGCAGCGGCTTGAAGTGATGGACGCCCAGGCGTTCCATCACTGCATGGAACACAACATCCCGATCATCGTCTTCAACTACCAGAAGTCGGGAAACATCGAACGGGCCATCGCGGGCGAGAAGGTGGGAACGCGCGTCGTGCCGGCGGGGTCAGCTTGAGAAGCATCGAACCGGAAGCGTCGGCGCCCAAAGTCCCCGGTTCGTCAACCGGCGCGGCTCCGGTCGCGGACGATCAATGGCACTTACTTCACGCGTCCCCCCTCTCCTCTGGGGAGAGGGGCCGGGGGTGAGGGGAGCCGTTGGACGCCGGGCGCGGCGGCTGCCGGCATCCATTTCCGAGGGGAAACCGCCGTCAACGACAATCGCAGGCCGCAAGACATCCCCTCACCCCTAACCCCTCTCCCCAGGGAGAGGGGGACCAGACGCGTAAAGTAAGTGCCATTGCGCTGACGCTCCCGGCTCGAAGTGCGGGCAAACTTCCTGATTCGACCTGCATGACGGCTGGACACTGGTGAATCGCATCGCCGACAATTGCACCCTCTGAGATCGACGGACGGGGAGCAAACGACCGATGGCGACTCATCACGCACAGTCCGGCGAGGTCGTCGACGTCGGTCCGCTGGGGTCGACGCTACGCGACCACCAGACCCGGGCGCTCATCAAGACCGAGGATCTGGAGGTCTTGCGGATGATTATGCCCCAGGGCAAAGAGTTGCCGACGCACCGCGCACCGGGCCGGATCACCGTGCATTGTCTTGAAGGTCGCGTCGCCTTCACCGCTCTGCACGGCACGGTCGATCTCGAACCGGGCCAGTTGCTGTACCTCGAGCCCGAAGAGCCGCACTCGCTGCTCGCCCACGAGGATTCCTCGTTGCTGGTGACGATGATGCTGCCGACGTCGTGATCGATCGCGGCGTTGGCAGGCGGACCGGGACGCCGGTTGAAGGGTCACCCGATGATCGCCGACGTGTTCAAGCTGCTTGCGAAGGGTTTCGCCCTCCTGTTGATCACGGCGATGGGCGGATACGTCGGCGCGACTTTCGGCAGGTTGGTCGGCGGCGGCGTGTTCGCATTCTTCGCCGCACCCACGGCCGGGAGTACGGCGGTCTGGTCTCAGGCCGGCTGGGTCGTCGGCGCGGTGCTTTTTTCGCTGGGGTATCTCTTCGGAAAGCTGCGTGTCATCAGTTCGTCCTTCTTCGGGTTGAGTCCGACGCGATCGCAACAGGCGTCGGACGGCGCCCCGGAGGCGTCGAAGGCCGGCGCCGGCCGGTCGAAAGGCAGCGGCTTTTATATTCGCAACCCGCGGCCTGTCGGAGTTCTGCTCGGCATCGTGTTCGGCGCCTTCGGCGGCACTCTTTTGGGCGGGTCGCTTGGGGCGTCGTTTCTGCTGTTGTGGTTCTCATTCGCCTGCAGCCCGTTCGCTCCCGGCGGCTGGGCGTCGTCGGTGGCGATCGAGAAAACGCGAGTCGACCGGGGTGTTCCCCGAGAACGGCCGCTCGCGACAACGCAGCATCCGGTCGCCCTCTATGCGTTCTTCGGACCGGTGGCGCTGGGCGCCTCCGCCGGCGCCGTCTTCGGTGGCATCTGCGCCGCGAAAGGCAAGGCGCAGATGAGTTGAGGTTCGCCGGTCGAGGCTTCCCGGCAGCTAGACTCGCGGGACGTCGATGGTCGACGTCCTCCACCGTCCACCGTCATTCCAGCGGGTCGAGCAGTTCGATCGGGTCGCCGCCCGTGGCCGCCTTCCATTGGAGCACAATTTCATCGCGGCGTTCCGCGATCCAGCGTTCGACGAGCGTGCGTGCGGCCGCGGGAAACTCGCCCGACGACGTCTGTTTGCCGGTCGCCACGTCGAACTGGGCGGCAGCACCGTCGTAGGTCGCCGTGACCGCCGCCGGGGACTTCGGTTGCCAGGCGAGATCGACCGTAATGCCGTAGAACTCGGAGAGTCGCCACGCCTCCTGCGCCTGCCGATACAGGATTCGATTGTGATTCTGGAATTGCTCGATGCGTTTCTCGGCGACGAGGGCGTTCTGGTCGGCGTCGGCCGGCGAGTCGTCGGGATCGGGTCGCTTCAGATAGATCGACGGTTTGCGACCTGCGTTCGAATCGTCGTTGAACAGCCAATCGAGAGGAACCTCCGTTTCGGAAAGCGTCGCGCCGTCGCCGACGTAGCGCGAAACGACAACCTGCAGGTTCGGCGTATAAACCAACCCGCGGGCGATGCGGCGTTTGACGGTGCGGCCCTGCGAATCGTTGATTGTCGCGATGAACGGGGCGGCACGACTCGCCTGGTCGTCGTACATCACGACCAGGTCGACGCTCCAGTCGTAGTCGAACGGCTTTTCAATCTGACACAACTTGGCGGCGTGCTCGGAAAAACGACCGCGACCGGGCGAGAGCGCCAGATGGTGTTCGACGGGACACACCTGGCCGTCGCTGCCGATCCCCGACATGTCGACTTCGCGCAATGCTTTCATGAATGCGGCGAAGTCGGCGGCATCGCCCTCGTAGTAAAGTTCGATGCGGTGCGTGCCCCAGCCGTCGAAGGTCGTGCCGGCGATGCGGGGATGAGAATCGAGGGCCTCCTTCAAACCCACCGGCCAGCCGGGCTGCGCGACAAGTTGATCGATACGGCCGAAGGTGACGAGGGCCGGAGCGGCCGCCGGAACCAGGGTCAGCAGCAAACACGTCACTACGATCGAAACCCAGCGCATGGCGAACTCCCGAGTTGAAGGCTGCCGATTGGACGCCGACGGTCCCGGTGAAGTTCCCGCCCGGCAGACGATCGCTCTCGATGTGACCACGATGTCGGCGCGGCAGATTCAGAGCGGCAGAAAGTGCACCTTGTTTCTCAGTTCGTGGTCCGTCGAAGCCGCGCAGTCCGCAGTCCGTCCTCGTGAGTAAGAATCTATGGCTTCTGATACGGTACGACGACGTTGCTCAGTGTGGGGAAGTGCCTGCGATTGAGCGTGACGAGCGTGGCGTTGTGAGCCTCGACGGTCGCAGCGATCAGCGCGTCGACCAGGCCGACTCCGTGACTTGAACGGTAATCCCTTCGAATCAAGCCGCCACGCACGGCGATGTCGCGATCGACAAAAACCGTTTGCAGATGCGTGGTGAGCGAATCCAACGCAGAGCGTTCATTGTCGCGAACCCCGGCATAAAGTTCCGCGACGGTCAGGGACGAAATGAACGGCGGATCGGACAACGAACTCAGGTAGTGGACTGAGGCCGGAACGCCCTTGAGAAAGTCGATCAGAACGTCGGTGTCGATGACCAGCACGGTGGTCGGTCCTCATACTCACCGGCGGTCGAATTCGGCCCGCAATGCTTGAAAGTCGGGCAAGTCCGTCCGATCGGCCCATATCCCGGATGCGGCGTGAATCGCGGCCCGCCAGTCATCCGGCTCATTCCTGTCGAGAAAATCGACCACGGCGCGCCGGGTCAGTTGCTCGAACGACTCGCCGCGCCGGGTTGCCAATTCGTTGAGGCGACGAGCTTCGTCGTCGGTCAATTCAATCGCAGTGAGGATCATGGTCTCGGCTACCAGGACGTCGCGAAACGACCGAACGGTCATCGATGCCTCATCCGCAAGTTATTCTAGGCCGCAAGCTCGCCTGCTGCGAGGTCAATCCGACCCAAGCCGCAGACAGGGAACCGGCGTACGTCCTCGCACCGGTACCTTTCCCGTCCCGCCGCGTTCCGGTAGGTTAGACGGTCGATTTGAAGCGCGGTATCGCGATTTCAGTGATTCCTTGCGAGGACGACCGTCATGGACCCGGACGAAATTCTACTCGACTGCGAAGAGCGGATGGAGAAGGCGGCGGACCTGTACCACGGCCAGTTGGGCGGGTTGCGAACGGGGCGGGCCACGCCGGGGCTGGTCGACAGCGTGCGGATCGAAATGTACGGCTCGATGATGCCGCTCAAGCAGTGCGCGACCGTCAGCGTGCCCGAGCCGCAGCAGCTGTTGATCCGGCCGTTCGACGCCTCGCAGATCGGGGCGATCAGCAAGGCGATTCAGTCGAGCGACGTCGGCCTGGCGCCGAACAGCGACGGCCGGGTGATCCGGCTGAACGTGCCGCCGTTATCGACCGAGCGCCGCAAACAACTGGTCTCGCGGGTCAAGGAACTGGCCGAAGAGGCGCGGGTCAGCATCCGTAACGTCCGCCGGGATGCGAACAAAAGCGCCGATCAGCTCTCGAAGACCGCGAGCGAAGACGAGATCGAGCGGCTCAAGGAGCAGATCCAGGACTTCACGAAAAAATACGAAGGGCG
>JBAQZJ010000613.1:0-4967 GCA_049790855.1 Planctomycetaceae bacterium | reverse complement strand
GTGAGAGCACGTGTGACTCACCGGCAGGCATTGTGGGCGGGGGCCTAGACCCGTCCGCAGTGCCGACGCTACCAGTACGGCCGCTTTCGGCCATGACCCGCAGGACGGCGCGACCGCGAGGAACCTCCTTCGTAAAGAACGACGCTCGCGACGGCTCCACAGGCCTGCAAACCAAGGCGCCTTGGATTTTAGTTTGGAGAAGGTCAGGGGTCAGGAGTGAGGAGATCAGGAGGAGAAGGAGTTCGGCGGTCAGGAGACACAGGGGAGGTAGGTCGCGAAGCAAATCGAAAACACGCAACGACAAACGGGACGCGGACGGTTCGTCGGGCGTTGCCGAACGTGCGTGAAGCGGGGCTGGGTGAACGGCTGCGCGGGCGTTGTTCATTTCATGTCTCCGTCGACGTTCGTTACCGTGGTTGCCGCATCGTCGTTAGGATGGGCCGACCATCACTGCTCCGAGCTCCTGCCGTCACCCCATGCCTGAACGTTCTCGCTTCCGCCCGATCCAAAAACTTCTCGTCGCCAACCGCAGTGAAATCGCGATCCGGGTGTTCCGGACGGCGACGGAACTCGGCTTGCGGACCGTGGCGATTTACACGCACGAGGACCGCTACGCCCTGCACCGGTTCAAGGCCGACGAAGCCTACGAGATCGGCAAGGCCGGCGAGCCGCTCAAAGCGTATCTCGACGTCGAAGGTATCGTCGCGCTCGCGAAGCAGTACGAGGTCGATGCGATCCACCCCGGCTACGGCTTTCTGAGCGAGAACCCCGAGTTCGCCGCGGCGTGCGAGAAGGCGGGCATCACGTTCGTCGGTCCCTCGCCCGACCTGCTGCGAAGCCTCGGCGACAAGACCGCCGCCCGCGCGATCGCGAAAAAGGCCGGCGTCCCCGTCCTCGAAGGCAGCGAGAGCGTTCGCACCGTCGCGGCTGCGACGAAGGCGGCGGGCAAGCTCGGCTATCCCGTCATTCTGAAAGCCGCCCACGGCGGCGGCGGTCGCGGCATGCGGGTCGTCCGCGGCGAGGCCGAACTTGCCGACGCCTTCGAAGCCGCCCAGCGGGAATCACAAACCGCGTTCGGTAGCCCCGATCTGTTCGTCGAGAAGTTCATCGAGCAGGCCCGGCATCTCGAAGTCCAGTTGCTCGGCGACTGGCACGGGAATCTCGTCCATCTGTGGGAACGCGACTGCTCGGTGCAGCGACGGCATCAGAAGGTCGTCGAGATCGCCCCCGCTCCGAACCTCGATCCCAAAGTTCGTCGGGGGCTGTGCGACGCGGCACTCGCGATCGGGCGGCAGGTCGGTTATGCGAGCGCCGGAACCGTCGAGTTTCTCGTCGATGCCGATGCCGGCACGTTCTACTTCATCGAGGTCAACCCCCGCATCCAGGTCGAGCACACCGTCACGGAGGAAGTGACCGGCTACGACGTCGTGCGGACGCAGTTGCACGTCGCCCAAGGGCGACAGCTCAGCGATCCCGAGGTCGGTCTCGGCAACCAAGAGGAGATCGAAACGACCGGTTTCGCGCTGCAATGCCGGGTGACGACCGAAGACCCCGCAAACAACTTCCTGCCCGACTATGGCCGCATCAGCCATTACCGCTCGGCGGGCGGCATGGGCATCCGGCTCGACGGCGGCAGCGCCTTCAGCGGAGCCGTCGTCAATCCGTTTTACGACTCGCTGCTGGTGAAGGTCACGGCCCGCGGGCGGCAGTTTCCCGACGCCGTCTCGAAGATCACGCGGACGCTCCAGGAGTTTCGCGTCCGCGGCGTGAAGACGAACATCCCGTTCCTGCTGAAAGTGCTGGCGCATCCGACGTTTCTCGCCGGCAACTGCACGACGCGGTTCATCGACACGACCCCGGAACTGTTCTCACTGCCCGAGCGAAAGAACCGGGCGACGAAGGTGCTGACGTTCCTCGGCGAGACGATCGTCAACGGCAACCCGCTCGTGAAGGGGCACCGCGTCGCCACCCGTCGCGAACCGGCCTTGATCCCGCAGTTCGACGCGACGAATCCTCGTCCCGAAGGCACGCGAGATCTGTTTAGGAAGCTTGGTGCGGAAAAGTTCAGCGAGTGGACGGCGAAGCAGAAGCGGCTGCTCATCACCGACACGACGTTCCGCGACGCCCACCAGTCGCTGCTGGCGACGCGGATGCGGACGTACGACATGCTCGCCGTCGCCGACGCTTACAGCTATCTCCTGCCCGAGCTGTTCAGCATCGAGATGTGGGGCGGGGCGACGTTCGACACGAGCATGCGGTTCCTCAAGGAGAGTCCCTGGCAGAGGCTCGTCGAGCTGCGGCAGCGGGTGCCGAACATCCTGTTCCAGATGCTGCTGCGGGCCTCGAACGCGGTCGGCTACACGAACTACCCCGACAACGTCGTCAAGACGTTCGTGAAGGAAGCCGCCGACGCGGGCATGGACCTGTTCCGCGTGTTCGATGCCCTGAACTGGGTCGAGAACATGACGGTCGCGATGGACGCCGTCCTCGAGACGGGCGCCCTGTGCGAAGCGTCGATCTGTTACACCGGCGACGTCACCAATCCGAACCGCACGAAGTACGACCTCAAGTACTACGTCGAACTTGCGAAGGAACTCGAACGGCGCGGGGCGCACATTCTGGCCATCAAGGACATGGCCGGCCTGTGCAAGCCCGAGGCCGCCCGCCGGCTCGTCAAGGCGCTCAAGGACGAGATCGGCATTCCGATTCATTTCCACACGCACGACACGGCGGGCATTCAGGGAGCGAGCATCCTCTACGCGGCCGAGGCGAAGCTCGACATCGCCGATGCCGCGATGGCCCCGCTGTCGGGCGGCACGAGCCAGGTGAACCTCAACACGCTCAACGAGGCGTTGCGGTTCGGCAAGCGCGAGACGGGGCTGAAGACCGAAGCGCTCGACGCGATCGCCGAATACTGGCGCGAAGCCCGCGAGTTCTACGCCCCGTTCGAAAGCGACGTGTTGCCGGCGACGGGCGACCTGTATCACCACGAGATGCCCGGCGGGCAGTACACGAACCTGTTCATGCAGGCGCGGGCGCTGGGGCTGGCCGACCGCTGGGCGGAAGTCTGCCGCGTCTACGCCGACGTGAATCAGATGTTCGGCGACATCGTCAAAGTCACGCCGACGAGCAAGTCGGTCGGCGACATGGCGTTGTTCATGGTCGCGAACAATTACACGCCCGAAGACGTGCTTTCGGGCACCCGCGACATGGCGTTCCCCGAGTCGGTGATCGACCTTGTCAGCGGGGCGATGGGGCAGCCGCCGGGCGGCTTTCCGAAGAAGATTCGCGACCGGATTCTCAAAGACCGCAAGCCGTTCAAGGGCCGACCGGGAGCGAGCCTGCCGCCGGCCGACTTCGAGGCGACCGCCGCCGAATTGCGAGGGTTGCTCAAGCGCGAACCGACGCAGCGGGAGATCGTCTCGTCGCTGCTGTACCCGACCGTCTTCAAAGACTTCGCGGTTCACCAGCAGAAGTACGCCGACGTCTCGCACCTGCCGACGCCGATGTTCCTGTACGGCATGGAACCGGGCGAGGAGATCGCGGTCGATATCGAAGAGGGTAAGCGGCTGATCGTGAAGTTCCTCGCGACCGGCACGCCGCACCCCGACGGCAAACGGACGGTCTTCTTCGAGCTGAACGGCCAGCCCCGCGATGTGACCGTGACCGATTTGTCACTCGAACAGACGGGCGTGCAGGCGGTCAAAGCCGATCCGCAGAATCCGAAGCACGTCGCCGCCAGCATGCCGGGCATGGTCGTTTCGGTCTTCGTCGCGGCGGGCGACGCCGTCAAGAAAGGCCAGAAGCTCCTGGCTCTCGAAGCGATGAAAATGCAGACGACGATCACCGCCGAACGCGACGGCAAAATCGCCGAGGTCCACGCCGCCGCGGGCACGCAGGTCGAGACGGGGGACTTGATGATTGTGCTGGAGTAGAAGAAGTCGGCCTCTCGCCAAGGCCCAAAAAAAAGAAAGGAAGATTCGCCGCAGAGATCGCGGAGGACGCAGAGAACGTCGCAGAGGGGTGCTCAGTCGCTCGGCGCATACTCTGCGCTCTCTGTGTCCTCGGCGGTAAACGTCCTTCTGTGCGCCTTGGCGTCTTTGCGAGAGGCTCTTCTTCAATGACGGATGAGACGATGACGAGTGAGACCGACCGGACCGCCGTCTCTTCCCGCACCCGCACCGAAACCTTCATCCGCCACATCGAGCAGCATGAGGAACTCGCCTCGACGAACGACCGGGCGCTTGAACTGGCCGCTGACGGCGGCCTGCCGTTGCCCGCGATCGTGCTGGCCGAACGGCAGACATCCGGACGCGGCCGCGGGTCGAACGTCTGGCAGAGCGGGCCGGGAGCGTTGACGTTCTCGCTCGTGGTCGAACGACCGTCCGGGCTGCCGCGGGAGCGGATGTCGGTGCTGTCGCTCGCCGCGGGGCTGGCGGTGCGGGACGCCGTCGCGGCGGTCGTTCCGGGTCATGCCGTCAAAGTGAAATGGCCGAACGACGTCTATCTCGATGGTCGCAAGGTTTGCGGCATTCTGACGGAAGTGCCGTCGGCGTTTCCCGATCGCGCGGTCGTCGGCATCGGGCTGAACGTCAACAATTCGCTCGATGACGCTCCCGACGACGTTCGACGGCGGGCCGTCTCGATCGCCGAGACGACTGGGCATGCGGTCGATGCCGCAGAGCTCTTGGTCTCGCTGCTTGTGCGGCTGGAGTCGGAGGTTCAGTCGTTCGCCGATCAGGGAGGCGTGCCGGTCGCCCGCTGGGCGGCGCACTGCCTGTTGACGGACCGCCAGGTGCGGTTACGAAATCCCGCTGGAGAGGTGACTGGCCTGTGCCTTGGCGTCTCGGACGAAGGAGCCTTGCTGCTCGACGGTCCGAACGGCATGCAGGCACATCGTGCGGGCGAAGTGATTGCGTTCTGATCGTCCTCGGCGACGTTGTCCATCAGAGCCGCGACCGTCAGGG
>JBAQZJ010000612.1:0-3224 GCA_049790855.1 Planctomycetaceae bacterium | reverse complement strand
AGCCGCACTTTACGCGTCCACCACGACGTCTTGAACCGTATCCGCCTCTTCAGGAATCGAACTCAGATCACGCCAGCACTCGCAAGCTGACCGCGCAGAGAAACCCGTTGTTCAACAGGCTGTTAGGGGTGAGGGGATTCCCCGTGGAAGCACTTGTCCCTTGCAACCGTCCGATGCCTCTTTTCCTTTGATGACTCTTCAGCAAGTCACGTCAAACGACGCCCCTCACCCCCGGCCCCTCTCCCTAGGGAGAGGGGAGCCGTCGAGACTTGAGTCGATGCAAACTCGCGGCAACGCTCCCGCCCATAACGGCAAGCTGTTCATCGAGACCGTCGGCTGCCAGATGAACATGCTGGACAGCGAACTGGTCGTCGCTGCGCTGCGGAAACAGGGCTACGAGTTGACCGGCGACGTCGACGACGCCGATACGATCCTGTTCAACACGTGCAGCGTTCGCGAACACGCCGAGCACAAGATCTACAGCCGGCTCGGACTGCTGCGGCGGAGCAAATCCGACCGCCCCGATCTTGTGATCGGCGTGATGGGCTGCATGGCCCAGAAGGATCAGGAACTGATCTTCCGCCGGGCGCCGCACGTCGATCTGGTCGTCGGCACCGGGCAGCTCGCCGAGATTCCGCGGCTCGTCGACGAGGCCCGCGGGAACCGCGAGCGACAACTCGCGATCAGTCTCGACCGCAAGGCCGGCAGTCGATTGGAAGTCGCCGGCAGCTTCGAGAGCTACGACCCGCTCCGAGAGCCGCAGATGCGTCCGACGCCGCACCAGGCGTTCGTCCGCATCATGATCGGCTGCGACAAGTTCTGTACCTACTGCGTCGTACCGATGACGCGCGGCCCCGAGCAAAGCCGTCCGCCGAGCGACATCGCCCGCGAAGTGAAAGTTCTCGCCGATCAGGGAGTGAAGGAAGTCTGCCTGCTCGGTCAGACGGTCAACAGCTACAAGCACACCGAGAACGGCCGGCAGTATCGCCTGTCGGACCTGCTCGTTGCGATTCACGACACGCCGGGGCTGGAGCGGATCAAGTTCGTCACGAACTATCCCCGCGATATGGGCGACGACCTGCTGCACGCAATCCGCGACCTGCCGAAATGCTACCAATACCTGCACACGCCGCTGCAATCGGGCTGCGATGACGTGCTGAAGCTCATGAAGCGCGGCTACGCCGTCGCCCAGTACCGCGAGATGATGCAGCGGATCGGCGAGATCGTGCCCGATTGCAGCGTGTCGAGCGACTTCATCGTCGGACATCCCGGCGAGACGGAAGAGTCGTTCCTGAAGAGCGTCGAGTCCGTCAAGGAGTTCCGCTTCAAGAACAGCTACATCTTCAAATACAGCCCCCGCCCCGGCACGAAGGCGTTCGACCGTCTCGCCGACGACGTTCCCGAAGCCGAAAAACGCCGGCGGAACAACCTGCTGCTCGCCGTCCAGAACGAAATCAGCGAACAGGACAACACCGCCTTCATAGGCCGCGAGGTCGACGTGTTCGTGGAAGGACCGAGCAAGCGAGAGGTGAAGGAGGAGAAAAGAGCGTCGAGCGCCGGCGAAAACGCAAGCGATTACAATGACCCTCAACCCTCAACCCTCAACTCTCAACTCGTCGGCCGCACCCGCTGCGACCGCATCGTCGTCTTCGACGGCAACCCGCGGCTGGCCGGTTCGACGGCCCGCGTCGCGATCTACGACGCCTTGCCGACGACGCTGCTGGGGCTGATCGTCACCCGCCAAGTCCAGCACGGCAGCATGACTGCACTGCCGATTCTGGCGTAGCGCAGGCTCAAGCCCACCCCTTGCAAGGGGTGGGCGTTATGACGTCCGCAAATGCTGCACCCACGCGGGCGGGACGTTTACGAAGACCCAGTCCTGCCGGAAGCGGTGCGGGCCGAGGTAGCGGCGGATGACGTCTTCCAGCCCGGCGAGCCGCACTTTCTCGTCGCTCTTCGCGACGAGCCGCCGCATCGGGCGGACGTACATGTACTCGAAGTAGCTCAAGACGCCGCCCGGTCGCAGCAGCGAGAAGAAGGAACCGAAGATTTCCTCGACGAGCGGCACCGGAAAGTTGTTCAGCGGCAGCCCCGAGATGATGAAGTCGTACGGCTCGGGTGAACGGAACTCCTGCAGCGGCAGGTGATGCACCGCCGAACAATGAGCGAGCTTGCGATAGTCGGGGTGACCGTCGAAGCGGGCGTTGAGGACGTCGACGAAACGTCGGTTCAGTTCGACGAGATCGAACCGGTCCCCGTCGCGAAGCAGACGCACGATCTGGTTGGTGACGGCGCCCGTGCCCGGCCCGATTTCCAGCACGCGAACGGGTCCGTTTCGTTTCGACAGCGGCCGGGTCATCGCTTTCGCGAGGAACCGGCTGCTCGGTGCGACGGCCCCCGTCGTGACGAACGTCTGCCGGAACTGTTGGAAGAAGGTCAGATGTTCGGCGAGAGCTTGTTTCATGCGTTCATCGTTCGTTTGCGGTTTCGGCGCTTTTCAGCCGACCCACCGGGAGGCTTACGCCTCCCGCTCCCCTTGTGCCATCCGCGACATCTGCCCGGCGATGTCGACACCGACGGCGTTCGACCAGGCGTCCAGCAACTTCCGGTAGACGGTCCCCGGCCGGCCGTCGCCGATCGGAGTCCGGTTTATCGTCACGACGGGCAGGAGGCAATAGACCGAACTCGTCACGAACACTTCGTCGGCGGCCAGCACGTCTTCAAGATGCAGGTCGGCCTCTTCGACCTGCGGCATCAGTCGAGTCACATACGACTGGCTGATGCCGTGCAGCGTTCGCGAACGGAGCGGCGTGACGATGCGCTGCCCATCGTGGGAGGCGATAAAGAGATTGCCGGTCGCCGTCTCGGTCACGAAGCCGTCGCGATCGAGCAATAAGGCTCTGGCCCCGGGATCGAAACGTTCCGCCTGGGCCTCGGCGACGTGCCAATGCAGCCGGCTGCGGGTTTTGATCTGCGGCGAGAGCGTATCGGCCGGTACAGAATGCGTCGCCGGCGTCACGAGACGGATTCCCAGTTCGTAGCCGACGGCGTAAAGGCGGGCGGGAATCGGTGTCGCATGAATGCACAACGACGGCCCGGCGTGCGAGCCGGCCGTCGCGAAGACCGAGATCGCCAGATCGTCTTCGGCAGGCATCGACTCGGCGCTCCGTCGAACGACGTCGCGGACGACGCCGTCGATCGCCGTCGCCGGCATCGATAAGGGG
>JBAQZJ010000611.1:0-5854 GCA_049790855.1 Planctomycetaceae bacterium | reverse complement strand
CCCTTCAACACTTCGACCGTGAGCCATGCGAGGCGGTACCCGTCTCAGCCGCCTCGACGGTCGGTTTTTTCCAGGGCGCCTTGGAGTTTTTTTTGAGGAGTTCAGAAGTCGGGAGATCAGGAGTCAGCAAATCGGGCCGGCTGGAGAGGTGATCAAACCTGCGGAGAGCGATCGAACGTGAAACGGCTCCTGAGGAACTCAGCGGGCCAGCGTCAACGCTGCGCGCTTTTCGGCGATCAGTTTCAGCAGCGCCTTGTGGGGGTCGGCGAACTTTTTCGTGCCTTCGCTCATCAGCACGTCTTCGAGCTTCGCGAAGTCGACTTTCTCGTCGATCTCGGCCAGCACCTCGTCGGGCGGCAGCTTGTCGACCGTGCGGGTGAAGGTCTTGCCTTCCATGTTGTGAATCGCCTCGTTCGTCGCGGGCGGGTTCGTCTGAATGTCGGAACCGGCGAGCGCCGAGACGTACTTGTCGGCGGGGTCGCCTTTCTCTTTCACGCCGGTGCTGGCGAAGATGATCTCCTGATGCAGCCGCAGGCCCTTGTCCTTCCACCACTGCTGGTTCGACGCCCAGAGCCGCTTCACGTTGACGATGCCGACCTGCCCCTGTGCCGCGGACGACAGTTCGGGAACGTGCTGCTTCGTGTAGACGTCGATGCGGCTGATGAAGATGCTGTAGACGCTCTTGAAGTCGTCGAGACCGTTCTTGCGGCGCTGCGCACCACGCCAGATCGACTCGCGGGCGATGCGGTACTGCCGGTCGGTGAAGATCAGCGTGACGTTGAGCGTGACGCCCGCCGCGGCAAGCTCTTCGAGCGCGGCCAGCCCCGCGGGCGTCGCGGGAACCTTGATCATGCGGTTCACATGACCTTTCGCCCACTGCTTGCCGAGTTCGACGTAGCGGGCCGTGCGTTCTTCGACGCTCAGCGGGCTGGCGGCATCCTCCAGCAGCGGGTCCAGCTCGAAGCTGACGTAACCCGTGTCGCCCTGGCTGGTGTTGTGGGCCTCGCGGAACTCGTCCTGCGCCCGGCGGACGAGCCGGTCGGTCATCTGCCAGGCGATCTCTTCGTCGTCGTGGCCGGCTTCGACGAGTTCCTGAAGGTCCCCGTCGAAGCGGCCGGTCTTGATGAGATCGGAAATGATGATCGGGTTGCTCGTCGCCCCGGTCGCTCCGAACGCCTTGAACTGAGCGACGAGGTCGGGATCGACGCTGTCGAGCCAGAGTTTCGTACCGGTGGCGACGAGAGATTCGAGAGGACTGGACATGGTTCAGGAAATAGGAAATAGGGAGTAGGAAATAGCGGCGATTGCTCGTCCGTCGCCGTCACTTCGGCATGCGGCTACAATCTGCACTCTAACGGTCGCCGTTCATTTCGCCAACCCGCTCTCACTCCACCCTCTCAGCTTCCGAAGTCCCTATTTCCTACTGACTATCTCCTATTTCCCCCCCGATGCACGATCGCTACGAAAACCCGCTCCTCACCCGCTACGCCTCGGCCGAGATGGCGTCGATCTGGTCGGCGCAGACGAAGCACGGCCTGTGGCGGCGGTTGTGGGTGGCGCTCGCCGAGGCCGAACGCGAACTCGGCCTCGACATCCGGCCCGAGCAGATCGAGCAGCTTCGCGGCACCGTCGATGACATCGACTTCGACGCCGCGGAACGCTTCGAGAAGGAACTCCGTCACGATGTGATGGCTCATGTCCATGCCTGGGGCGAGCAATGCCCCGCGGCACGACCGATCATCCATCTCGGGGCGACAAGCTGCTACGTCACCGACAACAGCGAGCTGATCCAGACGAAGCGCAGCCTCGAACTCATCCGCGACCGGCTCGTGCGGGTCATCGACGCCCTCGGCACGTTCGCCGAGCAGTGGAAGGCGCTGCCCTGCCTCGGCTTCACGCACCTCCAGCCGGCCCAACCGGTGACGGTCGGCAAGCGGGCGACGCTCTGGTGCTACGACCTCGTTCTCGACCTCGAGGAGATCGAACACCGCCTCGCGACGCTTCGCTTTCGCGGCGTCAAAGGCACGACGGGAACGCAGGCGACATTCCTGACGTTGTTGGGCGGCGACCACGCCAAGGTCGAACAACTCGACCGGCTCGTCACGACGAAGATGGGCTTCGACGCGGCGTATCCCGTCACCGGACAGACCTATTCCCGCAAGGTCGATGCCCAGGTGCTTGCGACGCTCGGCGGCATCGGGCAAAGCTGTCACAAAGCGGGCAGCGACCTGCGCATTCTCCAACACCGCAAAGAGGTCGAAGAGCCGTTCGAGGAGAAGCAGATCGGCTCCAGCGCCATGGCCTACAAGCGGAACCCGATGCGGGCCGAACGGATGTGCGGCCTCGCCCGGTTCGCGATGAGCCTGACGCAGAGCGGCGAGGCGACCGCCGCGACGCAGTGGCTCGAACGCACGCTCGACGACAGCGCCAACCGCCGGCTGACGCTGCCGCAATCGTTCCTCGCGATCGACGCGTCTCTCGTCATCTACCGCAACGTCGCGAGCGGCCTGGTCGTCTACCCGAAAGTGATCGAGTCGAACCTCAATGCCGAACTGCCCTTCATGGCGACCGAAGAGATCCTGATGGCCGGCGTCCGCACCGGCGGCGACCGCCAGGATCTGCATGAACGCATCCGCATCCACAGCGTCGCCGCCGCGAAACAGGTCAAGGAAGAAGGCAAACCGAACGACCTGATGGACCGCCTCCAGACCGACCGGGCCTTCGCGAAGGTCGACCTGACGGGAGCGCTCGACGCGACCCGGTTCGTCGGCCGGGCACCGCAACAGGTCGAGGGCTTCCTAAGGGAAGTCGTGGGGCCGGTGCGGGAGAGGTACGCGGGGGCGCTGACGGGGGAGAAGGACGAGCTGCGCGTGTAGGTCAGGCTCCCGTCGGATGCCATGCTCTCACGCCGCCGTCATGGGCATTCCCAGGTTCTGGAAGTATCCTCGGCGGCGGGTGAACATGCAGTCGCAGTGGGATCGCCCGACGCATGCTCACCCGCCGCCGCTGGCGACTCACTTGCCGCCAAGGCTCGACCCGGCGGCATGAGAGCATGGCACCCGGCGCAAATCAGCGCTCTCACCAGTCGTCACCAGGCTCCGAAGCGATTGGCCGAAGGCTTCCCTTGAGGTAGGAGAGCACGTTCTCTGTGATCTTTCGCAATTGATCGAAGGTGATCACTTCGATTCGAAAGAGGTGACCATTGAACCTGCGGAGGGCAGCCTGCTGCGCCTTATCGCCATCGCGGCCGATGATGACCTTGGCTCGGATCTTCGTCGTGTCTTCGCTGTCATTCGCGACGATCCGATCATGGTCTTGGTCCAAAATCTCGACGTACTTCTGGACCTGGCCCACCACCTCCGAGAGTTCCGCCCCGGCGTAATAGCTGTCGTGATCGCGATCGTGGTTGAACAGCTTTTTGCCGCCCAGGGGCCGTTTGATCTCGATCAACTCGATGTACCCATCGGTCGTGCGACGCACGACGAAGTCTTGTTTTTCGTCCCTGGTCCACTGCCTGCGGTCCAGTAGCTCGCTGTACTCGCTTCCGAACATCCAGGGATGCCGGGTGAGCAACCGCTGGAACTCGCCTTCGAGGGCATTTCCTTCAATCAATCGTTTCAGCTCAGCAACCGCGTCCGTATAGGCCGCCAGGTTCAAGGCGGCAGCAGTCTCTGTGAAGAGGAGGGGATCGGAGGCCGCCCGCTCGGTCACCGCCAGGAACAATGCAGGATCCTCAACTGCCTTCCTGAGCACAGCCGTCAGCGCGTCCGCCTGCCCCCGTGCGGACACATTCCTGAGGAGATCTTGAAGCGAGGCAGGGTTCCCGGAAATACCGGAACGCATCACGACGTACTTGCCGGGGTCGTCCGGAACGGCGCCTTCGCAAAGCGATGAAAGGAACTCCCTGAGCTTTCCGATCTCGTCGTCCTCTTCCGTCGACAGACTGATCGTATTCTGTGGTTTCACCGAGCAGACGCCATTCGACTTGCTCTTTTCCCACGTCTTGAGAGATAGCTCCTCGTGATGAACCTCACCGCTATGTTCGTCAACGATCACCCAGTGAACCGCCTCCTTTCGGGAGCGATTCGTGTCTTTCAGCACGGCCGAACGAGCCTGCTTAATGCGGGGATGCTGTCCCTGCTGAGGCTTCGTGGATCTGACGACTAACGGCTGCTGCCGATCTGGGTGAGCGGACGCCATCACTGTCTCCTGAGTGCCGAGAATGAATGATGTGCATCCTATCACGACGGTCAGTACTAGGCTGCCCGACGCGCCAGCAAGGGCTCGTTGTTGATTCGACATCCGATCCGGACGATTTCTGCCTCGTCGCTCAATCGGGCGGGTGGCGGGGCCTGAGGACGAAGTCCGTGGCCCCGGACCATCGACGCCCGATGTTGATCGACTCGAGCTGCTTGAGCGTCCAACTTTCGGGGCCACGCCTTGCAGGCTTAGGCCCCGCCACCCTCGTCAACTCAATGTTCGCGGAACGCCACGGAGGGCGTTCCCTACAATGTCGATGGTAGCCGATTCGTTCTTCGAGGCCTCCAACAAAAGCACCCCGGCTGAAGCAGCCGGGGTGCTGAACCGAACGCGAAACACGGCCGGCAAAGCCGGCCCTACTTTGGTGACGAGACCCGGTTCAGCGCCATCAGCACGTAGGCCGTCACGAGGTTCGGGTCGCCTTCGTACCAGCGGTCGGCTTCATTGACCCAGCTTCCGTTGGCGTTCTGCGACTTGAGTAACTGGGCGGAGAGGTCGCTCCGCCAGTCGTGGCTCTTGCCGCTCGTATCTTCGATCTGATCGACCTCCATCGTGTCGAGCGCCTTGGCAAGCGTCTGATAGTAGTAGTACAGACCCTGCTGGCCGAGGCCAGGGTTTTCGGTGACGGTGTAGTGCTTGCGCGCCCAGTCGTAGGCGGCCTTGACGCGCGGGTCGTCTTTGTCGAGACCGGCGTAGACCATGCTCTTGAGGCCGGCGTAGGTCATGCTGCCATAGCTGCGAAGGCCGCCATTCGGTTCGGTGCCGGCCTGGCTCGTGCCGCCGGCCGCGGGGGTGTAATAGAAGCCGCCGTCGTCGATCTTGGCGGCGAAGGGCGTGGTGTTGTGCTCGCTTTCGAGGTTCTGGGCGCGGCTGACGAAGACCAGCGCCTTCTGCATCGCCGGGTCGTCCTCTTTCACGCCGGCGGCGCGAAGGGCCTCCATGAAGAACTGCGTGTTCGACAAGTCGGGCCGCGAGTGACTGCCGTAGCCGGCTCCGCCGTAGGCCGTGTCGCTGCTTTCAATGCCTTCGCCTTCATCCCATTGCAGGCCTTTGAGAAACGCTTCGGCCTTTTTGATCGTTTCATCGAAGCGGCCGTTTTCGTTCGCCTCGCTGAAGACGAGAATCGCGATCGCGGTCTCGTAGTTCTTGTGGTTCGACTTCGGGGCGTAGATGCCGCCGTCGTCCTGGGCGTAACTTTCGAGATACTTGAGCGCCTTGGCGACGGTTTCGTCTTCGGGCGTCAGGCCGGCGTCGAGCAGTCCGGCGGTGATCACGCCGGTCACGCCGACGAGGTTCGGGCTGGTCCAACTACCATCGTCGTTCTGAACGGTCTTCAGGTAATCGACCGCCTTCTGCCGCGAGGCGTCGACGGCTTTCGCATCAACTTCGGCGAAGGCGGAGGCTGCGAACAAGAGCAAGGTGAACGTCGCTGCGGCAAATTTCGTCAAACTCATCGTGATCCTCGAAGGTAGGGTTTAACAGCCTGTTGAACAACGGGTTTCTCTGCGCGGTCAGCTTGCGAGTGCTGGCGTGATCTGAGTTCGATTCCTGAAGAGGCGGATACGGTTCAAGACGTCGTGGTGGACGCGTAAAG
>JBAQZJ010000610.1:0-4568 GCA_049790855.1 Planctomycetaceae bacterium | reverse complement strand
GGATTTCGGTGCGACGATTACGGCGAGCCGGCTCGGTGTGCGAGCCGACGGCACGGTGACGCTGTTCGATGACGGGAACAACGTGGCGACATTCGCCGCCGTCACGAATGGCGGAACGGTTTCTCTGCAGGATCTGGACAATGTGACGGTCGGCAGCATCGCCGCTTACGCGACGCCGACGCTCTTCGCAGCGACGGCAGGAATCATGACAACCGGCGGCGGCGCGAGCGGCGCCGACGTGCTGCTCCTCACCGGTCCTGACGGGGCGCCGGGGGACGGCTCGCTGGCGATCAATGCGGCGATCTCGGCAGGAACGGGAACGGTTCGCATCTCGGCGGACGGCGACGTCAGCCAACTGGGTGCGATCACCGCCTCGACCTTAGGTGTTCGGACCAGCTCGGGCGACGTCTCGCTGCTGGCCGCAAATGACGTCGATGTCTTCGCGGCTTTGACGGCCGGCGGATCGGTCAGCTTCTCCGATCTCGACGACGTCACGGTCGGAACCGTGCCCGCCCTGTTCGAATTCGACGAGACGATCTTTCCCGTCACCAGCGGCATCGTCACCAGCGGCGGTGACGTCACGCTCATCGCCGGCCATTTGACGGTCGTAGAGGCGATTACGAGCGGGGGCGGAGACATTCTGCTACAGGTCGACGGCGTCGATCTCCAGGCGGCCGTCGACGCGACGAACGCCGGGCTGGTGCAGGTCACTCCGCGGACGGACGGGCGAGGCATCACGCTGGGCGGTGCAGGCGGACTGAGCCTCGATTTCAGCGAGATCAACCAGATCACGGCGCGGCTCCTGGCGATCGGCGGCGTCGACGTCGACGTGACCGCCAGCGGAACGGCTGCGTCGGCGGGACGCATCACCATCGCCGGCACGCTCGCGCCGACCAACGTGCAGAATCTTTCGTTCCTGACGGAGGCCGACGTGTTCGGCTCGACCGTCAATTCCATCGACGTCGCCGGAGCGATCGTCTTCGACGTCGGCACCGGTGTTTCGGGATTGGGCGGCTCCGATGGAACTTTCCTCGCCGTATCGGCATCGGATATCGCCGGGCGTGTTCGCGGTACCGGAGAGTTCCGCGTCAGCAGCTTCGGCAATACCGTCGTCGGTCTTGCGGTACCGCTGGACCCGATCGCGATCGCCGGCACTGCGGCGACCGGACTGACGGGTGTGACGACGCAAAACGGCACGATTGCGCTGGAAGCCTTGGGCGGAAGTTTGACGGTCGCTGCCGACCTGGCGGTGCAGGGGGTTGCGTCGGACGTCATCCTGAATGCCGTCGGTGCGAACAGCGACCTGATCCTGAATGCTTCGGTATCGTCCGACCGATCGGTCCTGATGTTCGCGAGCCGAGACGTCGTTCAGTCGTCGGCGACGGAGTTCGTCACGGCAGCCGGCGTTCGATTGGTCGCCGGCCGAAACATCGGCACCGCCGCCGCACCGATCGATCTTCGCGCAGGAACAGTGGCTGCGTTCTCCTTTGGCGGAAGCCTCTTCATTAATGAGGACGTCGAGGGAGGCGGTTTGGCCGTCGGAACCGTCGCCGGAGTCTCGGGTCTCTCCGCGCCGGGTCTCGTGCATGTGACGACCGAGGCCGACAATCTCGCCGTCGGAGCCGCGGTGAACGGCGGCCAGGTGCTGCTCGAATCGGGAACGGCCGGCGCGGGTTCGACCCTGATCTCGGCCGCAGTGTCGGCTGCGGGATCCGTCGAGATCAACTCGTCGTCCCAGTTATCCAGCACGGCTGCCGGGACGATCAGTGGAAGCATCGCCGAATTGACGGCCGTCGATCTCGTTTCGCTGAACGGAACGGTGACGACGACCGGTCACACGACGATCGTCTCAACCGCTGCCGGCGTCGGCATTGCCGCAGCGACAGTCGGAGGACCGCTCACCATCGCGGCGGATGGCGGCAACATCGACGTCAATGGTGACGTTCATGTCGGCGGACTGATCGACTTCGACGCGGCGGCCCGGATCGGTGTCGCTCCGGGTGGATCGCTCACCGGGAGCACGATCGACCTGCTCGCAGGCGGCCTGATTTCGTTGGGCGGCCCGATTCATGCCGCCGGCAATGCGACCGCGGTTTCTACGGGAGGAGGCATCGCAGTTTCCGCCAGTGCGACGGCCGGCGGGAACTTCGTCGCGAACGCAATGGTCGGCAGTGTTGCGATCACCTCGGCCGTGATCGCCGGCGGAACGCTGGACATCGACGCGGGCGGCGGCCTGACCGTCTTTTCCACCGGCTCGCTGACCGGCCACGTCGTCGATCTCCATGCCAATGGTTCGATCTCGCTTCGCGGGAGTCTCAAGTCGACTGCCGATACGACCATCGTTTCCGTCGAGGCGGGAATCGGCATTGCGAAGGCGACGGTGGGAGGACAACTCGTCGTCGATGCGGGAGGGGCCGGAATCAACGTGACCGATGCGATTCTCGTGACCGGGTCGATCGACTTCGACGCGGCGGGCGGAATTGGCGTCGCTTCGGGTGGATCGCTGCAAGGAAGCAACATCGATCTGACGGCCGTCGGACCGATCTCGCTGGCAGGCAACGTACAGTCCGGCGGCAACGTCACGGCCGTGTCGGCGAACGGAGGCATCGCTGTGGCGGCGCCGCTTACTGCCGGCGGCTCATTCGTCGCCGATGCGCAAGGCGGCGCCGTGTCGGTCTCAGGCCCGGTGGTCGTCGGCGGTCTCATCGACGTCGATGCGACCACCGCGATCGGCGTCGCGCCGGGCGGTTCGTTGCGAGGGTCGGCCATCGATCTTGCGGCGGGAACAGGCGTGTCGCTGGCCGGGGCACTGACGTCGGCGGGCAACCTGACTGCCGCGACGACCGGCGGAAACATCCTCGTCTCGTCGAACCTGACGTCGGGCGGCATGCTCAGGCTGGTCGCAAACACCGGCAGCATCTTCGTCAACGCATCCGGAGAGTTGGTCGGTCGACAAATCAATCTCGCTGCCGGCGGCCAGGCGAACATCCAAGGGCGAACGTTCGCGGCATTTGACGTTGCGATCGCGTCGGCATCTCGAACGATCATCGGCGGGGCCATGACCGCGGGGACAACCATCGCGATCAACAGCAGCGGGGCGCTGGACGTCGGCGCACCGATGGCGGCAGGCGGGCTTGTGCGATTGCAGGCCTTGGGAAGCATGAGCGTGATGGTCGGCGGTTCGATCGTCGGAGCGATCGTCGACGTTGCAGCACACGGCGTCGTCATCGTCGCCGGACCGGTCGCCAGCCATACTGCGCTTGCCGTTCAGTCGATCTCATCTCGCGTCGAGGTCGTCGCGCCGCTGTCGGCCGGAGCGGGCTTGGACATCGTGGCGGGCGGAGGCAATCTGACGCTCCGGGCCGCCGCAACGGCCGGAGCCCACGCGAGACTGATCGCGGCTGGAGACCTCGTGGTGGCCGGAGGCTCCGTCGTCGGTCATTTGGTCAGCATGATCGGCGCGGGCACGACGGTGGTCGCCGGCCGAGTCGATGCCACTCTCGATGCGGCCATTCTCTCCGGAACAGGCGGCTTGACGATCGGCGGCCCCGTGACGGCCGGTCGGACGATCGCCATGCTCTCCGGCGGCGGGAACCTGCTGCTCGATGGAAACGTGACCGCGGGTCAGTCGGCTGTTTTGCAGTCGCCGAACGGTTCGGTGCTTCAGCCGTCGACGATCTATTCCGTGGTCGGTCCGGCAGCGGCGATTATGGCGGGCGGATCGGTCGGAAGGGCCGGCGAGGCGATCGATCTCGCCGTCGGACAGATCGCCGCGACGGCGGCAGGAGGAGGCGCCTGGCTCAATCAGCAAGCCGCCGGCGGAACGTTGACGATTGCAATTCTGGGCGCCGAGCGAGGTGTGCGATCGCCGCACACCGTCGCCGTTTCGACCGAGAACGGCGACCTCGTCCTCGCGGCCCCGGTGATGGGATCGACGATCGCTCTCACGGCGAATCGGGTCGTCGGATCGGCGGGACGAGGTCGCGTGCTGTTCGATCGCGGCTACGCCGAGACGCCGACGGGCCGTATCGTCGGCTCTCCCCCTCAAAACATTCCGGTCGATGCCAACGGTGTTCCGATCACAAGATTCGACCTTGCCAGCCCGTTCGTCGTCACGTTCGGCATCATCGCCGGGAATGTGGCGAATACGGTCGACGGAGTGCTCGGCGATCGCGGCGTCACCGTCACGGTCGACTTCGTGCAGCCCGAAATCTTCGATCCGGTGCAGAGCCGGTTTCAGTCGATGACCGATCGAAGCGGCAGCCTCGTCGAAGACGTGTTCGGACCGTTCTCCTTCCAGTACAGCGAACTGTTCCTTCAGGAGCGTCTGATTCTCAGCGGTGCGCGCGAGCAACTGTTCAACATCATCATCACCGCGTCGCAAGACAACTCGATCTCGATCGCCGAACAGATCGACGGCGTCACGGTGGTCGACCCGACGCGGCAGACCGTGACGTTCGGAAACGTGTCGACGAGTCCTACCGAGCAATCGCTGTCGATTCCTCTTGGCGTCGTTTCACCGGTTCTCGCAAGCATCGACGTTCCCGAATCCGCCGAGCCGGACCGGC
>JBAQZJ010000609.1:0-8262 GCA_049790855.1 Planctomycetaceae bacterium | reverse complement strand
CCGTTGGTCGCGGCTAAACATGCCGATCTCCTAACTCCTGACTCTTGTCTCCTCTTACGATGTCGCGGTCGAAGTAGTTCACGCCCATGCCGGCGTCGATCACGAGATGCTGGGCGTTGATGCCGCTGGAGCGGGGCGAGAGTAGGAACGCCGTTGTGTCGGCGACTTCCTCGGTTTTCACGGCCTCTTTGCGAAGTGTCGCTTTTTCGGCGAACAGATAGCTGTCGACATAGCCGGGAATGCCTGCCGAAGCACTCGATTTGAGCAGTCCCGGACCGACGGCGTTGAACCGCACCTTGCCGAAGGTCGAAAACGACTTGGCGAGGAAGCAGACGCTCGAATCGAGAGCGGCTTTGACGGGGGCCATATAGCCGTAATTTTCGGCGGCCATGCGGGTCGTCGAGATCGAGATCGTGACGACGCTGCCGTCTTCCGGGTCGAGCAAGTCCTTGAATGCATTCGCGACGGCGATGAGCGAAAAGCACGACACGTCCACAGCTTGCAGAAACGCCTGCCGCGGCGTCTCGTGGAAAGGCAGCCAGCCGGCCGAGTAGTCGGCGAACGCGATCGAATGGACGATGCCGTGGAGTGCGGGAGGGGGGGACGGGGAGAGGGGGGGAGGGGGGGGCGAAGTTCCGGGCGTCGTCACTTCATCACGTTTCGTCGTCGCGTGCAGGTAATCGGCGACGTCATCGCGCAACCGTTCGATCTCCTCCTGGCGTTCGACGTCGCAGACGAAGATCGGGGCCTCGGGGCCGGCCAGTTTGCGAAGCGAGGCGCGTCGCTGTTCGCTGCGGACGCTGTGGAGCACCGTCGCGCCGGCTTCGGTGAGCACCTGGCCCACGTGCCAGGCGACGCTCTTGCGGTTCGCCGCTCCGAGCACAAGGATCGTTTTGCCGTTCAGGCCGAGAAAGTCGGGCACGGAGCTGGTCGCCTAATGTCTGGTGCTTGGTAGTCTGGTGATGGGTCGATTCCCCGAAGGCGGTTCCCTCTCTACCATCAAAGAGGCCTCGTCGGCCACCGTGCCAGCCAGTTCCACGCCCATCAGTCACCAGTCACCAGTCACCAGTCACCAGTCACCAGTCACCAGTCACCAGTCACCAGTCACCAAACGCGAATGGCCCTTAACGCGACCGCCCCCCCTCTCCTCTGGGGAGAGGGGCCGGGGGTGAAGGGCGCCGTTTGAGCCTCGTTCGATCTCTTTGAAACATCCACAGCCGACTTTCACCAGCAGCATCGCACGCACAAGACATCCCCTCACCCCTAACCCCTCTCCCCAGGGAGAGGGGAACCGACGGCGAACAGCATGTCAGGCGAGCGATTAAGTGGCATTCACACCAGACCACCAGTCACCAGTCACCAGTCACCAGACCGCCTCCCCCGTGTTCTCCTCCCGCATTGCGAGCAAGCCGCTCGCCGAACTCTTTCGGAACCTCGCGTCGCTGCTGGCGGCCGGGGTGCCGATCCTCAAGGCGTTACAGACGGCGGGGCGGAACGCCGGCGATCCGCGGGCGAAGCGGGCCATGACGGCGATCGAGACCGACCTGCGGCGGGGTGACGACTTCGCCTCGGCGGTCGCCAGCCGCCCCGAGTTTCCTCCGCTGGCGATCGAGATGGTCGGTGTCGCCGAACAGACCGGGCACTTGCCCGAAGTCCTGCGACACCTCGCCGAGCACTTCGACAACCTCGTCAAGATGCGACGGCTGTTCCTCGCCGGCATCGCCTGGCCGGCGATTCAACTCGTCGCGGCGATCCTCATCATCGCATTTCTGATCGTCATTCTGGGAATCGTCGGCGACAGCACCGGCAAGACGATCGACGTGCTCGGTTGGGGGCTTGTCGGCCCCACCGGCGCGATCATCTGGCTGACGATGACGTTCGGAACGCTGTTCGCCCTGTTCATCGCATACAACATCGCGGCGGCCAGCACGGGCGGAAAACGAACGCTCGACCCGCTGTTGCTGCGCATCCCGGTCGTCGGCCGCTGTATTCGATCGTTCGCCCTGTCTCGTTTCTCGTGGGCGCTCGCACTGACGCAGCAGACCGGCATGGGCCTCGACAAGTGCCTCGACGTCAGTCTGCGGGCGACCTCGAACGGCGCCTACATCGGCGAGATTCCGCGGGTCGTCGCGATGATTCGCGCCGGCGAAGAACTCGCCGACACCTTGCGTGCGACCGGTTTGTTTCCGGAAAACTATCTTCAGGTGGTCGAGGTCGCCGATCATTCCGGCACCGTTCCCGAATCGCTTCATCGGCTCAGCCCGGAACTCGAAGCCGACGCCCGCAGAAGCCTGTCGGCCCTGACCGTCGCAGCCGGCACGCTGGTCTGGCTGATCGTGGCCGGGTTCATCATCTTCCTGATCTTCAGCCTCGCCAGCTTCTACATCGGCATGCTTAACGACGCCGCGAACGACGCCTTGGGGATCTGACGGGAGCGACGGCTCGGGTTTCCGCCGCACGTCGATTCCGCTACGATTCACACTCCGACCTCGCCTGTCCTGCCTGCCCCGTAATCCCCGCTTCGATGCGCGTCGGCCTGTTCATCCCCTGTTACATCGATCAGGTGTATCCGCACGTCGGCATGGCGACGGTGCGTCTGCTGCGACGGCTGGGCGTGACCGACCTCCATTTTCCCGAGGGTCAAACCTGTTGCGGCCAGCCGATGGCGAACACCGGCTGCACCGATGCCGCCGCACCGCTCGCCAAGCGTTTTCTCGACGTCTTCGAGGATTACGATTACGTCGTGGCGCCGTCCGGCAGTTGCGTCGCGATGATCCGGCACCATTATGACGACCTGATCGGCGACCACGAACGGCTCGAACCCGTCAAGCGCAAGACCTACGAACTGTGCGAGTTCCTGACGGACGTTCTCGGCGTCGAAACGATCGCAGGAACGTTTGCCCACCGCGTCGGACTGCACAACAGTTGCCATGGTCTGAGGGAACTGCGGCTCGGCTCCGACAGCGAATGCGTCGGCCCGTCGTACAGCAAAGTCCGGCAATTGATTGAAGGTCTGGACGGGATCACCCTTTCTGAGTTATCACGCCCGGACGAGTGTTGCGGATTCGGCGGAACGTTTGCCGTCGGTGAGGAAGCCGTCAGTTGTCTCATGGGCCTCGATCGCCTTGCCGATCACACACAGGCCGGGACGGAAATCCTCACGGCCGGCGACATGTCGTGCCTGATGCACCTGGAAGGATTGATCCGACGACAGAAGTTGCCGATTCGCGTCATGCACATCGCCGAAATCCTCGACGAGGCGACGGCCGCAGGATCCAGCGATCCGACGGCCCTCGAAGACGCCGGCGAGCGAGCCGTCGAATCGATTCCTCTCTCCTCGGCGGAGAGAGGATAAGGGTGCAGCGAGCCGGGAAGAACCTGACTGACTCTCGACGACCTGTCACCTGCTGACGACCACCTGGTCAATCTCACGGACGACCTACTCTCTACGGAAGGAGAATGAAGATGTTGCCGCACCGGGCGATGGGGCCGGCGCTGGCGGTTCTGGCACTGGCCGCCGCCGCCCAGGCTCAAGAGAACGATCTGTCGAAGTTTGTCGGCGTCTGGACTGTGACGGCGGCCGAACTCGGCGGCCAGAAAGACGACGGAACGCTCGGCTTGAAGGATGCGACCTTCGAGTTCGGCCCCCAGATCGCCAAATTCACCCAGAAGGGCGAAGACGGCAAGCCGGTCACCGACGAGCACCCCTTCAAGGTGGATGTGAAATCGAACCGCATCGTCCTGTACCAGCATCCGCCGGCGGCGGAGCCGAATCCGGATGATGGAGCAGACGCCCCGCCGGCGCCGGCCGACCCGAAGGTCGGCATGCAGCGGGGCATCTACAAGTTCAGCGGCACGAGCCTGTTCCTCTGCCTGACGAAGCCTGACGCGGCACAGTTCCCGACGGAGTTCACCTCGGGCTCGAGCGAGGAAGGCAAAGAGCAGTTCCTGATGCTCAAGCTCGAACGCACCGCGACGGCCGGTCGACCTGCCGCAGGCGCGCGGCAGTAGCGAACGAGACGATTCGGTCTACAATACGAATGCGGACCCGAGCCGACGGCCTGCCGTCGGCTCGGTGTCGTTTGGCGAACGAGATAGGGTCTTCGAACGATGCCGCATCGATTCGCGGGAATGACTGTCCGCGAGATTCTGAAGATCAAGAAGGGAAGCGTACTTGCCGCACCGCTGCCTCCCGGGACACCGGATTGGACTGCAATCGCCGATATGATCTGGGAAGATGTTGATCGGTCGGCTCAAGACGACCGTCCGGGCTTCCGCACGATTCGGAAACTTCTTTCGGATACAAGGTTCGACCGATGAAGACGACGATTGCTCTGTCGGGATTCCTCGAACGCTTGCGAACGGCGAACATCTCTCACCAGATTCGCGATACGCGCGACGAAGCCGTTTCGGTCGATGTCGCGGTACCTGGCGAGCGATGGGAAATCGACTTTTTGAACGACGGTTCCGTAGAAGTCGAGATCTTTCGGAGTGACGGAACGATCGGGGACGAGTCCCTGCTGGACGATCTGTTCGAACGATTTGCCGATTAGAAGATCGCTTCTCCATGTCCACAGCAACTCATCCCGTCGAAGCCGCGAAGTTCGTCGCGAACGATGCCCGCGCCCACTGGCACGATCAGGCACTCTGGTTCGTTCGCGTGAAGCGCGACCGGATGGCGCATTCCGTTCCCGAATGGGAAAACCTGCGCGAGCAAGCGTCGCAAATCAAACAGCACACGCTCTCTCGCTGGCCGCACTATCTCGAAGAGTTTGAACGGAATGCGACACGACTGGGCGCCGTCGTCCACTGGGCACGCGACTCCGCCGAGCACAACGCCATCGTCCTGAAACTGCTTCAGGACCGCGGCGCGAAGCACGTCGTCAAAAGCAAGTCGATGCTCACCGAGGAATGTCACCTCAACCCGTACCTCGAACGTCACGGCATCGAGGTCGTCGACACCGATCTCGGCGAGCGCATCGTCCAGCTTCGCGGCGAACATCCCAGCCACATCGTTCTGCCGGCGATTCACATCAAGAAGGAAGAAGTCGGCGACTGCTTCCACGAGCATCTTGGCACACCGGCCGGCGAAAGCGACCCGAAGAAGCTCGCCGAGGCGGCCCGGCAGCATCTGCGGCAGAAGTTCCTCGGGGCCGATGCCGGTATCACGGGCGTCAACTTCGCCGTTGCGGAAACGGGCGGCATCGTCGTCTGTACGAACGAGGGCAACGCCGACCTCGGCGCCAGCCTGCCGAAGCTGCACATCGCCTGCATGGGCATCGAGAAGTTCATTCCGCGGTTCGAAGACCTCGGCGTCTTCACCCGGCTGCTCGCCCGCAGCGCGACGGGCCAGCCGATTACGACCTACACGTCGCACTTCCACGGACCGGCTCCCGGCGGAGAGCTGCACATCGTGCTCGTCGACAACGGCCGCAGCGACATCGCCGCCGACGCCGAGTTCCGCCGGGCGCTGAACTGCATTCGCTGCGGCGCCTGCATGAACACCTGCCCGGTCTACCGCCGCAGCGGCGGGCACAGCTACCACGCGACCGTGCCCGGCCCGATCGGCAGCATCCTCAGTCCGCTGCACGACGCCGCGAAGCACGACAGCCTGCCGTTCGCGTGCAGCCTGTGCGGAAGCTGCACTGACGTCTGCCCGGTGAAGATTCCGCTGCACCACCAGTTGCTCGCCTTCCGCCGCGTGCTCCGCTTCCGCAACCTGCTGCCGCGGTCGAAGCAACTCAGCATGCAGGCCGCCTCCGCCGTCCTCAATCGCCCGTGGCTCTACGCGTTCGCCGGCAAGACGGGACGAACCCTCTTCCCCTGGCTGCCCCGCTGGGCCGTCTACAACCGCCTCAACCCCTGGGGGAAACAGCGAGATTTGCCCCCGATGCCGAAGAAGAGCTTTCGCGAGATGTGGCGGGAGGAGGGCAAGCGGTAGAGCGGGCTGTGCCCACCGGAAGAGACTCGATAGGCACAAGCCCCCCAGGCCTCACTCCGCCGCTGCGAGTGAGCATGGCATCCGACGGCCTGGGGAAACGCCCCCCCCCTCAAAACGGGCGGCTTCCGGGTATCAATTCCTTGCCGCCGGGTGTTTACTGGCCCTCGCACTTCCGGCATGCCTCTGTCTTGAAGGGGCAAAGCGATGTCTGCGGGCTTGGCATCGAAGTCGAACTCGTCGCGAACGGGCCGCTTCCTCGTCACCGGGGCGGTGCTGCTGGCGATTCTCACCGTCGGGCTGCTGCTCGCCGAAACACGACAGAACGACGCCGCAGAGACACTCGCGATTCCGGACGACGCGCTCGACTTCGGAACGGCGTGGGCGCAGTCCGGCTTCAAATGGACCGTGCCCGTCGAGAATCGCGGCGACCGCACGGTCGTCGTCGAGCATGTTCTCGCGAGTTGCGGTTGCACCGAGGTCACGCCGACGAGCTTCCGCCTCGCGCCGGGGGCGACTCGTGAGCTGACGCTGCTCCTCGATTTCGTGCCCGAGTCGCGGCAGATCGGCACGCACTTGTCGCCGTTCGAGGTCGGTCTCGACTTCCGCGACGGCGAAGGACACCGCCTCGGCTTCTGGACGCTGCGCGGCAAAGTTCGTTATCCGTTCGTCGGGACCGCGGACATCGCCTGGTTCGGGCCTGACGAGTTGATCGAGAACGTTCCGTCGATCGAAAAGCAGTGCAAGCTGAGTCATCGATACTCGGTGGCGAGCGTTGCGGTCGGGAAGCATGATTTCCCGGGAGACGTCAGAACGGAGACTGACGGCGTCGGACGATCGACGCGGGTCTCCGTGATTCCTGCCGGCGACCTGCCGACCGGCGGCTTCGAGTACGAAATCCCGCTCGTCGCCGTGCTCTCGGACGGGACGCGGCTGCCGCCGATCCCGCTGCGGGTGCGCGGCCGGGTCAACGGCGAGGTCACGACCGTTCCCGGCACGCTGCGCCTGCCGCCGGCCCGCGTCGGCGAGACGGTGCGGATGACCGTGCAGGTGCAATCGCGCAGCGGCCGGCCGTTCCGGGTGACGAAGGCCGCGGTGCTGTCGGACGCGGCGACACTGACGCTGCTTGACGCCACACAGTCGGGAGGACCGCTTTACGAAGTCACCAAGACGATCATCGAGTCCGGCTCCGCGACCGAGAATATCCAGTTTGTCTACGTGCGAGACGACGGCAGCGGCGGCAGCATCACCGCCGTCGCGCACTCCTACGGATTGACCGACGAGACTTCGCCGTAGCCAAACCTCCGTTACGGAGCGGCGTCATGTTCCGGATGTGCTCTCTGATCCTCGCGGCGTCTGCGTCGCTGTTGACTTCCGGACTTATCGCAGCCGACGACGCCGTCCTCGACCAAGTCGCGAGGGATTGGACGAAGCGGCAGCAGATCGCCGACGCCGTGCGGTACGAAGTCGTGGGGACGGAGATGCGACCGAGGGGCGTCTTCAATAATCTCAAGCTAGAGGCCGGCGTCACCGATCCCGACGAGGATCTTCCCTCCGAGGACCGTTTCTCGTCTTACAACATCCTGCTCACGGTGTACTTCGACAAAGACAAGAACTGGATGCGCGTCGAACGGGAACGAGATATCCTTAATCATGGACCGGAGTTTATCACCGAATACATCATCGACGTGTCCAATGGAGAGGAGTTCCAGCGTTATATTCCGTTAGACCGGAATCCTCGTATCGCCGAACTCAAACAGGCCGGTAAACGGATGCAATTCGAGCTGACGGCGATGAATTCGACCTCAGCCTACATCGTGCTTCGTGAATACACGGAACGCCCCCTTTACTGGGCGCACGGCCTGATTCCGATGCCGGGGCCGATGGATCAGCTTCGCCGGCCGGTCGATTTGACCGGCTGGCAGGTCGCCGGCGGCGCCGTGCATGAAGGCCGCGAATGCGTGATTCTTCGCACGCCGACGAGATTCGACGGCGCGCTTTATTCCGAGCTTTGGGTCGACCTCTTCCGGAACTCGGCAATCGTCCGCTTCGCTGATGTCCGTGAGGGCGAAGAGACGCTGATGTTCCTCGTCGCCTATCAGCAGACTCCGCACGGCTGGCTTCCGGAAAGCTGGACCGTGGAGCAGCGTGCAAGCTCGAGGGATGCAAGCATGCTGTTGCAAGATCGCAAGGAGATGTGAGGTGGTGACGTTTTTGCGGACAGGTCGTTCTCTTATTTTGGTGGGTTGTTGAGTTGTTCGAATTGAGCGGGTTTGAGGTATTCGAGCGCTGAGTGTTTGCGTTCGAAGTTGTAGTAGTGGATG
>JBAQZJ010000608.1:0-3846 GCA_049790855.1 Planctomycetaceae bacterium | reverse complement strand
CGCTTTTCTTGAAAATCGCCGTCGCAGCCGCGTTTTTGCGATCATTTTTTTCCTCGGCCGCTCAGAGCCTCGACGCAAAAACACTGCGGATTTCGCGATTTGCGACACTCGGCCGCACGGCGACGGCGCGTGACGCTCCGTTCTCTCGCGTCGAGTTGACCCCGCCGTGTCAAGCCGCTTCCATACGGCATCGTTTGCGATCACCGTTTGCGCCGACGACGCCGGCGCCTCCCGAACTATTTGTGACCTGATATGACCGCTTACCGCCTCAAACGACTCTTCAATCCGAAATCGAACCGCTGTCTCGACGTCGCCGTCGATCATGGGTTCTTCAACGAGCGTTCGTTTCTGGGTGGCATCGAGGATCTGGAACAGGCGGTCGCGACGTTGGTCGATGCGGCCCCCGATGCGATCCAGCTGACGATCGGACAGGCCACGCTACTGCAGTCGATTCCCGGACGGCAGAAGCCGTCGCTCGTGCTGAGAACTGACGTCGCCAACGTTTACGGCAAAGACCTGCCGCGAACGCTGTTCAGCCGGATGATCGAACGGCCGGTCGAACAGGCGTTGCGACTCGACGCGGCCTGCGTCGTCGTGAACCTGTTCCGCATTCCCGACGAGCCGGAAGTCACCGCCGAGTGCATCGCGAACATCCTCGCGATCAAGCCGGAATGCGAACGCTACGGCATGCCGCTGATGATCGAACCGCTCGTCTTCAAGCCGAACAGTGAAGCGGGCGGCTACATGGTCGACGGCGACATCGAGAAGATCGCCCCGCTCGTCCGGCAGGCGACCGAACTGGGGGCCGACGTCATCAAGGCCGATCCGACCGACGACGTGAGCGTCTATCACGAAGTCGTGAAGATCGCCCGCGTGCCGGTGCTCGTTCGCGGCGGCGGACGCGCCCCCGACGCCGAAGTCCTCAAGCGGACGCATGCCCTGATGCAGCAGGGCATCGCCGGCATCGTCTACGGCCGCAACATCATCCAGCACCCCAACCCGGCGGGCATGACGCGGGCACTGATGGCGCTCGTTCACGACGACGCGACCGCCGAGTCTGCCGCGGCCTTCCTGAGGAGCGAATTATGACGGCGGTGCGGGTCGGCATCATTGGCGGCGGCCTGATGGGGCGTGAAGTCGCCAGCGCCCTCGGTCGCTGGTGCGCTTTGGCGGACGTTCCCGTGCAGGCGGAGCTTGTCGCCGTGTGCGATCTCGCCGAGCCGCAACGGGAATGGTTCCGACGGGTGAAAAGCGTGCGGCTGATCACCGCCGACTCGCGGGAACTGCTCGCGTCGGACGTGGACGTCGTCTACGTGGCTGTACCGCACCAACTGCACGAGCGGCTGTATCTCGACGTTCTCGATGCGGGCAAAGACCTGCTCGCCGAGAAGCCGTTCGGCATCGATCTGAACGCAGCGAGAACCGTCGCGGAACGGGCGAAAGCTTCGGGACGGTTCGTGCGCTGCAGTTCCGAGTTCCCGTTTCTGCCGGGAGCGTGGCGGGCGTTTCAGACGGTGCGGGCGGGCGGTCTCGGCAAGTTGCTCGAGGTTCGCTCGGGGTTCTGGCACAGCAGCGATCTCGACCCGAGCAAGCCCGTCAACTGGAAGCGGCAGGTGAAGACCTGCGGCGAAATCGGCGTGATGGGCGACCTCGGCATGCACGTCGTCCATCTTCCCTTCCGCCTCGGCTGGCGACCGAAGCGGGTCTACGCCCAATTGCAGAAGGTCTACCACGAACGTCCCGATGGCAAGGGCGGCATGGCACCGGCCGACACGTGGGACAATGCGATGCTGCACACCGAAATCGACGTCGACGGGGCCGAAGTGCCGATGCGGCTCGAAATGAAGCGGCTCGCGCCCGGCGAGACGAACACCTGGTTCTTCGAGGCGCTCGGCACCGACGGCGGCGTGCGGTTCAGCACGAAAGAGCCGAAGACGTTCCAGCAGTTCGAGCGCGGCAAAGAGCAATTCTGGAAGCGAATCGACCTCGGCTCGCAGATGCCCTTCACGCCGGTCACGGGGCCGATCTTCGAGGCCGGCTTCGCCGACTGCTTCCAGCAGATGTGGGCCGCCTATCTCGCCGAACGAGCCGGGATGCTCGGAGAGCGGCTCGGCTGCGTCACGCCCGAAGAGGCGGTCGCCAGCCACGAACTGTTCGACGCCGCGCTGCGCTCGCAACGCGAGAAGCAGTGCGTCTCCGTAGGAAGATAGTGGTTGGTGTCAAATGGCACTCAACGCGACCGTCTCCCCTCTCCTCTGGGGAGAGGGGCCGGGGGTGAGGGGGCCGTTTGAGGTTCGTTCGATTGCTTTGAAACTTCAACAGCCGAACTTCACCGGCAGCATCGCACGCACAGGGCATCCCCTCTCCCCAGGGAGAGGGGGACCGACGGAGAGCGGTCTGTCTGGCGCGCGATTCAGTGATAATCTAGACACTCACCACTCTCCCCCACCATGCCCACACGCAGCGGAATCCTCGCCGGCGGGAACTGGATCGTCGATCACGTCAAGATGATCGACGTGTACCCGGCTCAGGATGCGCTGGCGAACATCGCCGACGAAAGCCCCAGCAACGGCGGTGGTCCGTTCAATCTGCTGGCTGATCTCGCGCGGATGGGCGTCTCGTTTCCCCTGCAAGGCGTCGGACTGACCGGCGACGACGAGGCCGGCCGCTGGATTCGCGAGCGCTGCGACGAACTTCGCATCGACGCGACGCGGCTCACGACGACGTCCGAGGCGCCGACCTCTTATACCGACGTGATGACGGTCCGCTCGACCGGCCGTCGGACTTTTTTCCACCAGCGGGGTGCGAACGCCCTGCTCGGCCCCGAACAGTTCGACCTCGCGTCGAGCGACGCTCGCCTTTTTCATCTCGGATACCTGCTGCTGCTCGATCGGCTCGATGCACCGGATGCGAAACACGGCACCGTTGCGGCGGCGCTGCTCGCACAGGCCCGCGAGGCCGGCTTCAAGACGAGCATCGACCTGGTGAGCGAAGACAGCGGCCGGTTCCGCGAGGTGGCCGGCCCGTCGCTCCGCCACAGCGACTACGCCGTGATGAACGAGTTCGAGGCCGAACGCCTCACCGGGCTGGACCTGCGCAGCGGCGATCGCCTCGACGCCGCCAATGTGCGCCGCGCCGCCGCCCGCCTGAAACGGGAGGGAGTCGGCGAATGGGTCGTCATTCACTTTCCGGAAGGCGCGATTGCCTGCGGTCGCGATCACGAGACGCTGGGGCAGGGCAGCGTCCTGTTGCCGCCGGCGAGCATCGCCGGAGCCGCCGGTGCCGGCGACGCCTTCGCTGCGGGACTGCTGTTCGGGCTTCATGAAGACGTTCCGATCGATCAGTGTCTGCGTTACGGCGTCTGCGTCGCCGCTGCTTGTCTGTCGCACGCCACGACGTCGGGCGGGGTCCGGCCGCTCGCCGATTGCCAGCGTCTCGGCGACGAGTTCGGTTACCGTCCGACACCGTGATCCCCCGACTTTCGAGACGTGCCGCACCACGCGCACCATCAGCGCGTCGGCAGGCTCACACCATTTCGCAAGCCCGCCGCGTTTCGCCTTCGTTGTTCCGTCGAACTTTTTCACCTTCACAATCCGGCCTCCTGCCTCCTGCCTCCTGCCTCCTGCCTCCTGCCTCCTGACTCCTGCCTCCTGACTCCTGACTCCTGACTCCTGACTCCTCAAAAAAACCAAGGCGCCCTGGAAAAACCAACCGTCGAAGCGACGCACTGTGTTCGCGCCGCCTCTCGCGGCTCACGGTCGATTTGCGAAGGACGCCCGCGAACCGTGCGGCGACAGGATCTAGAATGCCGCCGTCGGCACCGCAGGCTGAGCGATGATTCGCCCC
>JBAQZJ010000607.1:0-3205 GCA_049790855.1 Planctomycetaceae bacterium | reverse complement strand
GAGCCTCTCGACGGTGCTCTTCGGTCGGTGCGGCGACCCACCGTTCCGCGGCGGCAAGAGCCGACGCATCGGTGTCCGACGGCGCGGCGTCACGTCGAACGCAACGACAGGCCCACCGCACCGCACAACGCGGCGGCATCGCCGCGGCGACGAGCTTGATCGCGTCGGCGATCAAGCCGGCTTCCGTCAGCGTCGCGATGATTTCCTCCACGCCCTTCCCCGTCGCGACGCGCCGGCTGACGTCCGGCTCCAGTCGGGCGCGGCCGAGCGTCGTCTCGATTTGTTCGTTCCTCAACGGGATGCGACCGCGAAACCCGTTCGACGATCCGAAACCGGTTTCGGACGGAGATGACGGTCGGCGGTCCGGCGAAACCGCATTTTCATCAATCGCATTGTTCCCTGCGGCTGATTCTCTATCGATCCGAAGTCGAAAACGGCTCTGACCGGCCTTCAACTCGTCCTGATCCTTCACCGACTCTTCGGCGACGATCTTCCGCCCGTTCACGAACGTGCCCGAGCGACTGTTCAGATCTCGCACCACGCATTCCGAGCCGTCGCAGTGCAGTTCGAAGTGCCAGCGGGACATCGTCGGATCGTCGGCGACGACGACGTCGTTATCGCCGTTCCGACCGACGCGCAGCGAGGCACCCGCCGCGACGGTCGCTCGCACTCCGGTTGCAGGACCGGCGATGATCTCCAGAACGACGCTCATTGATCCAGCCGCATAGTCTCGGCGAGTGACACAAACCGAACGACAACGTCGAAAGCCGGCCGACGTGACCTCAATACTACAGTCGGCCTTGTCGGAAAAGAGAACTGTCCCGCACGACGGGTTCTGAGGAGTTCCGATGGTCGTTCTCGATGTCGAACAGCTCGCGCTGGGAGATTGGAACGCCCGGCAGGAGGTCGCTGATAGACGCGGATTCAGGCGGATGACGCGGATGTCTGCCTTCCTGATCCGCGTTCATCCGCCTGAATCTGCGTCACCCGCGATCCTCTTCGATCGTTCGCCGGCGTCTGATTCTCAAGTTTGATCGACCACCCAGGTATCATCGCAAGACCGAGCGGCTCGCACTGCCGACGGGCGGGCGAATACACTTCGGTTCGACCGTCTCGACAGGAGTCACCGATGAAGTCGCTCTGCCCGTTCGCGATCGTGCTGTTGTGCGCCGGCTGCTCGGACACCGCCGGCACGCCAGACGCCACGCCTCCGGCCGCTCGGTCCGATGCCGAGGGATTCGTCTCGATCGGGGCAGATGACCTCGAGTTCTACGCCATCGGAAAGGACGAGCCGGGCGGCGTCGCGATGTCCGAGGTCGACGGGGTGATCTCCTTCAAGGGGAACGTGCGGAACTATGCCTATACGCAAAGGCCGTACAAGAATTTCACACTGCGGCTTGACGTCCGCTGGCCGAACGCCGCCGAGCTGCCCGAGGAGGACCGCCCGAACGCGAACACCGGCGTGCTCGTCTTCATCACCGGCGAGCACAAGATCTGGCCGAAATGCCTCGAGGTGCAAGGCAAGTGGTCGGAACTGTGCCACATCAAGTCGAACGCCAAAGACGTGACCGTCACCGTCCGCGACGACGAGGACGCGCGGCAGCAGGCTCGCAAGCCGGTCGGCGAATGGAACAGCGTCGAGATCGTCGCGAAGGACGGGGCGCTGACAAGCACCCTCAACGGCACGAAGATCGCCGAGAGCGACCCGACGGAACTGGCCGAAGGCCCGATCGGCTTCCAGGCCGAACGTTACGACGTCGAGTTTCGGAACGTGCGGATTCGGGAAGAATAGCCCGCGCGAAGCCCACCCCTTGCAAGGGGTGGGCTTACGCCAGCACGTCCTCAATCACGCGCCCATGCACGTCGGTCAGGCGCATGTCGCGGCCGCTGAACCGGTAGGTCAGGCGTTCGTGATCGACGCCGGCCAAGTGCAGCATCGTGGCGTGCAGGTCGTGCATCTCGCAGCGGTTTTCGACGGCCTTGTAGCCGAATTCGTCGGTCGCGCCGGTGATCGTGCCGCCCTTGACGCCGCCGCCGGCCATCCAGACGCTGAAGCCCCCCGGGTTGTGGTCGCGGCCGTCGGTGCCCTGCGCGAAGGGCGTGCGGCCGAACTCGCCGGTGAAGACCAGCAGCGTGCTGTCGAGCAATCCCCGGCGTGACAGGTCTTCGAGCAGCGCGGCGATCGGCTGGTCGACCGTCTTCGCGTTCTTCTCGTGCCCTTCCTTAAGATTGCTGTGCTGATCCCAGCGGTCGCCGTTGCCGGCGGGGCAGGTCAGTTCGATGAACCGCACACCCCGTTCGACGAGCCGCCTCGCGAGCAGGCAGCAGCGGCCGTAGATGCGGGTCTGCGGCCAGTCGGCTTCGAGACCGTACATTCGCTGCGTCTCGACCGTCTCGCCGCTGAGGTCCATCAGGTCGGGCACGGCAAGCTGCATGCGGGCGGCCAGCTCGTAGTTCTCGATCGCCGACTCGATCGCGTCGCTGCTGCCCGTTCGCTCGAGCAACGACGCATCGAGCGACCGCATCAGGTCGAGCTTGCGGCGCTGGATTGCGAAGTCGTCGGCCGGCTTGACGTTCGCCACCGGCGGGTCGGACGACGTGAAGATCGATCCCTGATAGCTCGCCGGGAGGAAGCCGCTTCCGAAACAATCCAACCCGCCCGGCGGAATCAGCCCGCCGTTGACGACGACGAACCCCGGCAGGTCGTCGCACTCGCTACCGAGACCGTAGCCGTACCACGCCCCCATGCTCGGCCGGCCCGCCTGCCCGTGACCGGTGTGCAGGAAGTAGTTCGCGGTCGTGTGCTCGGGGAAGGTCGAAGTCATCGACCGCACGACCGCGAGCCTGTCGGCATGCGCCCCGATCCGCGGGAATAACTCGCTGACAGGAATCCCGCTCTCTCCGTACTGCTTGAACTTCCACGGCGAGGCGAGGATGTTCCCGTCGTTGTTGAACTGCGTCTTCTCCTTCTTGAGCGGAAACGGCTTCCCGTTCCACTCGTCGAGCGCCGGCTTCGGATCGAAGCTGTCGAGATGCGACACCCCGCCGTCCATGTAGAGAAAGATGACGCTCTTCGCCTTCGCCTCGTGATGCGGCGCGATCGTACTGGCCCCGGCGCTGCGATTCATCAACCCGGCGAGCGCAACGGACCCGAACCCACAGGCGGCCTGCGCGAGCAGGTCGCGGCGGGTAAGGGGGGAAGGGC
>JBAQZJ010000606.1:0-8143 GCA_049790855.1 Planctomycetaceae bacterium | reverse complement strand
GAAACGCTCCCTGACGGTCGCGGCTCGGATGAGGCCGCTTCGTTTGTCATCGGTCTACAGCGTTTTCAAATACTCGACCAGCGCCCGTCGCTGCTGGTCGTTCAAGTCGGTGCCGTATCGCGATCCTTCGTGGCCTCGATTGCCGTTGCCGCGGACGAACGTGGCGTAGGGCACGGCGAGTCTTCGATCGTCAAGGCCGTCGCTCGTGTGAACGAAACCTACCAGCCGCCGTTCGTCCTGCTGTTCGCTCGACGAATCGTCGTCGAAGGACCGTGTCGTCAGAATGTTGCTGCCGCGATAGAAGAGCGGCGGTCGGTAGCCGCGACTGCGGGCCGTCTCGACGACCTGGTCGACGAGCGGTTTGAGCGCGTCCAACTCTGTTCGCACCCGCTCCGGCGCTTGCGTCGGTGCGCCGGCTTTGTCGAGCAGCGTATGCAGGCGGTCGGCGACGTCGTTGCGGCCGAGGGCGGCGTCTCCGATCGTGTCGACGAGGGCTTCGGCCTCGGGCGGCGGCAGCGACGGGTGCAGCAAGTCCCACAGCGTCGGCACCGAGCCGTTGTGCAAATACGGCGCGCGCAGCCAGATCGCCGTCAAAGGCGTGGCGACATAACCGTCGGTCTTGCGGAAGCGTTTCAGATCCCAGTCATAGCCGTCGGCGAAGGCGTTGTAGCGTTCGGCGGGGTGCGGCGGGTCGTCGGGCGGGGGATTCCACATCGCCAGACGGTTCCCGTCGGTGCCGATCGCCGAGAGCGCGACGACCGTGTTCGTGCGGGCGCCGCCCTGGCCGTGACATTCCGCGCAGTGCTTCTCGAAGATCGTCGCGCCTTCCGCGGCGAGCGCCGGGTCGATCTGGAACGGGTATTCCAGCAGGTCGTCCGGCTGATGCTTCCGCAGCCAGGCGGTCAACTCGTCGAGTCGCTCGACGGGCAGCGAATCGTGAGTCGCGCCGTCGCCGATCGCCCCCGACAATACGACTTCGCGAAGGTCGGTGTTCAAGCCGTCCCAATGGAGATGCGTCTCGCCTCGGCTGCTCCGACGATCGTCGAGTCGCCACAACGGCATGACGTCGGAGTTGCCGACCGTCGCGTCGCGATCGCTGTTCATCGCGAGCTGGTCGAACTTCACCGGGTTGAACGGGTCGATCCGACCGTGGCCCCACGCCGGCCGTTCGGTCATCCAGCGGTCGGAGTCGGCTTGTTCGAGAAGCGCCTTGCGCGTCGCGGGAATGATGAAATAGCGATACAGCTGCCGATCGAGCCACGAGAGCTTGATTTCATACTCGATCGCTGCGAGCAGCGTGTCGGCGTTGAAGCGGCTGTCGCGGGCGGAGAGCGACAGGAAGCGAAGATATCCCTGCGGATCGAAGCTCGTCGCCGGTCCGCCGGGAACGACGACCGTGTCGGAAACGGCCGTCTCGCGATAGGTCGCGGTATGACAGAGGGCGCAATTGATGCCGACGCGGTCGAAGCCGATCTTCTCTTTCGTGAAGCCGACCGGCATCTCGCGCCCGTCTTCCCACGTGATGCCGATCGCCGTGTAACCGCCGGGGTCGGGCAGGTGTTCTGGAAACACGCGCGGCAACACGACCCAGATCCAATACGGCACCCCGCGCTCGTCCTCGGTGCCGATCGAACCGTACTTGAAGTATTCTTCGGGCGAGTCGAACTCGCGGGGAACGTGGCGGAAAAACTTGAACCAGACGACGGCAGCGACGACCACGGCCGTGACCAGCAGCGCTGCGATAAAGATCAGCAGAAAACGCTGCCGCTTTGATCGAATCGCCGGCGGTGCAGGAGGCAGGACGGACATGGAACCTCCGACGGACAAATGTTCTGAGCGAGCATCACTTGCGGAAGAGCGTCACGATCCTGTTGGCTCCCTTCGCCGCTTAGCCTCTGGCTGTGCTGAAGAACTCGCAGATGAACGCAGATGAGAAACGGATGGACGCAGATGCTTGCCGCGAACTTCCGGCGAACCTGCGCTCGTCGCTTGTGCTGAAACGCAGTCGACGACGGATTCCCTCCGACATCCCGCGCGGAACATCCGCGTCTATCTGCGACTTATCTGCGTTCATCCGCGATCTCCTTCCATTTCTGCACAATGATGCCTCCCAGGTATGGGCAGACCGAGCGGCACGTTTTACGCAACACGGATCGACGGAGTGCGGACCGCCAGGATGGTCAGCAGCGACAGGACGAGGCCGAACGCGAGGTCGATCCAGCCCACGACCGGCCAGCCGGGAAACAGGCAGAACCAGATGAGGGCGCCGGCCAGGCGTGCCGCGACCGACAGCCAGACCGTGATGAGATTTTCGAACGGGTTCCACGCGGCGACGAGGTGGAACAGGCTCACGAGGAAAGTAAGCAGGAACGCGAACCCCGGCCAGACCGCGACGGCGGGCGGTTCGACGCCGATGAGGTCGGCGGCCGCACCAGGCAGGAAGATGCCCGGCACGGCATACGACGCCGTCGCGAGAAACGCCAGCACAAGGATCCAGCGGAGGAGCGAGTACCAAGAGTTCATCGTTGCTCCTTTGCCGGCTCGGCGAGACGCTGTCCGAGTCGTTTCTGATATTCGACCAGCGCCCGCTTCTCGTCGTCGGACAGGGTGGTGCCGTACGGTTCACCGGCGTGGCCCTGGTGCCCGTTGCCGACGAGAAACACGATCCGTCCCTCGCGGACCGTCACCGTCGAGAACAGGAACAGGGGGCGTCCGTCGCTGCCGACGGGCCGGTCGCAGCGGAACCCGACATTCACCGGGTCGTACTCGTCGTCGCCGCGATAGAAGATCGGCGGACGAAGCTTTTCAGTGCGGGCTTTACGAATGATCTCGGCGACGCGCTCGGGATGTCGTTCGAGCGTCGCCAGCGTCTCTGCGTCCGGCAGTCCGACGCGAGCGAGATCCGCGAGCGATCGACAGGGTTCGTTGAGCAAGTCGGCGAGCGTCGGGACGGAGCCGTTGTGCAGGTACGGCGCCCGCGCCCAGACTCCGTCGAGCGGCATGTTGGCGTAACCGTGCGTCTTGCGGAAATGCTTGAACCGCCAGACCTGTCCGGCGCCGAGCAGGTTCTGGTTCGCCTCCAGCGCCTCGGTGTACGAGTCGAGCCGGGCACGGTCGGTGCCGATCTTGTCGATGGCGACGACCTCGCCGACTCCCGGACCACCGTAACCTTCGGGCTTCGTCCAGTCGTGACACGCGGCGCACGACTCGACGTAAATGCGACCGCCTTCGTCCAGCAACGTCTCGTCGACGGCGAACGGGTATCCCGGAATCGGCAACTCGTCTTTGCGGGGGAACGGATTCGCTCGTTCCTGCTCCGGAGTCGACGCGTTTTCGTCGTCGTCCGGAAAGAACGGCGGGCGCGGCGAGCCGATCCAGTCGGCGACGCGCAGCATTCGGTCCATGTCGATCGTGACCGGCGTGACACCCGCGCCGAGCGACGCGCTGATGTTCCGTTCGAAGACCGACGTGTTGTTGCCGTCCCAGTGCAGTTGCATTCCATCGCGCGGTCGCTGGTTCCAGATCGACGGATAATCGGCGATGCCGTAGGTGCCGTCGTACGGAAAGCCGAACTGGAGCGACTTGTACGGCGAAAAGGTGTCGACCCGCCCCGGGCCGAAGCGGGGCATCACGTCGTCGCCCGTCGCGTGCGGCAGCAACGCCAGGTAGCTCAACTGGTCGCGGCGCTGCTGGAGCGTTTCGCGAAGCTGCGGAATCGCCCGCTTCAGGATGATTCGTTCGATCGGGCCGACGGCGTCGCCCCTGCGCTTCGCCTGCGAGTCGATCGCCGACAGGATCGCATCGGTCGTGAACCGCGAGTCCTCGGCGCAGCGGAACAGGAAGACGAAGTAGGCCTCCAGGTCCATCGTGTTCGCGGGCATTCCCAGCACGACGAACCGCTCGGGACCGTCGGTTCGCTGGCGGAGTTCCGCGTCGTGGTCGAAACGGTCGCCGTAGATGCGTTCGGAATGCATTCCCTCGGTGACGGCGACGGTGCTGGTGTGACAGACTGCGCAGTTCAGCCCGACGCGGTCGACGTAGACGCGGCGTTGCGAGAATCCCACCGGCAGCGGCCGGTCGTCTTCGACGAGGAACCCGAACTGCGCGTAACCGTCGAGATAGTCGCGCGACCGTTCGGGAATGCGGCGAAATCCTTCGCCGCCGTGCGGAAGGTAATCCGGAAAGAGTTCCGGAAGCACCTTCCAGATGCGGAGCGGAATGCCGTCATAGTCGGAGCCGATCGACCCGTACTTGAAATGGTCGACGTCAGACTCGTAGTCGACGGGAATCGCCGCGAGGAACATCCAATGAACAGCGACCGCGACCGTCAGCAGGGCGAACAGGTAGATCGCCCAGCGGCGCCGTTTGCGTCGCTTCAATTCGCGATCGACCGGATCGACTCGTTCCCCGTCGTGCATCGCCTGAGCCTTTGCATCACGCCGTTCGCATGTGGCATGGTGGTCCGAATCGGATCGGGATCGGACCGGGGTGGCTGGGGACGGGCCGCCACCAGCATCGGACAACAGGAAGGACGCTGCCGGCCCGCCCCCAGTCGAACGACACACGGCTGGCGGCGACGCGATCACGCCGAAAAGCGAGGCTTGCTGTTTTCGCGTCGTCCCCAGCCACCCTCAAGTTCCTCACGCTCGAGTTCGTCAGTCATGCGGCGGGCACCCGTTCCTGGTCGCCCGGAGCGTCGCATGTCTCCGGCCGTTCTTCCCAGGTCGGAAAGACTTCCATCACCTTTTCCATCATCCGTTCGTAACTCTTCTCGCCGTACTCGCGGTACCGGGTTTCGTCGTAGCATCCCAGCGGGTTTTCGACGTCGTTCATCAGGCACTTGTTGCAGTAGGTGCAGGGGTGACGGCTTTCGATCGGCCAGCGTTCGAGGGGCACGAACGCTGCGTCGGGCCAGTCCATGCCGGCGTGAAAGAGCTTGGGCAGATCACGGTTGGCGATCAACGGCCGGGCGATCGAGACGGCGTCCACTTTGCCCGTAGCGACCGCCGATTCGATGACCTGGCGATGCTGAAAGCCGCCGGTCACGATGACCTTCACGTCGTCGCCGACGGCCTCTTTGATGGTCGCGGCGAAGTCGAGGTTGACGCCGTCTTTGATGTGCTCGAAGGCGGTCCCGCGCCGCTTGTTCCACCACCAGCGGAACAACGGTCCGAGCACCGGTCGTCTGAAGATGAAGGCGTTGAACCGCGTGCGGATGCCGCTGGAGATCATGCTGTCGTACCAGTCGTTCACCTCGCGCAGCGGGAAGTCGCCGGGCGGGTTCCGCGGGTGAGGAAAGATGCTGCCGCTGGAGACGTGGATCGCGTCGATGCCGGCCTGCGACTTGAGCAGCTCGCAGATCTCCAACGTCTCGTCGAGCCGGTTCCCGCGCTTGCGCCAAGGGTAGAGGGCGTTGTCGAAGTCTTCGGCGTTGATCTTCATCTGGACGTGGAAGCGGTCGGTGCGGCTGCGGATCGCCTCGAGGATTTCGAGCACGAACCGCGCCCGGTTCCGCACGCTTCCGCCGTAGCCGTCACGGCGGTCGTTGATCGCCGAGCTGAGGAACTGCGTGATCAGATAACCGTTCGCCCCGTGCAATTCGACGCCGTCAAGGCCGGCGTCCTGGGCGCGACGGGCGCCGTCGCCGAACTGCCGCACGACGCGGTGGATCTCCGATTGCGTCATCGCCCGGCAGAGGATGCCGTGAAAGTAGTCGGGACGGCTCGTCGAACTTAGCGCGAGGTCATAGCGGTTTTCGATGCCGCCGATGTCCTGTTGCCGCCCGGAATGGCTGAGTTGCATGATGAAGCGGCATTCCTGCGTCTGCGTCGGATCGTTAGGAAACGCGGTCGCTCCTGCCGCATGCACCCGCTTGCCGAGCGCCCGCCAGAAAGGCGTCTTGTCGTCGTCGTCGATCATCGCGTAGTTCGGCAGGATGCGGCCGGGCACGCTGACCGGGGTGAACGAGGAGATGATCCCGCCGACGCCGCCGCGGGCGAAGCTTTCCTCCCAGCGGATTCGCGTTTCGGTGCCCGAACCGTTGTAGTTGTCGAATCGCCCCGAGACGTTCGAGCGAAACAGCCGGTTCTTGACGACCAGCCCGCTCGAGAAGCGCAGCGGTTCGAAGATCGGCGAGGGGGCAAGTTCTCGCTGACGTTCAGTCTGCATCATGGGAACGACCATTGGCTGTCCAGGTTTGCCGCCGCGTCAGGTGATGGCGGGCGGAGGTTCGTGTGTCTCCGAGGTGGTTCTTGCCGCGTCGGCGAGGATGTCACGGCTCACCTTTTCGGCGGCCATATAGATCGGCAGCGCGAGAAAGAAGCCGGGAATCCAGGGGAAGATCGAAGCGTCGACGACGCGCAGGCCGGCCACGCCGCGAACGCGGCACCGGGCGTCGAGCACGGCGGTCTCGTCGTCGTCCGCGCCGATCGCGCACGTGCCGCAGGCGTGATGTCCCCAGGCTTCGTCGCGAATCCAGGCGGCGACCTGGGCGTCGGACCGGACGCCGTCGCCGGGTTGCAGCTCGTCCCGAACCAGTCGATGAGCGTCGCTCGGCGGCGCACTCATCGATCGAACGAAACGAACGGCCTCGACGAGCGCCGTCAGATCCGGGTCGGCGTCTCCGTTCGGGAAATAGTTGAAGTCGATGATCGGCGGATCGAACGGGTCTCCGCTGCGAAGCCGCACGGTGCCCTCGCGATTGGCGGTATGCCCCTTGAGGATCGCCCAGGTGAAGACGTCGTGCCCCCGCGCCAGCACGTCCCGATGGTAGTCCGGGTAATAGCCGCCGAAGAACAGCGGCATGCCGAAGAGGAACAGGTCAGGCTCCGGCAAGTCGGGTTTCGACCGCCGGACGATCGCCAGCAATGCGCCTGTTCCGGTATACGGCCCGCCGCGGGAATCGTGCCAGCGGCGCAGATGCGGATCGTCGTCACGGTCCGGGTCGAGATGTCCGCCGAAGAGCAGCGAGAACTGGCGGGCCATGCGAGAGACGACCGTGACCTCGTAGCGGTCCTGCATTCGGCGTCCGACGCCTTCCAGAGGCACACGAACCTCGATGCCGGACTCGCGGAGTTGCTCGCGAGGTCCGATGCCCGACAGCATCAACAACTGCGGCGTGTTGAAGACGCCCGCAGCGAGAATGACCTCCCGCTTCGCCCGGACGGCGATGGGCGAACCCGGTTCGGCCCGCCCGGTCGCCGGCGCAGGAGCGGCCCCGTAGAGTCGCTCGCCTTTGTGATAGGTCACGCCCGTCGCCCGGGTCGGCGAGTCGCCTTCCAATTCGATCTTGGTGACGGTCGCGCACAATTCGACTTTCAGTCGATCGGGGTGACGCCTGGCGACGTCGAGGATTCGCTCGCGCGTTCCGCTGCGGCGACCGCGGTCGGTCGAGAGCGGCACGAGATAGACGCCTTCCTCGCCCGAGGCGACGCCGTCGGCGGCGTTGAGATCGAGCGAGTCGGAGAACCCCAGCGATCGCCAGCGAACTTCATTCGGCGACGTAGTTCTTGCGCTGCGGCGCTCGGCGGTTCGGTTCCGGTCCTGCCAATGCTGTGCGACGGCCGAGACGAGCACGGTGCGAAGATCGGGGTCGTCGGCGAGCAGCTTCGCATCCGGCCACTCGGTCGGCAGCCAGCCCAGGAAGCCGTGACCGTTCGCGACGGAGTCGTCGGCCGCCCGCGGTCGGTAGCGGCAGGCTTCGATCGTGCGGAAGTGCGTTCGCATCGCGTCGGGCGACCAGCCGGCGTCGCCGGTCAACTCGGCGATCCGCCGCCAATCGCCGTCGTGCGGATAGACCATGATCAGTGCGTGATGCGCCGTGCAGCCGCCGAGCGCCGACGCTCTCGGATACAGAACGCCGTCGACGACCGGCCCGCCGTCTTTGGGAAACCGCTCGTGGTACTTCGAGTCGCGACGGCGAGCCTGTTCGTCGGCGTGATGGCGGACCCAGAAATCCCACCGCATCGCGGGATGCTGGCTCGCGTAGCCGTGAAAGCCGGGAACCTCGTGGATCGGCCCGTCGTGGTCGTCGCCGGCTTCCAGCAGCAGGACGCGGAACCCGGCCTCGGCGAGATTCGCCGCGACGGGACCGCCCCCGGCTCCCGAGCCGACGACGACGTAGTCGAACTCTTGCGAGTTGCCG
>JBAQZJ010000605.1:0-1611 GCA_049790855.1 Planctomycetaceae bacterium | reverse complement strand
GCGATCTTCTGCTGCAACTGCTCGGGCGGCGGCAGGAACGGCCCGAGCACCTCGTGCTCGGCGAGTTTCGGAGCCAGCTCGGCGAGAATCGCCTTCGAGACGGCGTCGATCAGCGGCGGCTCGATCTTCTCGGCGTAGGTCGTCTTGACGAACGCGGCGAGTTTCGGCTCCGACCGCGCGATGATCTCGCGAATCACGGTCGGCGCGAGTGCCTTCAGAAGCTCCTTCTTCTCGGCCGGCAAATCGGGCTTGGCGTCGATCGTCTCGCGGGCGATCGACGTCGCCTCGCGTTCCAGAAAACCGACGATGACCCGGAACTTCTGAGCGAGCAGGTAGGCCCGCAGGTCATCCAGTCCGGCCAGCACGCCGCTGTCCTGCGACGTGACCTTGATCGAGGCGGCGCCCCGCCGCGGCTTCAGACCGAGCAGTTGCCGAATCGCGTCGTCGAACAGCTCCATCCGGCCTTCGACGAAGATGTACCGGTCGTCGATGCCGCCGTGCTCCTCGACATACGGGTCGCGACCCAGGCCGTTGTTGTGCAGGAACGGCGCGGTCGCCCAGATTCCGACAAGCGAGGCCGTGCGGTAATAGCCGCGACCGCCGCCGGGGGCGTAGAGACTCGTTTCGATCGGCACTTGGCCAAACCGTTCCGTTGGAAAGGCGTCGACGGGCGTGACGAACTTCATCACCCCGACCGACGGCAGCGCTTTGTATTCGCGCGACGAGAAGTCGGACCAGATCTCGCCTTCGACGGCGTTCGAGGCGAACGACCGGGCCGCGTTCGTACCGATGTAAGTCACGGGATACCGCACGTCGTCGGTCAGCGTGTTGCCGGCGCGGAATTCGTCGCTCGTCAGCAGCCGCTCGTGATAGGCGCGTTCCGATTCGGCATCGGCGCTCAGCGGGTAGAACGGCTGCCGGTTGGAATGACAGCGGGCGCAGTACCTCGCAAACAGGACCGAGCCGCGGCGGACGCCCTCCTCCGAAGGAAGCAGGGCGGTCAAACGCTCCTTCGAATCGGGGTCGTCCGTCCGCGAAACGGCCGTCTCCACCGCCTGTTCCAGACGGAACGGCCGGTCGTAACTCGACAGGTAGCTCGCCAGCGCGGGCAGACGTTTCTCGATGTCCTGCCAGGTGCGGCCCAGTTCCGGATGCTCTTCGTCCAGTTCCTTCAATCGCCACTCCGGCACTCGCGAGGCGTCTCGCTTGACCTCGGCGATCGAGAACGGCGACGGACCGATGCCGGTCAGCGGGTTCCACGTGCGGTCGAGCAGGTAATGCGATTCGGAGCCGATGTTGATGAACACCCGCCCGAGCGCCGCCAGCGGCCCGACGCTGTCCTCGCCGCTCTTGAGGATGTGAAACGTGTTGACGCGCCGTCCGTCGGGCGTCGTTTCGGCGAACGTCGCACGGTTGCCGAGATACGTGACCTGGTTGATCGTGTTCGGGTTGTTGATGAAGTCGTAGGTGAACCGCGACGTCTCCGACGTTCCCGACTGCTGGGTGTGGCCGTACTGAAACAGGAAGCTCGAGGCGTCGAGACCGCCGGTGTTCCAGAGCCGTTCGATTTCGGACGCCGGATCGCCGGCGGCCGGCGCCGCTTCGTCGTCT
>JBAQZJ010000604.1:0-2162 GCA_049790855.1 Planctomycetaceae bacterium | reverse complement strand
GGGTGAAAGTGTTCGCGCTGTCCTTCGCCATGGGCGTCGTCACCGGCGTCACCATGAGCTTCCAGTTCGGAACCAACTGGCCGGGCTACATGGCCAAGGTCGGCAACATCGCCGGCCCGCTGCTCGCCTACGAGATACTCACCGCCTTCTTACTCGAAGCGGTGTTTCTGGGCATCATGCTGTTCGGTTTCCGCCGCGTCTCCAACAAGGACCACACCGCCGCGACCTTCCTGGTCGCCTTCGGCACCAACATGTCGGCCTTCTGGATCCTCGCGCTGAATTCCTGGATGCAGACGCCGGCCGGCTTCGAGATGCGCGACGGCGTCGCTCACGCCGTCGACTGGTGGGCGATCATCTTCAACCCGTCCTTCCCCTACCGCCTCGTCCACATGCTTCTGGCCTCGGGCCTCACCGTCTCCTTCTTCATCGCCGGGCTTTCCGCCTTGCGTTTCCTCGCTGGAGACCGATCCGAATCGATGTGGAAGGCGCTGCGCACCGGCGTCTTCGCCGCCGCCATCCTGATACCCATCCAGATATTCGCCGGCGACCAGCACGGGCTGAACACGCTGGAGCACCAGCCGCAGAAGATCGCGGCCATGGAGGCCAACTGGGAGACGCAGGCTTATATGCCGCTGATCCTGTTCGCGTGGCCGGACGAGGAGGCTCGCAAAAACCGCTTCGAGATCGCCATCCCCTATGTCGGCAGCCTGATCCTGAAGCACCATGCCGCCGGGATCGTTCCAGGCCTCAACGATTTCGTCGGCAACCATCCGCCGGTCGCGCCGGTCTTCTTCGGCTTCCGCATCATGGTCGGCACCGGCATCCTGATGCTCGTCATCTCCTGGAGCGCGGCGTACTTCCTGTGGCGGCGGCGCACCCTGCCGCGGGCGTTGGCAATTCTTCTGGTGCCGATGACGCTGTCCGGCTGGGTGGCGACGCTCGCCGGCTGGTACACGACCGAGATCGGCCGCCAGCCCTGGCTGGTCACCGGAGTACTTAAAACCCACGAGGCGCTCGGCCCGGTCGCCGGCGGCCAGGTCGCGCTGACGCTGGTCGGCTATCTGGCGCTCTATGCGGTGCTGCTCGTCGCCTATCTCGCCACGCTGGTGCATCTTGCGCTGAAGGCGGCGAAGGACGGCGACGAGTCACCGCTGCCTTCGGTCCTCGGCCGGCCCTTGTCGCAGCCGCTACAGCATGAGGGGAAGATGCCATGACCCTCGACTGGCCGATCCTGCTCCCCTTGATCTTCGCGGGCCTGATGGGCCTCGCCATCCTCATCTACGTCGTGCTCGACGGCTTCGACCTCGGCATCGGCATCCTCTTCGCCTTCGCCGGCGAAGAGGAGCAGGACACGATGGTCGCGGCCATCGGCCCGTTCTGGGACGCCAACGAGACCTGGCTGGTGCTGGCCGTCGGCCTCCTTCTCGTCGCCTTCCCACTGGCGCACGGCGTCATCCTGACGGCGCTCTATTTGCCGGTCTTCGTGCTTCTCTTCGGCCTGATCCTGCGCGGTGTCGCCTTCGATTTCCGCGCCAAGGTGCCGGCCCACCGAAAGCGGCGCTGGAACCGCATCTTCTTCGCCGGTTCGCTCATCGCCTCGCTGGCGCAAGGCTACATGCTCGGCATTTACGTGCTCGGCCTCCCAACCGGGATGCCGGCCATAATCTTTGGCGCGCTGGTCGCGCTCTGCCTGGCCGCCGCCTACGCCGCGATGGGGGCGGCCTGGCTCATCTACAAGACGGAAGGCGAATTGCAGAAGAAGGCGGTGCTCTGGCTGCGCTCGGCGCTGGTCTTCACAGCGCTCGGCATGGGCGCCGTGTCGCTCGCTACGCCGCTCGCCAGCCCGCGCATCTTCGACCGCTGGTTCGTCCTGCCCGACATGATCTATCTGGCGCCGCTGCCCATCCTGTCGGCCGCGCTTTTCGCCTGGCTCTGGTGGCAGACCTTCCATCTGCCGAAGGCCGATGACCGCCACGCGCTGCTGCCGTTCCTGACGCTGGCCGCCATCTTCACGCTCGGCTTCGCGGGGCTTGCCTGGTCGTTCTATCCCTATGTAGTGCCGGACAAGCTCACCATCTGGGAAGCCGCCGCGGCGCCCGGCAGTCTCGGCCTCATCCTCGTCGGCACGCTCGTCGTACTCCCGATCATTCTCGGCTCTACGA
>JBAQZJ010000603.1:0-14752 GCA_049790855.1 Planctomycetaceae bacterium | reverse complement strand
GGTGGGCCTCGCTTCGCTCGACCCACCCTACAACGCAAGCGTTCACCGTTGCTCCTCGTCCCAGAACCGATGTCCCGTCCTCGCGATGAACACGTCTTCGAGCGTCGGTTTGCCGAGGGTGACGCTGGCGATCTCGCCGGGAAACGTCTCGACGACCCGCCGCAGCAGTTCGTGACCGTGTTGCTGTTCGATGCGAACGGAGCCGGCGACGACACGGACCGGAACGTCGAACGTCCGGCCGATTCGTTCGGCGAGCGCGTTCGGATGCGACCCGCGAATCGTCAGACAGTCGCCGCCGATGCTCTCGCGAAGCTGGTCGGGCGTGCCGAGAGCGACGATCTCGCCGCGATTGAGAATCGCCAGCCGATCGCAGCGGTCGGCTTCTTCCATCAGATGTGTCGTCACGAGCACGGTCATGCCGCCCTCCCGCAGTTCCGCCAGCAGTCGCCACAAGTCGTGCCGGGCGCCGGGGTCGAGGCCGGTGCTCGGTTCATCGAGCAGCAGCACCTGCGGATCGTGCAGCAGGCCTTTGGCGATCTCGACGCGACGTTTCAATCCGCCCGAAAGCGTTTCGGCCCTGTCGCGCATGCGGTCGGCGATACCGAGTCGATCGCTCAACCGTCCGATTCGCTGTTGCAATTCACTGCCGAAGAGACCGTAGAGCTGCCCTTGCGCCTTCAGATTCTCGCCGACTGTCAACTTGCCGTCGAGACTCGGTGCCTGGAACGTGACGCCGATCGAATTCCGGACCGCGGAGGGTTCTCGCGCGACGTCGCATCCGACGATCGCCGCTTTCCCCTCCTGAAACGGCAGCAGCGTGCAAAGCAGCCGGAACAGGGTCGTCTTGCCGCCGCCGTTCGGACCGAGCAGTCCAAAAATCTCGCTTGGCCGCACGTCGAACGATACCCCGGCCAGCGCCCGGCGGTCGCCGTAGCGGAAGCCGATGTTTTCGACGACGACGGCGGTCATTCCGTCTCCGTCGCAGTCGCCGGCCCGCCGTCCCCGACTGCGGCGGCATCCGTCCAAACGTAGTAATGCATGCCGATGTCGGGCAACAGCGCCAACGGCAGGCCGAAGGCCAGGACGAGCGTCGGAGCCAGCAGGACGAACTTCCAGCGGCCCTCGAACTTCAGATGCATGAAGTACGCCATCACGAACAACGCCTTGGCGACCGCTACCGCGAGCACGACGACCGCCAGCACGGCCCGGCTGCGAAAGTCGATCAAATCGGTCGCCACCGAGATCAACGTGCAGACACACAGCGCCACGAACACCATCAGGTAGTTCGCGTGGAACCCGTGAATGCCCGGCGTCGAGTGCGATTCGTCCATGGGGGCGGGTGGCAGGGTGGCAGGAGTTAGGTTAGGTGATAGGTGGTCGGTGGAGGCAATAATTTCTACCGCCCACCACCTACGCCCTACCACCTAAATGATGTAAATCAGCGGAAACAGGAAGATCCAGACGAGGTCGACGAAGTGCCAGTAGAGTCCGCAGTTCTCGACGTAATACGCCCACCGCACGAGCTGCCGGCCGAAGATCAGCGGGATCGCGAAGAGGATGATGCCGATCAGCACATGGAGCGCGTGCAGACCGGTAATGAGGAAATAGGTCGATGCGAACAGGTTCCCGCCGGGAATGACTTCCGGATGGTGGACGTTCGCCATCACTGCCGGAAACTCGGTCTCGAGACGGTCGATCTCGCTGGCGATGCTCTTCGATCCGTGCAGGGGCAGCGTGCGAGCCTTGATCTGGTCGCTGACGGCCGAAACCGCCGACTCGAAGGGCCGAAGTCGCTCGATCGACTTCTGAAGACCGGCGATCCTCTGCTCGCGCGCCTTGATCGCCGCTTCACCTTCCGGTTCGTCGGCCGCCCGAAGCTGCGTCAGTTCGGCCCGTGCGGCCGTCAGCCCGGTGGCACCGATGGCGGCATCGAGTTCGCGAAGCGTCTTGCGGAGCGCCTGGTCGTCGGTCTCGGTGATTCGACCGGGCAGGATGTCGTGGCCGATCTTGCCGGCGTATTCGTAGGCCTTGATGCCGAGGAACGTGCAGGCCAGCAGCAGCGTCAGGGCAAGGAAGCCGCGGGCCTTCTGCGGCTTGTTCTCGTTGAGCGCCTCGAATGCCACGACGACGAAGTAGCTCGACGCCAAAAGGATGAACGTATTGACCGCACCCGCCCAGACTTCGACATGCACTTCTTCCACGCTCGGCCAGTTCGGCGCGCCGAGCCGCAGCACGATGTACGCCCCGATCAGGGCGGTGAAAAACATGATCTCCGTGCCGAGAAACAGCCACGTTCCGAGCTTGCCGTTCGAGATCGGCAGGCCCATTCGCAGCGGCGGAGGATCGAGTCGCGCGGTCGTTGTCGTCATAGAGCGAAGATGAATGCCGGCCGTTGAATAGCGCGGGCGGAAAGTTCGTTTACCAGTGCAACCGCAAGTGGTCGAACAGCAGCACTCCCAGCACCAGCGGCAGATAGATCAATGACGACCACAGCAGCCGGCGGGCCGTCCGCACCGATTCGTTCCAGAAGAAGACCGCCGAACAGAAAATGTAGCCGGCAGCGAGAATCGTCGCGGCGACGGCGTATCCGACACCCGTCAATCCGGCGTACCACGGCAAAAGGCTCACCGGCAGCAGCGCGATTGCGGTGCCGAGCGACAGCAGGCCCGTCAGACCGCGCCGCGGGAATTGTCGGGGCAGCATGTGCAGGCCGGCGTCGGCGTATTGCCGGCGGTAGAGCCAGGCGATCGCGAACAGATGCGGGAACTGCCACAGAAACAGGATGCCGAACAAGGCGAGCGGCCCCGCCGGCGGACCGCCTCCGGCCGCCGCCCAGCCGAGCACAGGCGGCAGCGCGCCGGGAACGGCACCGACCACCGTGCAGAAGCTCGTCATCCGTTTAAGAGGAGTGTAGGCGCACACGTACAACAACAGGGTGACGGCCGACAGCACGGCCGTCGGCCCGTTGACGAACACGGCAAGATAGAGCGTGCCGATGCCGCCGGCCCCGAACCCGAACGCCAGCGCCTCGTTCGGCGTGAGCCGCCCGGCAGGCAGCGGCCGATTGGCAGTGCGAATCATCTTCGCGTCGCTGGTTCGCTCCAGGAACTGATTGAGCGTTCCCGAGGCCGCCGCAACCAGGCCGACGCCGACCAGTGTGTGCAGGCACGTCGCCACGACGTCGCCGGCCGGGTCCGCGAGGAAATAGCCGATCGAAACGGTCAGCAACGCCATCGCGGCGATTCGCGGTTTCGCGAGTTCGCGATAATCGGCGAGCCGTGCCGCCATCGGCCGGACGGGGGCGACGACTGTGTCCGCGGTCGGTGTCATCATCGTGTCCAGCATGCTCATCGAATCCCTCCCGCAACCGCGACCCCTTGGGACGATCGTCCCAAAGGCGTCGATGAAGCCGAAGTCATGTCCTCGATCGGAACCGAGGCGGCGTTGGAACGCCGCAGTTGAAAAACGGCGACCAGAAGTAATACAGCGGCCATCAGCAGAACCATTCCACCGGTGGTGTGTAACGTCCGCAGCGTGACCTGAAACGGCCCCCGCTCGACCGCCACGATTCCGAGCGCCGCCAGTCCGAACTTGCCCGCCCAGGCGCCGAAGCCGAGCATTACCTGAATCAGCACGGCGGCGAACACTCCCCAGCCGAACGCACGCAACTCGCGAGAATCGCCCTGCACCGTCATCATCGCCGTCACGAGCGACACGACGCCGACCACGACGGCACCGACGAGATGTTCGGTCAGTGCGAGTCCGAAGTGACGGACGAATCCTCCCGCGACGAATTGCACGGCGACGGCGACTGTCGTGATGACGGTCAACGTCGCAAGGCCCGCCCCGGGTCGAATCGTCGCTTCAGCCGCCCTGGCCCATTTCCGTGACGTGACGACGGCAGTCAGGCCCATCAGCGACACGATCACCGCCGCTCCCAGACTGTGCAGCATCGCGAGCGTGCGGGCGTCGAGCAGCACGCGCGCACCGCCCAGCACGCCCTGACCGATCACGCCGGCCACAATACCAAGCGTCAACATCCGCACGCCGGCGCGGCCGTCGCGCCAGCCGAGAATCGCCAGTGGAATGCTGAGCAGTCCGACGATCATGCCTGCGAGACGATGCCCATGCTCGGCGACCTTATCGGTGTTGCCAAGCCGGATGTCGCGTAGCATGTCGTAGAACAACATGTTCTGACCGTCGGACGTCGGCCAGTCGAGGAAGGCCATGCCGGCGCCCAGCGTCGTCGTCAGCGAGCCTATCGTGACGGGCAATAGCAGCGTGACGACGACCACGGCCAGCGCCAGCCGATGGGTCCATTTCTGTCGAGGAAGCATAAAACACTCTTCAAACCCACCCCTTGCAAGGAGCGGGCTTACAAACCTTACGAATGAGTTCTTGGGGGTTCGTTCTGAGGCAGGAAGTCTTTATCGGCGACGAGCGGCGAACTGTACTCGTAGGGACCGTGGTAAACGATCGGCGTCGTCTCGAAATTGCCGTGCGGAGGGGGCGACGGCGCAACCCACTCCAGCCCGTTGGCGTCCCAGGGATTCGGTCCCGCCTTCCGGCCGAAGAAGATGCTCCAGCCCATATTGAAGACCAGCAGGAACTGCGCGAAGCCCATGACGATCGCGCAGTAGGTCATGAACTCGTTCACGGGGATCAGGTGCTCGAGATATTCGTGGATGTACGGATCGGCGTAGCGCCTGGGCATGCCGCGGATGCCGAGCATGTGCATCGGAAAAAACGTGCCGTTGAACGCGAGGAACGTGATCGCGAAATGCAGCTTTCCGATCGGCTCGTTCATCATGCGGCCGAAGATCTTCGGGAACCAGAACTGAATCGCTCCGAAGACGCCGAACAGCGTCGTTCCGAACAGGATGTAATGAAAGTGGGCGACGATGAAGGCGGTGTCGTGCAGGTGGATATCCACGGGCACGGCGGCGACGAAGATGCCGCTCAGGCCGCCGACGATGAACATCGACACGAACGCCGCACAGTTGAGAAGCACGGTGTTGAACCGCACGCGGCCGCCCCAGATCGTGGCGATCCAGTTGAACGTCTTGATCGCGCTCGGCAGCGAGATCATGATCGTGCTGACGAGAAACGTCATGCCGAGCGCCGGATTCATGCCGCTCGTGAACATGTGGTGGCCCCACACGACGAACCCCAGCCCCGCGATCGTGATCAGCGAATAGATCATCGGCTTGTAGCCGAACACTGGCTTGCGGCACATGCAGGCGAGCATGTCGCTCACCATGCCCATCGCCGGCAGCAGCATGATGTAGACCGCCGGGTGGCTGTAGAACCAGAACAGGTGCTGCCACAACAGCGGCTGGCCGTCGCCGACGGTCGGGTCGTTCTGGGCGATCAACTGACCGGCGGGAACGAAGAGAGTCATGCCCAGCTCGCGTTCGGCGATCAGCATCAGGACGGCGGCGGTCAGCACCGGCAGCGCGAACGCCTGCAGGATCGCCGTGATGAACATCGCCCAGATCGTCAGCGGCATGCGGAACAGCGTCATGCCGGGGGCGCGCATGTTGATGATCGTCGTCAGGTAGTTGATCGAGCCCATCATGCTCGACACGCCGACGAACGTCAGGCCGATCAGCCACCACGTCTGGGCGCTCTGCGAGCCGGGGGCCGCCTCGGGAATCGCCGAGAGCGGCGGGTACGCCGTCCAGCCGGCCGCGGCACCGGCGGCGAAGTCTCCCGCGGAAGCGAACGCTAGTCCGAAGCAGACAATCGCCGGCCAGAGGAACCAGTAGCTGAACATGTTCAGCTTCGGAAACGCCATGTCCGGCGCGCCGATCTGCAACGGGATCAGAATATTGCCGAAGGCGCCTGCGAGGATCGGAATGATGACCAGGAAGACCATCACCGTGCCGTGCATCGTGAACAGCATCGAGTAGAACTCGGGCGACATCTGTCCGCCGGTCGAGGCGAACATCGTCGACCCGATGATCGGCACGTCGGACCACGGCCAGGCGATCTGCCAGCGAACGGCGAGTGCCAGCGCACCGCCGACGAACATCAGCAGCAGCGTCGTGAACAGGAACTGCGTGCCGATGACCTTGTGGTCGGTCGAGAAGACGTAACGGCCCAGAAACCCCGGTCGGTGATGACCGCGAGGGTCGTCGCCGGCTGGCGGCCTGGTCGTTTCGGCGGTCGGTCGAAGCGTGCTCATTATTCGTAGGACCGGCTGTGCCGGCCGTGTTCCGCGCTCGAAGCGTCGTGACGACCGGCATCGCCGGCCCTGCGCCGTTATTCCGCCGCCGCCACGCCGTCGTCGTAGTTCCTCTCGGCGAGCTTGGCCATCAGCGCGTCGTGCTCGGCGGGTTCGCTGGCGATCACCAGGCCGCCCATCTTGTAGTGCCCCCAGCCGCAAAGTTCGGCACAGAGAAACTCGTACTCACCGGGTTCGTCCACCTGAAACCAGACAGGAATCACCTGTCCGGGCAAGACGTCCTGCTTGATCCGGAACTGGGGAACGAAGAACGCATGCTGCACGTCGCGGCTGCGCAGCCAGACCAGCACCGGTTGTCCGACGGGAACGTACAGCCGGTCGTTGTCATATACGTCGTCGGGTCGGGGATTCCGCGAAAGAATTTCGCCCGGAGCCGCGTAACGAATCTCCCAGCCAAACTGTCGCGCCTCGATCTCGGCGAGCGGTCGCTCGAGCGCGGTCTGAGGGAACGCCGAAAGCACGCGGAACTTCGCCCAGACGTCGAGCTGATCGTACGCGATGTAAAGCAGGATCACGCCGGGAATCACCGTCCAAAGCACCTCAAGTTTCGCATTGCCGTGGTTGAACAGGGCCGGCCGATCCTCCGGATGGGTCGCACCGCGATACAGCACCCACGCCAGCGCGACCTGCGTGCCGACGAACACCAGCCCCGTGATCCAGAGAACCACATAAAACAGATCGTCGATGTCGCGCCCCAGCGGGCTGGGGCTTTGCAGCGTCGATTCCGGCACTCCGAGTTCCTGGGGCGGAAACCAGAGGCCGGCAGCCGGCGACGCGACGCATGCCACGACCGCGACGATCGGCCAGAGAATGAAAAAGGCGACCCAGAAGTATTTCACGGCGAAGTGCGGTTCGCGTTTGTTTTCGCGACACCCGCCTCATTTCGAGGCGGGGCGCGGGAATCCGGTCAGTGTCCCGCCTCAATGCCCCGTCGAGACGAGGGCCTTGCCTTCGCCCGGCTCGGGCAGCGTTTCGTAGGGTGCGTTCAGAACGTAATTCACGACGTGCCAGATTTCCTCTTCGCTGAGATTGCCGCCGAAGCCGGCCATCGGCGTCCCCTTGATTCCGACGTAAATGCGGCGATAGAGATCGATCGGACGCCGGCCTCCACGGTAGATTCCCTGCGTCAGGTCTCGCGGCTGAAGCACGTTTCCCCAATCGTCGTGCAGTCCCGGCTCCGGATAGTTCTCGCCCGTCGCCTGGTTCGGCTGAAACGTCGTCGTCTGCGGACCGTCGCCTTTGCCGTAGACGCCGTGGCAGGAAGCGCACTTCGTCTTGTCCGACAGGAACAGCTCGCGACCGCGCGCACGCGATTCGGCCGTGTCGGCGACTCGCGGCATGGTCGGCATCACCGCGGCCGAATCGTCCTCGGCATCCGACCAGGCGCCCGCGACATCTTCGCCCGTGTACTCGATCGTCTCCGCGAAGTCATACTCCATGAACTCTTTGACTTCCTCTTCGACGATCTCTTCGCGGGACTCGCCGTCTCGAATTCGCTCTTGGACCTCGTCGATCGAGAAACCGCTCGAACGGCCGACGACGGCGAGCTGGTTTTCGTATTCGCCCCGTATCGCCAGCCAGCGGACATATTCGACGAGGATGTCCAGTTGGTCGTCGGAGAGCAAGCGAAACGCCGGCATGCTCGTGCCGGGAATGCCGCGTTCCAGCGTCGATCGCAAATCGGCGCGGCTCGCTTTTTCGGGGCTGCCGGTCGACGTGAACTTGACTTTGCCGAGCCGAAAATCGCGCGGTTTGGGCGACAGATACTTCGCCGTCGGGCCGTTTCCCGCTCCCCCCGGCCCGTGACAATGCAAGCAATGACGAGCATAGAGCGCCCGCCCTTCGCGGAGCGTCCCGCCGGCATCGGTGAACAACTCGTCGCCTTCTTCGGGCAAGCCGTCGACGAATAAACCGGTGAGCGTCACTGCACCGGTCTTCGGATCGAACGCCTTCACCCGATGCGACTTGCCTTCGTACGTTCCCGCGGTCCAGCCGACCTGTGAACCCGCGTCCAACGCCGCAAGTTCCCCTTCGACCGGCGCCAGGACGAGTGTGACCTCTTCCAGCGGCAGTTCGGCCTCCTCCGCCTTTGCCGCCGCCTCGACGCTCGACTCGGCGACCCTCACCACCGCGGCAGGTTCCCCGCCGAACTCGATGGGCAGCAGCGGCCAGACGGTCGGATCGGTCAGCGTGCCGAAATGCGAATCGACGGCTTCGGTGACGCCTTTCAGCCGAACTTCGCGTCCCTCTTCGTCGGTCGCGGACATCCCGCTGCGCACTTCGGGAATCAACGTGAGTGTCGCGTCCGCCGGAGTGAAGGTCATCTCCGGCGCCCGCCCACAGCCCGCGGCGAACAATACTGCCAGCGAGGCGGTCGCCGCCATGCGCCAAGGCGCACCGACGGACGCACGATGAGATTTCAACCAGAGCGGCATCGGGAAACTCTGTACAGCGATTCTAAAGTCCGTCGATTTTATGGGACGCGAAAGAAGACCACGAGGGGTTAAATTGACGCACCCTGATGCGTTCCGAAGGCCGAACTCACCCACCGCCGGAATCGTGCCAGCAGGCCCGCGTTTTCGATCGGTTCCTGTTGACCGCGTCGAATCTGAGTGGAGCGGCGCCGGTCTGACTGCCGCAATTCCGCCACCATATCGCGTAACGGCGGAAAAGAGGTTTCGGCGAAGGAGTCCGGTTCCCCGGCGACGGCAGCCCGCGCGGCGGCCAGCACATCGGCAATGGCTTTCGGTCGGGCCGCCCTCGATGCCTCGCCCACGCTCTTCAGACCCGTACCGTCGGACTTCGCCGTTATCGCCGGAGCAACCTTAAAACGAGAGACGTCGCCGGCCGTCGGTGCGACTGTTCCGGCAGAACCAGCCCCGCCCTGTCGTTGTGCCGCCTCGAGTATGCTCGACGTCTTCGGCGGGGCCGGATCATGGCTCCTGGCATGCAGGGTCGCCGGTGGTTCCGAGGCCGCGCCAGACGCCTTTTTCCGGGTAGCCGCAAGGATTTCCGACGTCGAAGGCCGGCGTTTCGGAGCCGTTACCGATGCAGGCGGCGCTGTTTCGGCAGGGAGTGCCGGAACCGCTGCCGTTGTGCCGCATGCATGCCGCATGTCCGCCAGAATTTTCGCCATCGACGGCGGCGTCGGCTTCGTCCCGGCCTGAGTCCCGCGAATCTGAGCGAGCATGCTCATCACGGCCGGCGGGACTGCGGCCACCGCGGTCGATCCTTCCCGCCCGACCTTCACGTCGCGTAGAATCGAGCCGATCGACGGTGGAACCGCCGCCGTTCGGTCGCCGTTGATCGAAGGCGGCGCAGGAGCCGGAACCTGCGTGTGCCGCTCTTGCGTCACCGGAGGTTCCAGCGTCACCGTACCAACACCGGCGGCATCGGATGTTGATGCGGCGGCCGCTGGTGCAGACCTCGATCCGGCGGCTCGCGCAGCGGCCAGGATTTCTGCGGTGGTCGGTCGGAGAGCCATCGAGGCTGGCAACAGAAGGGATTCGGCCCGTGGAACGGGCGGCAGGAGCGTACGCATCTTCGCACTAAATCTCCATTCCGACAACCGACCGATAGACTCTGCCCGTTCGCGACGCCGTCCCACCCGTTCCGCCCGCCCATGAACGACGTCTTCCAACGCATCGAGGCCGCGATCCGTCGCGATCCGGGACGGCGGGGTCTGCTCGGCGAAGTCGGCGGACCGCTCGGCCTTGGAGAACTGGAAACGGCGGCGAAGTCGCTCGCGGCGCCGGGCACCCATGCCGTCATCGTCACCGGATTCTTCATCCCCTTAGCGGAACCCGCCGCCGCCGAAACGGACGGCCCCCCCGGCGCCGTGGCACTCGCCGAAACCCTTCGCAGGCTGAGCAGATCGGCGACGCTCGTGACCGACCCGTTCTGCGGGCCGGCGGTTCGCGCTGCGGCCGCTGCCGCCGACCTGCCGGACAGCATCGTCCGCGTCTTGCAGGAACCGTCCGAATTGGCGGCACTGCTTGAACGATCGAGTCCGCGGGCGACACACCTGATCGCCATCGAGCGAGTCGGCCCCGGCTACACTGACGACGTTCTGAGATCGCGTTGCGGCGCGGAAGCCGCCCTCCAGTTTGCCGAATGCGTCCCGAGAGAACTCTGGTCGCGCTGTCTCAACATGCGGGGAGTGCCGATCGAAGAATGGACTGTCGATTTTTCCGCCGTGTTCGAAGCCCCCCCCGCCGGCGTGACGACGATCGGTCTGGGCGACGGCGGGAACGAACTGGGACTCGGCAAGTTCTCCTGGTGCGATCTCCGAGGCCGGCTCGACGCCGTCGCCGATCCTCGCATTCTCTGCCGCGTCGCCGCCGACCACGCGATCGTCGCCGGAACGAGCAATTGGGCGGCGTACGGACTCGCGGCCGCAACGGCGTTCGCCGCGGAACAGCCCGAAGCGTTTGCAGGCATCACCTCCGAACGGCAACAGCATGTCCTTGAAAGGATGGTCCGCGACGGCCCGGCGGTCGACGGGGTCAGTCGGCGATTCGAACCGACCGTCGACGGCCTCCCGCTTCTGACCTACTTCGAGCCGCTCGAAGCCATTCACCGCCGGCTCCGGAAGTGCGAACACGAATTCGCCGACTCGTCACAAGCAAACGATTCCTGAACCGACAGAGTCGCCGAAAAAGGCCGAAGCTCACTCGTAGGCACTTCGGTTAACCGCGGACCACCGACCATCTCGAATCACTTGGAAACGACACATGACCGGTTACACCGTCAACACAGGTTCGACGAGCAAGTTTTCCGAGGGCTGGGACCGCGTTTTCGGCCGCACGGCGTCCGCCGGGAAAAAGAAAACCGCCCGGCCGGCGACCGCAAAGTCTTCCAACTCGAAAAAATCGTCGGTGAAGGCAAAACGGCAAAAAACGAAATAGACGGCACGGTGCATCGCGTTCCGACCCTCCCCTATCGGAATTGCATCCCCGCTTGCATCTAGTCCGGCCGCGGTCTCATGCCGTCGCTGCGGCCGGTCGATAGGTAACGATGCCCGGTGAACGCCCGGAATCCGTGCGGACTCGTCCGCAGGAATGCCTCATCGTCTTCGTCAAGGAGGAGGACGCGATGTCCGAAGTCAACGCCGTCGACGGCGACGAGTACGAAGAGATCACGAGCGACGAAGTCGATCGGATCGTCGACGCGCTGGAAAATCTGTGCGCGACGGTCGACAGCGAGAACATCCGACTGATTCTCGAAAACGCCTCGAACGACGTCTGGTATCTCGTGTATGACGACGAGGACGCCGCCGAGGCCGCCTGAGCGACGAACCCACTGCCGATCGATTACGGTTCGCCGACGCGGACCGTGATCGTTCGCGTTTCGCGATCGACCTTCTCGACCGTCACGCCGGGCAATCGCTTCGCGAACTCCTCGACGTCGGCAACGGGGCCGATGGTGACGTTCATGCCGTCGCCGTCCGTTCGGTCGGCGGCATCCGCCAGGCCGCTGGCAGGCGAGTCGGTCCGCGCAACGAACGCCCACAGCAGGCGATCCTTTTCTTCGGCAGTGATCTTGCCGAGCACGTGGATCGTCGCCAGCTCTTCGCTGCCGATGGCGCTGACCGCTTCGACCGACCGGCCTGCCGACGCCATCAGCAATGTCGCGGCATGATCGGCCTGCGCGTCGAACTCTTGCTGCGTGGTGACACCCTCGAGCGTTTCGGCCACTTGGCGAAGCTGCTGCGTCAGCCTTTGCAGTGAACTCTGGCGAGCCTCGTCGTCGCCCGACGATCGAACGGTGCCGGACAACGATTCGGCGATTCGCGTCGGCACCCAGCGTCCTTCGACGAGCGAGACTGGGACGTCAAAGCCCTCGGCGCGGTCCGCATTCCGGATCCGGACGATCGCGTCGCTGCCGTCCAGCGTGAGGGTCTCGAACCGAAGCGAACGAAGCTCATCCTGCAATGCCGGCTCGGAAGCGATCGCTTTCGTCACCCTCTCGACCAGTGCGGCAGCGTCGACGTCGTCTCCTTCGGCCGACCAGCCGGGCCAGCGGGCGATTGATGCGATGACCCTGGCGATCGCATCGAACCGGCGTCGCACGAAGTCGGCCGCGGCGCCTTCGAGTTCGATTCGATCGGATCCCAGAACGAATACTCGCTTCCGAGCGAGCACTTCGGCGAACGTCGCGACCGCGTCGGCGGCGTCGCGGCGCGTTGACGAATCAATCGTTTGCACCGACTCGTGCCACAGCCGGCCCAGATCGTCCCGCAAGCACTGCGGAACGGCATCGGCGATCTCCGCCGTCCGACCTTCGACAAGATCAGCGGCGAGCCGGCGGAATGCCGCGGCAGGATCGTCGTTCGTCACCGAAGCGGAAGCGGTCGTTCCTTCCGACGCCTCCGCGGCCTTCGTCCCGCCGGAACCGACGTCGGTCGCCGCACTTTTCGCGGAGTCGCCCGTTTGCGCCGTCTCCGTCGGTCCAGGTCGACCACAACCGACCAGGAAAGCGAGGGCGACTGCGATGACAAATGAGAACGGGTGGAACGAAGTCGGCATGGCATCCTCCGTGAGTCATTCGCGATCTTAGCAGGCGAGCGGAACTCTCAGCGAGGGAGGCACCATACATTGACCAGACGGATCGGCGTTCTGGTGATGTCTGCGTTCGCTGGCGCGAAACCGCCGGCTCACACTTCACCTTGCGAGGATCGGGCGATCGACCTATCGTTCGCCGCTCGACCGTGGGCGAAAGTTTCGCTCGCCCGTCCACCATCCCTGTCGCTTTCCGCTTCGATCAGGCCGCCAACGCCGTGAGGCGATCCATGCGCTGCCCGTATCGCCTGTCGCTTGCGGTTGCCGTCACCGCGGCTGTTTGCGGTTGCGCGCAAACGGGACGAGTGGGGAGTGCGTTTCCCTGGAGGAACGCCCCAGCCCCCGCAACGGCGGGAAAGGCCGAGTTGAAGGCAACGGCGGCTGACGAAACCGAAGAGAAGAAAGACGACGCCGACGCCCCAAAGGTCGTCGCCGGCGATCCGACTGCGAAAACGCCGGACGCCGAGAAAGCCAAGGACGACGATCAAACCGCCGTCGCGAAGACCGACTCGAAGCCGAAGGAGGCCAAGCCGCCGGAGGCTGAACCGGCGACGAAACCGGCCAGCGCCGATGCCGCGGGCACGATCGTGCATGACGCAGCGACGCTGGCGCTCATCGACGCAGAGTTGAAGCTGGCCACTCCGGAAGAAAAGGATAAGCTTTTCGCCGAATGGAAGTCGCTCGACAGTGCGATGGTCCAGCAAGTGATTCGGATTCGGCGGATGGTGCGGGAACTTGGCTCATCCAGTCCCTCCTCGGTCGCCGCGACGACACCGACTCCGGCGACGCTGCCCGGCACGACAAGCCCGTGGGGCGTCAACGCCAACTCGGCGTCTCCGCCATCAACGGCCGGTGACGATCCGGCAGTCGCAACTGCCTCGCCGCCTTCGTCACCGGCCTCCGAAGGCATTCAGGTCGCGCAGGGAGAACTGCCGACGATCGAACCGGCTGGTCACAGCACGCCGCGATCGACGCTCGGCGTTGAATCGACCGCAGCCTACGGTCGTGCGACGCTGTTGGCCGCCGCGGACGGTGCGACCGCCGGAGACCCGACGGGCGCGCGCGCGAACGGCCTCCCATCTGCTCCCGCAGCACCGGCGTCTGCTGCGACACCGTCGGCGGTCGATCCGTGGAGCAACCAGGTTCAGCAGATGATCGCCGCGGCGGAAGCTCGTGCCGAAAAATCAAGCACGGGCTTTCTGAACGCCGATCCCCAAGGTCCGCCGGTCGACGAGACGACACGCCGTCACTACATCGAAAGCCAGGTCCAACTGCGCTTGCTGTATGTGATGGCAGGCGATCAGGCGCGGGCGATTCAGGCGATTCCCGGACTCGAACCGGCCGATCAGCAGTTCTGGCAGCAGATTCTCTGGGGGGTCTCGACGTACTTCGACGAAGCCGCGATGCCGAACCGCGCCGATCGGATGACGCAAACCGTCGAGCAGCTGCGAACGGCCGTGACCCGCCTTCAAGGCGAGGCGAACCTGCAGCTTCGCAACGTCGCCTTCTGCCGCAAGATCACGAGCTTCGGCAACTTCGAGCGATTCGATCACGACGAATATTCGCCGGGCCAGCGCGTGCTGCTGTATGCGGAGGTGCTGAACTTCAAGAGTGTGCCGCAACCCAGCGACGGCCTGTATAAGACGCAGCTCAAGAGCACGGTCGAAATCCTCCGCGCCGGTCAGAGCCAGCCGCTGACGAAGATCGAGTTCGATCCGACGGTCGACCTGTGTCGCTCGTACCGACAGGACTACTTTCACAGCTATGAGCTGAAGATTCCCGACGAACTGAACGTCGGCGCCTATGTGCTCAAGCTCACCGTCGAAGACGCCCAAAGCGGCAAGCTGGCGACCTACACGCTGAACTTCACCGTGAAGTAGCGGTCTGACACTCTCCGATGAAAGCGTCGGCAGGTTCTTGTGGTGCATGCGTCTCGCATGCACAC
>JBAQZJ010000602.1:0-10553 GCA_049790855.1 Planctomycetaceae bacterium | reverse complement strand
TCTAAGACCGGTCCGACGACGAACGCACCGGCAGGCTCACGCCTGCCGCTCGCCAGCAAAGAAGCCATGACCGACGAACGAGACGACCAGGAACAGCAGCCCGAGCGACCGGACACGGACGAGACGTCGTCTGTCGATCGGGAACTGGCATCGTTGCGCGAGCAGCTCGAAGCGACGCGCGCCGAGCGCGACGACAACTACAATCTCGCTTTGAGAGCGCAGGCCGAGCTTGAGAACTACCGCAGGCGGGTCAATCGCGAGCGAGAAGAGGACTTGCGTTATCGTGCTCTACCGCTGGTGAAAGATCTCCTGCCCGTGATCGACAACCTGCACCGCGCCGTGCAGGCGGCGAGCACGACCGGCAACGCCGGGGAACTGATTCGCGGCGTCGAGATGGTTCTCAAGCAGTGCGACGACGTTCTGACCCGGCACGAGGTCAAGCCGATCGCGGCGGAGAACGCCGCGTTCGACCCGAACTTTCACGATGCCTTGACGCAAGTCCCGACGACCGAAGTCGAACCGATGACGATTCTTCAGGAAGTCGAGCGCGGCTATACTCTTCACGACCGCGTGCTTCGGCCGAGCAAAGTCGTGGTCGCCATGGCACCGCCGCAGGGGTGAAAGGCGCCCCGCCGGCGATGGCCGGCGGGCTTCGATGTTTCGATCACAATCTCTCGAAGCGAATCCATGCCGACGTACGACTATCGCTGCAAGGCCTGCTCTCACAAGTGGGAGGAATGGCAGTCGATCACCGCACCTGCGACGAAAAAATGCCCCGAATGCCGTAAGGCGAAGGCCGAGCGCGTGATCGGCGCCGGCGCGGGGCTGCTGTTCCGCGGCTCCGGTTTCTACATCACCGATTACCGCAGCGATTCCTACAAGAAGGCGGCGAAGGCCGATTCGGGGTCGGGCGGCGCGAAGAGCGAGTCGAAATCGGACGGCAAGAAGTCCGAAGCGAAGCCGGCTCCCAAAGATTGAACCGCGACGCTCGTCGACGCGTCCTTGTCGAACATCGGTGACGCTTTAAGGCACGGCGGCATGCACGCCGTCCCGCTCGTCTGCGTCCCGAAACCGCCGCTCCCGGCCTCATCAGGCGCCGGGAAGTCCGTCTCCGACGAGTCGCACGCCGCGTCGATGCGACGAGACCGTGTGATCTACAGGCGATCCGGCCGCGTGAGAGCCTGTCGGGCAATGCGACACTGTCGCAATTTGCAATCTTTGCGGGTCGCCTCTTCACTCCCGTGCGCGCCGCAGGTTATTCTATTCGCATGTCAACCTGTCGATTCGTCTCTTCGACGGACGTATAGGAGGTGACTTCGGCGGCAAGTGCCGAGAGGTGCGCGACGCAGTCTGTCACCTCCGAGACCAGTCGTCGATCACTTTTCCTTTTGCGTCAGCGAATGAGCTTGATCGACCAGGGAAACACATCCGCCGTTCCCGGTCGTCGCGCTTCCGCGACGAAGTTTGTGCTGTTGCTGGACGCACCTATGCCGCGCAAAGCCAAAGACGTCACCGACGCAGAACTTGCGATTTTGCGTGTTCTTTGGGAATCAAAACGCGCCACGGTGCGTGCGGTGGCGACGCAAGTCTATCCGGACGAGCCGACGAAGCAGGTGCCGACGGTGCAGAAGCTGCTGGGTCGGCTCGAATCGAAATCGTGCGTGACTCGCGACCGCAGCGTCTGGCCGCATCTCTACAGTGCCGCCGTCGTTTCCGACGAACTGGTCGGCCGACGGCTCGAAGCGACGGCCGACCAGTTGTGCGGCGGATCGTTCGCGCCGTTGCTGGAGTACATTCTCCGACGGCGACCGATCGACAGCGATGAAGAAACCTTGCTGCGACAGTACATGGAGGAACGACGCGGCGGCGCCCGCACGAACGGCGAGCGGGATGAACCGCTCAACCGGCCGTGCGTCCACGAGTAACCGCTGACTCCCGGTTGCGAAACGCGGCCGAGGCGGCGATCAATCCGTTTTTGTCACGTCGCCTGCTTCAGGCTGCTCGTCGGAAATGAGAAGTTCGGGTTTGTCGAGAACCAGGTAGTGACCGTGGTCGCCCGTCACGATCATCACCGAATCTTTCCAGCCGCCGTTTTGTTCGACCCAATCGGTGATGACGCGAACCGCGTCGTCACCGCTGAGAACCGAGCCGATCGAGGCGTCGAGATTGTTGTCATGGTTCGCCCAGTCGACGTCGCCCGACTCGACCATCAGCCAGAACCCTTCCGGATCTTTGGAGAGGACCGTCAGGGCCGCCTCGGTCATTTCGGCGAGCGTCGGGTTTTCGAGCAGATCCTCGGGCGGATAATGACCGGGATTCGGCTTCGTTCCGGGGGCCGGATCGTAATTGCCGTCGGCTGTCGCAAACGGCAGATTGCCGCCGCTCGAATACTTGCCCGCTGAGCCGTAATAGCCGAAGAGCCGCTGGCCCTGTTCGGCGGCCTCTGCGGCCGCCTCTTTCAGGCGAACGGCCCCGTCGATGCCGGCGGTGCGCTCGGCCACGACGTACTTTCCGCCGTTGGCGACGTCGATCGCGTCGCGGTCGTCGGCGGTCAGATATCGGTTGCCCGGTACGAAGTCCTCGCCCTGGCCGTCGTCGCGAGGCCGATCGACGCCCCAGCCGGCACCGATCAGCACGTCGAGTCCGGGGAGCGGTTTTTCGGGATGGCTGACCGACTTCAGGCCGAGCAGGTCTCGCGTCAGATCCTGGTAATCGTCGCGATGCACGTTGTGCGAATAGGCTGCGGCCGGCGTCGCGTGGCTGATCGGCACGCTGGTCACGACCCCGACGGCGTAGCCCTTCAACTGTGCCTCGTGCGCCGCAGTGACGAGCGGTGCGCCCGTCGCATCTCGGTTGATCGCGTCGTTATAGGTTTTGCCGCCGGACGTCATGCTCGTCGCCGACGCGGCGGAATCGGTGTAGGCGTGCTTCGAGCCGGGCGCGTCCGACTGCCCGATGAGATACTTCGGGTCGTCGGGCGGTTGATTCCAGGGTGCCGTGCCGGCGAGTTTCGGGTCGTAGCCGCCGCGTTTTTCACCGCCGGGATTCTTGACCGTCTGCGTATTCACGTCGACCTTCGTACCGTCGTTGTGCGGGCTGGTCACCATCAGCCCGAACTGCGTCGTGCCGTCGGCCTTGTAATCCTGAATGTGCAGGCCGGTGCCGCGGCCCGAGTCGTAGGCGACCTTGCCGGTCTTGTAGATCGCCGCCGCGCGGGCCGTCTGCCAGTCGAATCCGTCGAAGACGACGAGAAAGACATGCTTTTTGCCAGCGGCGATCGCCGCTTTCTGCAGGCGGGCGACGTCGGTCTGATCCATGTAATCGGCGTCGGCCGTCACGGTGTTCGTCGGGACGTAGCCGTAGATCGAACGCAGTTTGGCGTCGCTTCGGTAGGCGCTGTTCGCACCGGTATAGCTCGGCAGGTCGACGCCTTTGCCGGCACCTTTGGTTCCGAAAGCGTAAACCGGAATCAGTCGATTCGAATGAGTCGACCAGGTGACGTATTTTTCCGGATCGGTGCCCCAATGCGCCGCCGGCGAGTGGCGGTTCTGCATCGCCTGCGTCTGAAGTTCCTTGAGGCGGTCGCCGGCACGCGAATCCGAAGGCAGTGTCAGCAGCACGGCTCCGAGGATCAGGAGCCTCCAGGTCATTTCGGCCATAATGAATCGTCGCAATGCAGTGGGCGGTCGGCAGGTGGGGCTTCGCAGGCGATCGCCGTGAAGCGGCCAAGTCGATCGTAAGGCGATTTCCGACGGGAAACAATGAACGCCATGCACGCGGAACCGGCGCGACGGTTCACGCGAGAATGGCGAAATTGCCCCGTCCGGTTCCGCCGACGCGAGGGGTGTGGTCGTCCACACAGGCCGGCGCGGGCAGTCGACGGGCCGTCCGTTCGACAGCGAACACGATCAAGCGTAAACGCTCGGTTGGCCTTCGGGACGGCGGCGGAACCGTTTATAGCTCCAGAGATACTGGGCCGGTTCTTCGCGAATCGCTGCTTCGATCGATCGATTCAGACCCGACAGTGATTTGTCGAGATCCTCTTCGTAGAGATCCGGATCGGGATCGCGGAGAACGATTTCAAGCCCGACGCCGGGAATTCGCCGGGCGAAGACGACGAACGCCCGGGCGCCGCTGTGCTGAATCAGTTTGCTGGCCAGAGTTCCCGTCCAGGCCGGGCGACCGAAGAAGGGAGCAAAGCGGCCGGCGTCGCGGGCCGGAACCTGGTCGGGCAGGATCGCCGTCACTCCGCCGCCGCGGAGAGCCTTCACCAACCCGGCCAGCCCGCGCGGCGTCGCCGGATACATCGTCGTGCCGAAATGTTGCCGTGCCCGAGCGACAAGTTCATCGACGGCCGGCAGCGGCGAGGGCTTGAACAGGGCGTGGAAATCGTATTGCTGTCCGAACCAGAAGTTCCCCGCTTCCCAACATCCCAAATGCGGCGCGAGCAGGACGACGGGGCGACCTTCGGCAATCGCCTGATCGAAGGCGGCTCGCTCGCCGGTGATGCGTCGAATTCGCGTCAATGCCCGATCCGGTCGAAACCAGCAGGCGGCGATTTCGACACCGGCTTTGACCGACTCGACGAGCGAACGCCGCGTCAATCGCCGCAGCTCTTTCGGTGGCAGGTCGGGAAAACAGAGCGACAGGTTCGTGCGGGCGATCCGCGTCGCCGGCAGCGGCAGCACCGAGACGACTCCGCCGACCACTTCGGCCATGCCTTCGGCAATGCGCGAGGGAATTTGCGAGAGGAGTCGAAGTCCGGCAACCGCGAGCCGACCTTTGATCCGTTGCGCACGAGGGTCGGAGTTGCGTCCCATAGCCGAGCCACGCCCCGTTCCGTCGAAGTCGAAACCTCGACTCAGGTCGGCATTTCCGGCGGGGGCAAGCGAGAAGAATTCACCGCACCCGCACAGTCGCCGCAAACGACGCAGGTTCCGCAGAGGGTGGCTGGGGACGACGCGAGAAGAGCGACGATCGCCTGTACGGTGAGATCGCGTCGCCCCCAGCCGCGCGTCGATCGACTGGGGGCGGGCCGACGACCGTTTCCGCGGCTCCTGACGCCGAAGGCGGCCCGTCCCCAGCCACCCCGCCGCTGTCGGGCCTGCGGCCCGGGTGCATGCGAGACGCATGCGCCACAAGGCCGCATCGCTTCAAGCCAGCAGATCTTCGACCACTTTGCCGTGAACGTCGGTCAGCCGGTAATCGCGGCCTTGGAAGCGGTAAGTCAGCCGTTCGTGATCGAAGCCAAGCAGATGGAGAAGCGTCGCCTGGAAATCGTGAACGTGGACCGGTTTCTCGGCGACCGAGAAGCCGAGTTCGTCGGTCGTGCCGTACTCCAGACCTCGCTTTGCCCCGCCGCCAGCCATCCACATCGTGAAGCAGTCGGGGTAGTGATCGCGGCCGAGAATCTTGCTGCCGGCCGTGCGGCCTTCTCGAAAGGGCGTGCGACCGAACTCGCCGCCCCAGATGACGAGCGTCTCGTCGAGCAGCCCCCGCTGCTTCAGGTCGTTGATGAGCGCCGCGACGGGCTTGTCCATCGTCGCGCACTTCTCCGTCAGGCCGTCGGTCAAGCCGCTGCCTGCGGTCGTGCCGTGGTAGTCCCAACCCCAGTCGAAGAGTTGGACGAACCGCGTGCCTTGCTCGACGAGCCGGCGAGCGAGCAGGCAATTGTTCGCGAGGCTCGCCACTCCGGGTTGCGCCCCGTAGGCCTCCAGAACGTGCTTCGGTTCTTTGGCGATGTCCATCACCTCGGGTACGGCGGTCTGCATGCGGAAGGCGAGTTCGTATTGCGCGATCCGCGTAAGCGTCTCCGGGTCGCCGAGACGATCGACCTGCATCTGGTTGAGCGCGTTCAGCGCGTCGAGGCTGCGACGCCGCAGGTCGCGGTCCATGCCTTCAGGATCGGAGACGTACAAAATCGGGTCGCCCTGAGACCGGCACTGCACGCCCTGATAAACGCTCGGCAAAAAGCCGCTGCCGAAGCTGCTCGTCCCGCCGTTGGGTTGCACGCCGCTGGAGATCAGCACGACGAACCCGGGCAGGTCTTCGTTCTCGCTGCCGAGGCCGTATGTGACCCACGAGCCGAAACTGGGCCGGCCCGAGCGCGGCGAACCGGTGTGAATCAGCAGCTCGGCCGGGGCGTGATTGAACTGGTCGGTGTGCAGGCTTTTGACGACGCACAATTCGTCGGCAACACCTTGCAGATGCGGGATCGCGTCCGATATCCAGATGCCGGCTTCGCCGTACTGCGCAAATTTTCGCGGCGTGCCGAGCAGTTTGGGCACGCCCGTCGTGAAGGCGAACGTCTTTCCCTTGAGGAACTCCGCCGGGCAGTCTTCGCCGTTGTGCTTGACCAGTTCCGGCTTGTAGTCGAACAGGTCGAGAATCGGCGGCGACCCGGTCAGGTGAATGTAGATCACCCGCTTGGCCTTCGGCGCGAAATGCGGTTCCCTGGCGGCCAGCGGGTTCTCAGGCGAGCGGGGGGCGTACGCCTTTGCATTCCCGCTGATCGACGCCAGCGCCGCCGCGCCGAGGCCGAGCGAACCGGTCTGCAGGAAGTGGCGTCGGGTGAGAGTTTGGAGGAGTTCGTGTCGGGGATGCATGGATGACTCCTGTAGGGTGGGTCAAGCGCAGCGCGGCCCACCGACACGGTCTGCCGGCGACCTGCGGTGCTGACGGGATTCGAGGGTGTCTTTCCGATCGAACGTTTTCATGGCATCGGTGCATCGATGGACCGTGCTGGTGGGCCGCGCTGCGCTCGACCCACCCTACGGTTTCTACGGTTTCACGGTTTCGCCAGCATCTCGTCGAGGTTCAGCAGCACGTTCGCCACGACCGTCCAGGCGGCGTGTTCGGCGACGTCGGCACCTTCCGCCAATGGGCCGAGGGGATCGGTCGCCAGTTTCATCGCCGCCTCGGGGTTTGCGGCGAACTCGGCTTTTGCGTCTTCATAAAGGGCGACAAGGGCGGTGAGCTCGGCTTCGGTCGCCGGCCGGGTCACGCAGCGGCGAAAGCCGAAGGCGGCTTTGTCGGACGGCGAACCCTCACCGGCGACGATGCGACGGGCGAGGCCCTGAGCCGCTTCCACATAGACCGGGTCGTTGAGCGTCACGAGGGCTTGCAAGGGCGTGTTCGTTCGCGGCCGGCGAAGCGTGCAGACCTCACGGTTCGGGGCGTCGAACGTCACCATCGACGGGTACGGATTGCTGCGGCGCCACGTCGTATACAGCCCGCGGCGGTAGCGGTCCTCGCCGGCGCTCGTCTTCCAATCGGTCGAGCCGCCGAACGCGGCTTTCAATCCGAGGTCAGGCTGCGGCGGGCGGACCGGCTCGCCAAGCATCTCCTTGCTCAACAGTCCTGCCGCGGCGAGCGCCTGATCGCGAACGGACTCGGCCGGAAGTCGGAACCGCGGCCCGCGGGCCAGCAGGCGATTTTCCGGATCGGTCGTGTAGAGTTCGGCGGGGGCGTCGGCCGACTGGCGGTAGGTGGCGCTCGTCACGATCAGCCGGAACAGTGACTTCGTATCCCAGCCCGATTCGACGTACTCGACGGCCAGCCAGTCGAGCAGTTTCGGGTGGCTCGGCGGCTCGCCCTGCGAGCCGAACTCCTCACTCGGGCGGACGATGTCGATGCCGAACAGTTCCTCCCACGCCCGGTTGACGGCGACGCGGGCGGTCAGCGGGTTCTTGCGACTGACGAGCCATTTCGCGAGTGTCAACCGATTGAGCGATGCCTTGCCCGGCAGGGGTGGAAACGCCTCCGGCACGCCGGGCGTCACGACTTCGCCCAAGTCGAGATAATTGCCGCGATGCTGAAGCTTCGTCACTCGCCGCTGGTCGGGCGGAAGCTGCTTGAGCACCGGCACCGTCGTGACCGGCTTGAGACCGGCGAGACTCTTCGCGACTTCCGCAAGACGATCGCGGACTGGCTGCAACTCCGGCGCGACGACGGCAACGTAGTGGCGAACGAGAACGTCTTTTTGAGCAGCCGTTCGCTGCTCCGCCGGAACGGCGAGAGATGCGAGCACCTCTTGCGGCAGCGCGGCCCGGATTGCAGCGTTCGGATCGGCCGTGACGCTGAATCGGAACCGGCCGAGCGTGTGCCGGACGTGCTTTGATGCTTGTTCGATCGTGACGGTCAGCGTCGAGCCGACGGGAGCATCGACGGCGGCCTTTGGAATGAGCGTCAACGCGTGCGGCTTGCCCTGCTGCGGGGCGATCGCCCAGCCGGTGTTTTCGGGATCGGGTTCGTCGATCGCCGCCGATGCCGGGAAGCCGTCCTGCGAGAAATCGGCAAACACTGCTGCATGCGGCACGGGCCGCGGGCCGCCAAGCGCGACTTCTGCGGACGGTTTCGGAGCCTCGGCGATCGTTGTCTCGAACACCGGTTTGCGGTCGGCGTCAAGCACGGTCAGCTTTGCACCGGCGAGCCGGTCTTCGAGATCGCCGTCGGTCCGGTTCGAAAGCGCGATGCGGTCGATCGGACGATTCGCTTTGAGATCGACCTCCCACCAGGGCCGTCGCGACTCGTTCGTGTGCGTCGTCGAGTTCGCGTCGAAGTATTCACCATTGGTGTTGCCGTCGATCGCCCGCTGCGCCTCTCCGCCGAACGCGGTGCTGCTTTGCGACGCCGTCCCGGCGAGAGCGACGTTCTCTTCGCCGTCGAAGACCTGCACTTCGGCCAGCGCGAGAATCCGCTGCTTGCCGGGCAGCTCGATGCGGACGAACCGGCCGGCCCTCCGCGATGTTTTCGGCAGCGTGATCGTCGCCTTCACATCGGACAGGACGAAGTTGCCGCCGCCGTGGCCGGGGCCGCCGCCGGGCAGCGAGTCGTCCGGCAGGGCTTCGAGTCGCAGGGCCGTGAGCGGCTCGCCGCCGACCGGCAGGACGACGGTATAGACGTCGGTCTCGGCATTCGCAGCGACGGTGACGCTCGCATCGTCGGCGATCGCGGTCGCCGCACCGCTGCCGGCGGTCACGGCGGTCGGTCGGACCGGCGTCCAGTGCGGTTCCGCCGTCACCGATGCTTCCCAATCCGCCATTCCGGCCAGCAGTTCGGAAGTCGGCGTCGAAAGCCGTTTCTCAAGTTCGCGTTTCTCGCTTTCCCACGCCGCCTTGTCGCGCTTCTGCTGGGGGGTGAACAGCTCGACAAGCGGGCTTTCGTCGCGCATATCCGCGTCAGCGGTGTTGTTGAAAAAGGCGAAAAACTCGAAGTATTCGGTCTGCGTGATCGGGTCGTACTTGTGCGTATGGCATTGGGCGCACGCCATCGTCGTGCCCATCCAGACGGCGGCCGTCGTATTGACCCGATCGACGACGGCGACGTTGCGGAACTCCTCGTCGATCGTGCCGCCTTCGTTGTTCGTCAGCGTGTTGCGGTGGAACGCGGTCGCGACGAGCTGGTCGGTCGTCGGCTCGGGCAGCAGGTCGCCGGCGATCTGCTCGATCGTGAACCGGTCGAACGGCATGTTCGCGTTGAAGGCGCGGATGACGTAATCGCGATAGCCCCAGATCGTGCGGGGCGGATCGTCGGCGTAGCCGGCACTGTCGGCGTAGCGGGCGAGATCGAGCCACTTCCGCGCCCGATGCTCGCCGTAGGCCGGATCGGCCAGCAGACGATCGACGAGCCGGGCGTAGGCGTCCGGCGAGGGATCGTTCACGAAGGCGTCGGCCTCCTCCGGCGTCGGCGGCAGCCCGGTCAAGTCGAGGTAGACCCGCCGGCAGAGCGTGTAGCGATCGGCCTCGGGCGTCGGTGCGATGCCCTCGGCTTCCATCCGGGCCAGCACGAACCGGTCGATCGGGTTGCGCGGCCAAGAGGCGTCCTTCACTTCGGGAAGCGGCGATCGCTCCGGCTTCGCATACGACCAGTGCGGCGCGTAGTTCGCCCCCTGTTCGACCCAGCGCGTCAGCAGTTCGATCTCGCGCGGCGTGAGCTTCTTGTGCGAGTCGGGCGGCGGCATCTTCACGAACTCGTCGTCCGACGTGATGCGGACGACGATTTCGCTCTCGGCCGGTTTGCCGGGAACGATCGCCGTCACGCCCGATTCCAGCGCGGCGACCGCGCTGTCGCGCACGTCGAGCCGCAGTTCGGTCGGCCGTTGACCTTCGTCGGGGCCGTGGCAGGCGAAACAATTGTCCGAGAGGATGCGGCGGACGTCGCGGTTGAAGTCGATCGGATCGGCCGCCGGCGACGAAGCGGCTCCGATCGCAGCGAATAAGAACAGCAGACAGAGACGCCTCATAATGGCTCCGGCGGGGAGAGAGAAGGGCGGGCGTCGGAATGAACGGCTGCCTTCAGTGTGACAGAAAAGCCGATCAACGTCACGGCTCGGCTCGGCCGGGGGAAACTCCCAACAGCTCTCGGCGAGCGGCCGGCGTCAGCCTGCCGGTGGGCGGTTCGTGTCGCAATCGCAGACCCATCAGAGCCGCGACCGTCAGGAAGCGGCCACCAGCAGAAAAGCCTCACGCCAAGACGCCAAGGAAAGTGGTTCACCGCGGAGAGCGCAGAGATCGCCGAGGAATTGCTTCTCTGCGCTCTCTGTGTCCTCAGCG
>JBAQZJ010000601.1:0-4429 GCA_049790855.1 Planctomycetaceae bacterium | reverse complement strand
CCTGACCCCTCTCCCCAAAGAGAGGGGGACCGACGACGAAACGTGATTCGGCCTACGGCCGAGGTGCTGTCAGGGCTTGCAAGGATTTCAGCGATGTCGAAAAGCGACCTGCGCAAGGCGATTCGCGAGGGGCTGGCGCTCGGAGATCTGAACGCCGCGCTCGCACGCGTCGCAGACGTCGAGATCTGCGACCGCGACGACGCCGAGGCCCTTGCTGAACTCGTCGTCGCTCACGGCGACGACCTGCTGGCCGCGTCGGCGTCGTCGACGACGCCGTTGCACGCCGTGCTCGGCCTCTTCCAGCAGGTCGACACCGAAGAGGCGTTCATCGTCCTGTTCGAGCGAGGTCTGCCGGGATTGCGTTCGCTGTTTGACCGGCTGATCGAATCGCCGGACGTCGAAACATACGGCGACGACCTGATGTTCTTGACGAAGATTCTCGTTCTGTATCGAGGGACGGAAGACGTCGAACGCGTCGCCTCGGCCGCCCGTTCGCCGACGCTGCGAGACCGCTCGCTCTGGTCGGTGATCTTTGAAACGCTGGACGAAGATCACCCGTTGCGGCGTCCGATCCTCGAGGCGCTTCGCGAGCCGTTGCCCGGCGGTTTCGCCGGCGTCGCCTATCTCGACTTCGCGAACGCGTTGGCGCGCGAAGAGCCGATCGACCATCCGTTCGACACCGCCGACGGTCAGGCGCGGCTCGAAGCGTTGCTCATCGATTCCGACGAGGGCCGGCACAGCTACGCCCACAGCGCGGCCGCCGCGTTGCCCTTCATCGCCGAACCGCCGCGGGGGCGGTTGCTGGCACTCGGGCTGGATCACCCGGCCGGCCGCGTTCAGCTTGAGGCGGCCTGGGCTTCGGCGAAAATCGGCAGCCGGGCGGGAGTCGATTTCCTGGCTCGCGCCTGCCTCGACGTCAAGGTCAGCGGAGTCGCGACGGCGTATCTCGAAGAACTGGGCGAGCTGAACGCGATTCCGGCGCGGGCGAAGAATCCCGACTTCGTCGCCGTCGCGGAAATGTGCCGCTGGCTGGCACATCCCATGGAATACGGCCGCGCCCCCGACGACGCGGAGCTCTTCGACGCAAGAACGCTCGCCTGGCCGCCGGCCAATGAGCCGCGACGGTTCTGGCTCGTCAAGTACCGTTACGACGGCGCACTGCCGGACGGCGGCGACGAGGTCGGCGTGGGCATGGTCGGCTCGATCACGTTCGCCCTGTTCGGCGAGACGACCGCCGACCTGCCGCCGGAAGACGTCTACGCGCTGCATTGCTGCTGGGAACTCGAAGTCGAAAACGACCCTCGCGCCCCGCAGCAGCGTTCGATCGTCGCGGGGCGCGAGTTGCTGCGAACCGCCGGCAACGACGGCTTCTGAGTCTGAGCGTCCTGACGAAACTCCCCTCTCCTCCGGGGAGAGGGGCCGGGGGTGAGGGGAGCCGTTTGACTCGCGTTGCGAAAGGAATATGACGTTTTAGCACTTCGAACAGTTGCAAAACACAGGTGAGGCCGCGGGACATCCCCCTCACCCCTGACCCCTCTTCCCAGAGGAGAGGGGGACCGACGGCGCGGCCGGGTTCGACACGAACTTTGCTCGATTGCGTTCGAGCGCTGTCAAACGGCGTAAGCTGATCCGATCGTGACGTGGGCATGCGTCGCGGTGGAAGTCACTGGGCAAAGGAACCGATCTTTCCGGGGGACGCCCCTTGGGTTCGCCGGGGCGTCCGCGGGCTCCTTTCGTTCGGGGCCTCGGAGGATGAACGTTCTCCGCTCGCCAACACTTCGCGCTTTTGAGGATCTCATGCCCCGATCCGCGTTTCCCGTCATTGCGCTCGGGCTGTCGTTGCTCGCTCCTGCGGTCGGCTTCGGCCAGTTCTTTCCGGTCTCCAACCCGCGACAGCGTTCTTATCCCCAGCCGCAGCAGACGGCGCCGCAAAACACGTTCACCACGGCTCCGACGAACGGCTGGCCGGCGGGAATCGTGCCCGGCACCGGAACGCGGCTCGACAAGGCGTTCGACGACTTCGAAGCCGAAGACTGGTCGTACGAGTACGCCCTGCCCAAAAGCAGTCACGAGCAGGACAACCAGCGACGGTATCCGCTCGGCGGGTCAAAGAACGATCACTGGAAAGAAAGTGCCAAACGCGGCACGCCCGACCACGTCGTCCGCGTCGAGACGCCCGCAAACGGATTGCCGGGCAGCAAAGGCGCCCTCAAGATTCAGAGCCTCAATACGGGCATTCCGGGACTGACGAGCCGCGAAGCCCAGCAGGACGATCTGATTCTCAACGTCGGCGCCAGGTACGGCATGATTCCGGTCTACCGCATGCCGAACGTCGTCGTCCGCGTGTGGTTGCCGCCCTACGAGCAATGGGAACCCCGCAGCGGAAGCCACTTTGGCATCCGCATGGCCCTCGGCACCACGAAAGTCACCGAGACGCGACGGTTCCTCTTCAAACGGACCGAAGAAGAGGCCGAGTCGTACTGGCCCGGGTTCTTCCTGCAGTACACCCGCAAGGCCGACGGACACGCCCGCGACGGAGCGATGTGGCTCATTCGCGGTGCGAACAACGGCGGCGACTTCCCCGGCCCCGTGATTCAGGAGACCGGCTGGTGGACCGTCGGCATGACCGCCAATCCGAACGGATCGGTCAGCTACTTCGCCAGCCCCGGCGTCGACAACCTCACGGCCGCCGACCACATCGCCACGACGATGCCCTACGGCTATCAGGCCGAGCGGTTCAACAGCCTGTTCTTCAACATCACGAGTGCGAACGACGGCCGCACCTGGTCGACGCCGTTCGTCGTCGACGACCCCGCCGTGTATACCGCCCGCTGAACGCGACGATGTGCCTTCGCTCGTCAAAGCCCATCCCTTGCAAGGGGTGGGCTTTTTTATTGATGCGTGCGATCTTCGATCGGTTTTGCATCGGCGCGACGGAACTCGGCGTCGATGACTTCACCCTGCGCGAAGCCGCCTGCGCGAGCCTTGAACGCCCCAAGCCGCTTCGCGACGTACGCGAGCAGCGGGCGACGCAAGACGGCCCGGACGGGCGGCAAGAGCAGCAGGAAGCCGCAGGTGTCGCTGAGCAGCCCCGGCGTCAGCAGGAAGGCGCCGGCGACGAGAATCATCACGCCGTCGATGACCGAAGCCGCCGGCATCCGTCCTGCCGCGACGTCGCCCCGGATCGCGTTCCACGCCCGCCACCCCTGCCAGCGGGTCAGCGCAGCGCCGAGAATCCCCGTGGACAGGATGATCAGCACGGTCACCAGGAATCCCGTCTGCTGCGCCAACCAGACGAGAATCGCCAACTCGGCGGCCGCGACGAGAATGAACAGCAACAGCAATCGGATGAACATTTCGGGGGTTCGGGACAGGCGCCCCGCGGTACGAAGAGTTTCAACACCGACGGGAATCTTACGCCGAACGACCGGCGAGCGGCAGGCGGCAGCCTGCCGAATGCGCTGATCGTTCCCGCAGCGCGAAAATCTCTGTCAGAGCCGCGACCGTCAGGGAGCGCTCATCGGCTGGCGCTCGTCGAAATTCGCTTCCTGACGGTCGCGGCTCTGATCATGCACTCAGCCTGTCGTCCGTAAACCTGCGGCGACACCCTGAATCGTCAGCCGGATCAGCTCGCGGAGTCGCTCGCTTTGCGCGGCCGCTTCGCTCGATGAGTCGTCGGGCAGCGAGCGCAGGCGTCGGATCAGCTCGATCTGAATCAGGTTGAGCGGGTCGACGTAGGGATTTCGCTCGCGAATCGATCGCTGCAGCCACGGAATCCCGCCCAGCAGCTCCTGCTGCCGCGTGACGAGCAGCACGGCGGCCCGGCTGCGTGCATATTCGTCGCGGATCATCGTCCAGACCGATTCGGCTTCCTCGCCGGCCGCGAGTTCGGCATAGCGATGGGCGATGCTCATGTCGGCCTTGGCGAGAGCGAGCTCCGCATTGTCGATCACCGCGCGAAACAGCGGCCAGCCTTCGTACATCTCCTGGAGCAGCGACCAGTCATGCCCTTCCGCCTCGATGCAGGCTTCGAGCGCCGACCCGAGGCCGTACCACGCCGGCAGAATGTGCCGGCACTGCGTCCATGCGAACGTCCACGGAATCGCCCGCAGGTCGGCGAGGCTCTTTCGTTCGCGACGACGGGCGGGGCGGGAGCCGATCGGCAGCGTTTCGATCTCGCCGACCGGCGTCGCCCGGTCGAAGTAAGCCAGAAAGCCGGGATGCTCGACCAGCCGCCGGTAGACGATGAACGACGCCGACGAAATGCGGTCCATCGTCTCGCCCCACGCGGCAGGCGAGGAGGCGGCCCCTTCGGCCGAAACCAGCAGCGTCGCCCAGCTCACCTGTTCGAGATGGCGGTGTGCGATCTGCGGGTCGTCGTAGCGTTCGGCGAGCACTTCGCCCTGTTCGGTCATGCGGAGCGCTCCGC
>JBAQZJ010000600.1:0-21847 GCA_049790855.1 Planctomycetaceae bacterium | reverse complement strand
AAAATCGAACACCGTCGACGACTATTGATCGCCGTCGACCACACCGCCGATCGAAAGTGCCTGCTCAAGCCCCGAAGGCGTCAGGTCCCGCATGATTTCGATGAAGCTTTTCGACGCCAGTCGCTTCGCACGCTGGAGCAGCAACGGAACCGGACTCGACGGTTCATGCCGCTCGTAGTACTCGCAGAGCTTGTCAAGAACGCGAACGACGTCCTCGCGGCTCGTGATGTCTCCCGACAGCCTTTGAGGCGCACCGTTCGTCGCAACCGCCGCGCCCGAGGCGTCGGCCGAATCTCCCACCTCCGCCGCATCAGGAAGACTTTCCCGGCGCCGTTCGACCCGTTCCGAAATGAATCGGTCGGCTCGCTTTAATTCCGCCAGCAACAGTCCAAGCTGAACTGATTGCCCGGCGCCCACCTGCTCAGAGACCGCCGCCTCGATGCCGTGGGCATGTTCGAGCGATTCGCGCACCGCGGCGGCGGTTGCCTCCAGAGACTCGACGTCGACCTCGCTGAAGGCCCCCTCGATCGTCGACATCTCGGGAACCGCCTCGTCGCCGACCGCCGCCAGTTCTCCGCGAGCGAGCTCGATCTGCCGCAAACCGAACATTCCGATGACGCGCGAGCGGACCAGCGGCGCCTGCCGCACCGCCCGGACGGTCGAGTCCGAATCGGCCAGCGAGGCGAGCGTGTTGATTCGCAGCGTCGGATCGAGATCATCGTCCGGGTCGAGCCGGGGATAGACCTGATCCCAATATCGTTCGAGCAATCCGCGGACGAGTGCGAGACCGTCGCGGAATTCCGGCCAGCCCTGCAGCGCGACGGCGGAGCGCGTCAGATAGACGGCGACACGGAGATCCTTCGTCCGCTCGAACAGGTCCAGCGACTTGCGCTGCACCTCCGGCCAGTCCGGCCCTTCGCCTTCGACGACCGTCTCGCCGAACTGCTGTTCCGGCCGTCCCGCGACCGCTCGCTCCATTTCGGCGAATACGGAGTCGTATTCGAGATCGTCGCCGCATGGCGACGCTTCGCTGAGAGGCTTCAGCAGTGTCTCGACGTCGATGACGCTCATCCGCCGTCCGCACCCTCTGCGATTCGAGTTGGACGGGCTAGAAACGCCGCACGTCCGGCAGGCGAGTTCATCCTGCGCCGCGAAAGCGCTGACCAGCCTTTTCGCGGCGACCACCCGGATGAACGCATCTCTTCGCTCAAGGTTCTACCCGGTGGTCAGGCGACTCGCAAGTACTTCTTGACGATTCTGTTGACATCGAATCCGAGTTTCGTGCGAACTGTTCAAATCGCGTCAAGAAAGTGCTCCATCGCGTGTCACGGCGACGCAAATCGTGCCGCAATCGAGTGAAGATCGGGCCGGTTCGGATCAGTACGACCAGCGCAACTCGGTGCGGAAGATGCCGTCGTACCAACCGTCATCGTCGAACCCGAGACCGCCCGCCACGCCGACCTCGAACAAGCCGAGGTCGCCCTGCGGACCGAGGACGAATCGCGTGCCCGGCAGAATCGAGAACGTGCCGTCGCCGTCGACGCCGACGACTTCGCCGTTCGGCAACGTCTTCATGCCGTCGAGGAACGTCCAGCCGACCATCTCGACCGTCGGCAACACGGCGAACGTATCGGTCTCGTAGGCGACGTAGCTCGCACCGAGACCGTAGTTGACGGCCGGGCCGGAGAACTGCGGGTCGCCGCCGAGCGGCACCCAGAAGGCGAGACGACCATGAAAGTACAGGCGCGGGTTCCATTCATACCGGCCGAGGACTCCCGGCTCGAGCGACACGTGACCGGTGCCCAGCCCCTTCCGAGGCGAGCCGGTGTTGATATGCGTCTTGAACAGTTGCGTGAACTGCCAGTACCGCCCGTCGAGGATCACCAGCTTCGTCGCGACGCTCATGTCGCCCAGGCCGGTCGTATTCGGATTGATTTCCGGATCGAGGCTGCGAAGCGGAACCGCCGTGGTGATCGAGAAACTCTTGCTCGGCGCCAATTCACTGACGAATCGAAGGTCGAGATAGTCGACCTCTTGTTCGGGCGGCTCCGGTCCCTTGGGCGGGGCGGGCCAGAGATATTCGGAGCGATTCGGCGTCTCCATCCCCGACACGGATTCGTATTCGACCCGGAAATTGTTGAACGGCTGCGACACGCCGAGAAAGAACGGCGCGAGCATCACCCGTTCCTGACCGATCCCGGGATCGCCGCAGGTCGAGCTGTGAATTCCGAAGTCAAACAGCCGGTACCACGGCTCACAACAGGGGTCGCACCTCCGGCATTCCTCGCCGGGGCGGCAGTTCGGACAAGGATAGGTCGCGACGACCGGCGGCAGCACTTCGCCGTAGGCCTCGTACGGCAGCGGCGGCGCGGGAGGCAGGACCGGCACTTCGCCGGGCAGAGTCACGCCGTCGACGCCACCCGGTGACGGGAGAGTCGGAGGCGGGGCGAATTCCGCCGGCGGCACCGCCGGCAGAAGTTCTGACGACGCAAACCCGTCGCCGGGCAGCAGGAAATCCTCGGGCGACAACGCCGGCGGAAGCCCTGGCGACGCTGCGAAGATCCGGCTCTCGCGAGCCGCCTCGTTCGTCGCGGAATCCGTCGGCGTCGCCGCCTTCGCCGAGAGCGGCGCCAGCGCGAGAGCGACAAGGCCGATCAGCCGAAGGACTCGCACCGGCCCCTCCCGCCGCGGTGTCGCAGCGATCCAAGAATACACGAACGACGCACGACGGGCCGCAACGGCCCTGCCGGTACTATCGACCACGACGGCCTCGCAGACTGAGTCGAGTTTGCCGTCGCCGACGGAACGGAACGGGTTTTCCATTTTTCGACAGCCGACCGAGGCTCAAGTCCGCGGGCGTCGTCGAGGTGCGCGTCGAGGTGCGCGACGGGGGTCAAACGGGCGAGGTGGCAAGACGTTTACATCGCCGCGCGCGGCTGCTATTCTCTGCGATCGACGTTGCATGCATTCACCGGCCGTCCCGAGTTCGCACGTCGCTTCTGGAGGACGCCGTCTCCGCGAGAGGATCGGACGCATGCGGAACCTCCCGGTGCATTGGCGTGAGGGGCTGTTTCTTCGGCCTCATCATTTCCAGGCCGCCGATCGACACTGGTCCGAACTGATTCAGACGTCGCAACGTTGGGATCGCCCCTACGGCTACGGTCTTGAAGCGTTCGAGTTCAGCCCCGAGGCGTTGGCGAACGGCCATCTGGAAGTGCGAACGGTCCGCGCGCGAATGAGAGACGGCACGCTCGTGTCGCTCGACGCGGGCCAGGAGCCGGATCGGCTGAGCCTGAAGGAAGGTCTCGCCGAGGCCGCCCGCCCGAAAGCCGATCTGGGTGCCGCCTTCGAAACCGAATCGGTGGTCCGCGTCTATCTTGCGGTTCCGAAGCTCAAGCTCGGGCTGGCGAACGTGGCGGCCGCGGGAACTCGGAACGGCGACGCGACCGCCGCCCGGTTCGGCGGGGTCCGCGGGATGATGCAGGACGAGGACGTCGGCGGCAACGACCAGGAAATCGAGCTGCGCAGCCTGAACGTCGAATTACGGCTTTCGACGCAGGATCTTTCGGGATACGAAGTGCTGCCGGTCGCCCAGATTCGCCGCGCGGGCGACAGCCAGGCCGTCCCGCGGCTTGACGTCGAATACATACCGCCCGTGCTGGCGATCGATGCCTGGCCGGGACTCGGCAAAGAGATCGTCCGGGCCGTCTACGACGTGATCGGCCAGAAGATCGAGGTGCTCGGCCAGCAGATCCTCAGCCGCGACGTCGGTCTGGACAGTCGCCACCCCGGCGACATCGATCGCGTCCTGATGCTGACCCACCTCAACGAGGCGCGAGCCGCGTTGGGAGTGCTCGCGTTCGCCTCCGGCATCCATCCCCTGACGGCCTATACGGAATTGTGCCGGACGGCGGGCCGCCTCGCGATCTTCGGCCCCAGCCGGCGTTCCGAGGATCTGCCGGCCTACGATCACGAAGATCTCGGCCGCATCTTTCGCATCGTCCGCGAACGCATCGAGGCCTTGATCAACGTCGTCCGGAACTACGAGTTCGAGCAACGGTTCTTCATCGGCGTCGGCATGGGTCTACAGGTCTCGCTCGAGCCGCGCTGGTTCAATTCCGACTGGGAATGGTTCGTCGGCGTCAAAAAGGGCGACCTGACCCGCCAGGAATGCTCCGAGTTGCTCTCCTCGGGCATGCTCGACTGGAAGCTCGGCAGCAATCGACAGGTCGAGATCCTGTTCCAGCGACGCGCCGAAGGCTTGAAGCTCACGCTGCTCGATCGGCCCGTCCGGGCGCTTCCCAGCGGTCAGGACTGGCTGCTGTATGAAGTGTCGCGCGACTCGCCGGCGTGGCGCGACGTCCAGGAATCGCAGACGCTCGCCATGCGACTTCGCGACTCTCTGATTCTGAACCAGGACCGGCTTCAAGGAGAGCGGCAATTGATCGTTTCGGCACGCGGCCGTCGCGTCTCGCTGGAGTTCGCCCTGTTCGCCGTTCCCAATTCGCGTTAGCCGTTCGACGAATCTCGGTCGCGCGTCCGTCCGACCCGATCTCACCCGCCGCCCTACCGTCATGACTCCCTCGTTCGCCCAAGCCGTCGATCCGATCTCTCTGCACGTTCTCGACGTGTTGGATCGGCTTTCGACAGGGCGAGAGTCGTCGCCCGCGGATGAACGATTGCGAATCGTCTCGCTGATCGACCAGGCCGAGGCGCAGCTCGGCAGCGGTCGCGAGTGGGAACTGGCGAAGTACGCGATCGCGTCGTGGGTCGACGAAATGATGCTCGAGGCGGCCTGGAACGGTCGCGACTGGTGGACGAACAACGTCCTCGAAGTCGAACTCTTCAACACGCGATTGTGCAACGAGCAGTTCTTTCTCAAGGCGCGTGAAGCCGCTGCGCTGAACCGCCGCGACGCCCTCGAGGTGTTTTACAACTGCGTCATCCTGGGCTTTCGCGGCTTGTACCGAGATCCGGAACTCGCCGTGATGTTCACCCAGGCGCACGGTCTGCCGGAAGATTTGACGACCTGGACTCGTCAGGCGGCGATGTCGATTCGCGTCGGCCAGGACCGTCCCGCGCTTGCGGGACCGCAACGCGAGATCGCGGGAGCGCCGCCGTTGCGGGCGAAGCCGCGCGTCGTCTGGGCCGTCCTGGGGCTCGTCCTGCTGATCGCCTCGAACGTGATCGCCTACAAGCTGGTCTTCGACTCCTGAGCGCCGCATTGCATCACCAGAGACTCGGCGCCGGGCCAGGGGAACGCTGATGAGTGAGAGTCCGTCGGGGCAGAAACCGCCCGGCCGTTTTTCCAGAGCCGTCTCGCGGATCGTCGGCTGGCCTTTCCGCCTGTCGACCGCAGGCAAGGCGGCGATGCTGATGGCCGCCTTCCTGATTCTGGCGGCGGTCGTCGTCTGGGCGGTGTTCCTGACCGAACCCGGCCACGTGGCGCCGCGGCACGCCTTCACGCTCGGCCGGATTCTGCTGGTGATCGCGCTGCTCGTGCTGATTCCGCTGGCGACCTATTACGCCGTGCGGTTGTGGCTCGAAGGCGATCGCTCGCGGTTTCCCGAGATCGACTTCGCCTGGAACGCCGGAATCGAAGCGATGCGGCGGAGCGGCCTGGCGCTCGACGAACTGCCTCTGTTTCTGGTGCTCGGTTCGCCGGGCGAGCGCGTCGAACAGGCGATGGCGGCGGCCAGCGGTGACGAATTTCGCATCCGCGGCGTCCCGGAAGGGTCGGCGCCGCTGCATTGGTACGTCAGTCCCGACCGCGCGTATCTGTTCCTCACGGAGCCGAGTTGGGTGTCCGGGCTTGCGGCGCTCGCGGCCCGCCGGACTCAGGCAGCGGCGCTTCCCCCGGATGCTCTGGCGGCGCTGGCGGCCGCGGCCTCTCCCGCGCCGTCTGCGTTGGCGAATCCGACCGGCACGATCGCGCTCGGCGACTTTCTCGCCGCCTACGGTTCCAGCGCAAGGTCGGCGGCCGCCGGTGCCGTTCCGTCGATACCGGGCGAACAGCATCGGGGAACGCTGTCTTTCGACGCGCTGACGGCCGCGCGCTCGATGCCGTCGGCGGGACGGCACTCGAGTTCCGAACTGCCGCCGTCGGTCGCCCTCGAACAACCGGCCCTGCTGCCGGGACAAGAATCGGCCCGACGTCTCGAGCGGCTCGAATACGTCGCTCGCAAGCTGCGTCTCGGCCGTCGACCGCTTTGCGCGGCGAACGGCATCCTCGTCCTGATCCCCGTCGACCTGATTCACGGCGAGGCAAACGAGAAAGAAGAACTGGTACGAGCGATTCGTTCGGACCTCACGACGCTGCAGAACGCCGTCGGCGTCCGCGCACCGGTGACGGCACTGCTGACCGGCATGGAGCAAGAATCCGGATTTCAGGAGCTTGTACGGCGAGTGGGGCGCGACCGGGCCGCCGCCCAACGCTTCGGTCGCCGCTTCGACATCCGCGCGCTTCCGACGCCGGCGGAGATGGCGGCGACCAGCGCGCACGTCTGCGGTGCGTTCGAAGACTGGATCTATTCGCTGTTCCGCGAAGAAGACGCGCTGGCCCGGCCGGGGACGGCACGACTCTACGGCCTGCTCTGCCACATTCGCAGCCATCTGAAGGCTCCGCTGACCGAAGTCCTCGCGCGCGGCTTCGGACACGATCCGTCGCTCCGCTCCGACGACCTGCCGTTCCTGTTCAGCGGCTGCTACGTCGCGGCGACCGGCGAGGCGGAAGACCGGCGTGCGTTCGTCAAGGGCGTCTTCGAGAAGCTCGATTCCGAGCAGGAAGAAGTCGAGTGGACGCCGAGCTCCCTGGCGACCGAACGCCGCTACCGACTGCTGACGGGCGTGATCGCCGTCGCCAACGTCGCGCTGACGATCTCGCTGGTCGCGATGGCCGCGTATTGGGTCGTCGGGTAACGCCGGAGGTTGCGGTGGCAGCGCGTCGGTTCCCCTCTCCCTGGGGAGAGGAGTCAGGGGTGAGGGGATTCCTTGCGGGTGCGAATGTCGCCGGTTCCGAACGAGCTTCGATGTTCAACATTCGTGCAGAACGTCAAACGGCTCCCCTCACCCTCGGTCCCTCTCCCCAGGGAGAGGGAGGCTCTTGGACCCGGCGCGCTTGGAAACTCGACGCCTCAACAATTTCGTGACCGGTTTCGATTGTCGAGCGCCATCTGAGGGGAGCGGGCATCAAGACGCTCTTATGCGAGACGCGTCTCGAGCCGATCGGTGATCAGGTCGCCGATATTGAGCGCGCTTGTCGCGGCCGGACTTGGGCTGTTCAACACGTTGACGACCCGCCCGGTCTCCTCGATGAGGAAGTCGTCGACCAGTGTGCCGTCGGGCGACAACGCCTGTGCCCGCACGCCCGCCGGAGCCGCATCGAGATCGTCGATCGTCAGCTCGGGAATCAACCGCTGCAAGGCCTGCACGAATGCCGGCTTCGAGACGCTGCGCCACATTTCGCCGAGACCGGTTTGCCAGTGCGTCGCCGCCATTCGCAGGAAGCCGCGATAGGTGAGCGACTCGGCCAGGTCGCGCAGGTTGACCGCCGTCTTCGTGTAGCCCTCGCGTGCGAAAGCGAGCACGGCGTTCGGTCCGCATTCGATTCTGCCGCCGATCCTCTTCGTGAAGTGTACGCCGAGAAACGGAAACCGCGGGTCGGGAACGGGGTAGATCATCGTGTTGACGAGATGTTCGGCGCGCGGTTTCAACGTGAAGTATTCGCCGCGAAACGGAATGACTTTCGTCCGCGACCGAGAGCCGCTCATCCGGGCGATTCGATCGGAGTGTAAACCGGCGCAATTCACGGCGACGGCTGCTTCGACGTCGCCGGCGCGATTTCTGACGATGACAGACTCTGCCCGCGTTTCGATTCCGATCACAGCGGCATTGAGCAGGATTTCGCCGCCGGCCTCGCGAATCTTCTCGGCGAGTTTCGTGCAGACGACCGAGTAATCGACGATGCCCGCTTCGGGAACGTGAATCGCCCGAATTCCCGCAGCGTGCGGCTCAAGCTCGCGAAGCCGCTCCGGTTCGATCAACTCGCACGCGACGCCGTTCGCCCGTCCGCGCTCGTACAGCACGTCGAGTCGAGGAACTTCGTCGGCGCTCGTGGCGACGATCACTTTGCCGCAGCGCTCGAAGGGGATGCCTTCGGCCTCGCAGAAGGCTTCCATCGCCTTCTTTCCCGCGCGGCAGTTCGTCGCTTTGAGGCTGCCGGGCTTGTAGTAGATGCCGCTGTGCAGCACGCCGGAGTTATGCCCGGACTGATGCTGCGCGACCGCGGCTTCTTTGTCGAGAACGACGACCGTCTTGTGAGGAAAGCGGCGACCGACCCGATACGCGGTCGCCAGCCCGACGATGCCGCCGCCGATGATCGCGACGTCGGCGCGCAGCGCAGACACGTCACTTCTCTCCAGGCATGCGGAACAGGTCGGCCACTTTGATTGACAGACCGGCGAGAATGTCGCCTCCCGACAGCTCGCCGTCGGGACCGACGATGTCGGGACCGACGATGTCGGGACCGACGATGTCGGGATCGGCTCCGGGGCGATCGACCGTCACCTCGCGGGCGGGGGGATCGACAACCCAGATGAGCTGAACGCCGCCGTTCAGATACTGGGCGACTTTGCGGGCCAATGGGCCGTGGCGATCGGAGGGCGACAGAATCTCGACGGCGAGCACCGGCGGAGTCTCCAGATATGCATTCTCCGACTCAAGATCCGTGAATGTTTTCTCATCGTCGTACAGCATGGCGTCCGGGCCGCGCACCGTATCGGGATCGCGGCCGACGACCACCCCGGTATCGTTTGAAAAGACGTAGCCTCGTCCCCGCTGACGACAGTAGTTCCAGAGCAAGGCTCCGATCGTGATACTGACAAACCCGTGAGGCGGTTTCGGCGGCGGCAATTCGATGATCTCCCCTTCATCGAGTTCGAAGTAGCGACCGGCGTTCTCGGGCCGCTCGACGAAGGCCGCGAACTCTTCCGCCGTGATGGGCCGGGTCGTGATCGTCGCCATAAGATCTCTCCTCAGAAGGTCGATCCTCCAGTATATCACCCCGCCGCAGCGTCCGTTGCAAACGCCGGGCGGACGCGACACGATGCGAGGCGAGGGTTCACGTGTTGCTCGTTTTTCAGGAGGCTCCCGATGACCACCGCGACTGCGAACGAGTATTCGATGTTCATCAACGGCCGCTGGGTGAAGTCGAAAGAGACGATCGACGTTCTCAACCCGGCGACCGAAGAGGTGATCGGCACGGTTCCGGCCGCGACCGGCGAACAGGTCGGGGAAGCGCTGGAGACCGCCCGCGTCGCTCAGAAAGCATGGGCGAGGTTGACGGGCGTCGAACGCGGCCGCGTGCTGCGGCGCTGGGCCGATCTCGTCGATCAGAACCGCGACACGTTCGCGAAGCTGATCGCGATGGAGGTCGGCAAGCCGCTGAAGGAGGCCTACGGCGAGGTCGATTTCGGCAACAGCTGGTTCCGCTACTGCGCCGAGTTCGACCGCCGGATCGAGGGCGAGATCCTGCCCGCCGACCGGCCGAACGAGCAGATGTGGATCGTCCCGCAGCCGGCGGGCGTGGCGGTCGGCATCATCGCCTGGAACTTTCCGTTCGCGGTCGGCATCCGCAAGATCGCCCCGGCGTTGATTTCCGGGTGCAGCCTCGTCCTCAAGCCGCACGAGGACACGCCGCTCAGCATCGTCGAATTGATGAAGCTCGCCGACGAGGCGGGCGTCCCGCCGGGCGTCTGCAACGTCGTCACCGGAACGGGCGAGACGGTCGGCGACGCCCTCGTCCGCAGCGACGTGCCCGCGGTGATCAGCTTCACCGGCAGCGTCGAGACCGGCAAGATCATCAGCAAGGTCGCCGCCGACAACGTGACGCTCGTCTCGCTCGAAATGGGCGGCAAGGCGCCGTTCATCGTGATGGACGACTGCGACGTCGACGCCGCCGTCGATGCCGCCGTGTTCAGCCGGCTGCTGAACTGCGGCCAGATCTGCATCGCCAACGAGCGGACCTACGTTCACAAAAAGGTCGCCGGCGAGTTTCTCGACAAGTTCGTCCGTCGGATGAAGAGCGTGCGGGTCGGAAATCCGCTCGACGAGGGCACGCAGCTCGGACCGAAAGTCAGCAAGGTCGAGCTTGAAAAGGTCGCCCGCTACGTCGACGAAGCGAAGCAGGCCGGGGCGACGGCCGTCATCGGCGGCAAGACCTTCGACCGCAGCGGCAACTACGAGAAGGGCTACTGGTTCGAGCCGACCGTGCTGACGAACGTCAAGCAGGACATGGCGATCATGCGGAACGAGATCTTCGGCCCCGTCGTCCCCGTCATGGAGTTCGACGACTTCGACCAGGGCATCGCTTACGCGAACGACAGCAAGTTCGGTCTCGCGGGCTACCTGTTCACGAACGACGTCCACAAGATCATGCGGGCCGTTCGCGATATGGAATGCGGCGAACTGTACATCAATCGCGGGGCGGGCGAGAGCATCCACGGCTATCATACCGGCTGGAAGCAGAGCGGCATCGGCGGCGACGACGGCAAGTACGGCCTCGAACACTACCTCCGCCGGAAGACCGTGTACCTCAAATACAACGGATAGCGGAACAACGAGCAGTCAACGTTACGGCGACGTCGCAGCGTATCCAACCTCGCATATCACGCATCTCAGAGGAGACTCGCAATGAAGTCCTTTGGATCGGCGAAATGGCAGGGCGGCATCAAAGACGGAAAAGGCTCGCTCACGACGCAGAGCGGGGCGCTGAGCGACTATCCTTACGGCTTCTCAAGCCGCTTCGAAGGGAAGCCGGGGACGAATCCGGAGGAGCTGATCGGCGCGGCGCACGCCGGCTGCTTCACGATGGCCCTGTCGTTGATTCTCGGTGAAGCGCAACTGACCGCGGAACAGATGGAAACGAAGGCCGAGGTCACGCTCGAGAAAGTGCCCGACGGCTTCTCGATCACCGGCGTCCACCTCACGTTGAAGGCCAAGGTGCCGGGAGCGACACGCGAGAAGTTCGAGGAACTCGCCGCGAAGGCGAAAGAGGGCTGCCCCGTCTCGAAGCTGCTCGACACCGACGTCTCGCTCGATGCGACGCTCGTCGAATAGGTTCACAGGCAATCGCAGTCAGAACCCGGATCTCGGCATGAAACCGGATCTTGGCATGAAACAGTGCCGTAGGCTTTCGTCGGCGTTGTGCCCGATCGTCGTCGCGGTGTCGTTCGGCCTCGTTCAGCAGGCGGATGCCGGCGACGCGGCGACTGTGTCGGCGGAGGCCGTCGAGTTCTTCGAGAAAGAAGTTCGGCCCGTTCTCGCCGAGCGCTGCCTGAAATGCCACGGGCGCGAAAAACAGTGGGCAGGTTTGCGGCTGGATTCGCGAGCGGCTCTACTCAAAGGCGGCGACAGCGGACCTGCCGTGTCGCTCGACGACCTGGCGGCGAGCGAAGTTCTCCTCCGCGTGACCGAGAAGGACGATTCGCTCCGAATGCCGCCGTCCGAGGAGGGCGGTCCGCTCACGACGCGCCAGATCGAAGCGATCAGGCGATGGATCGCGCTCGGCGCCCCCTGGCCGGCAACTGCCGAGGGAAACGACGACCCACAGGCGTCGGCGGCGGATCACTGGGCGTTTCAACCAGTCCGCCGACCGGTCGTTCCCGACGTCAATGACCGGATGTGGTGTCGCACGCCGATCGATCGCTTTCTGCTCGATCGACTGGAATCGAGTGGACTCGCGCCGTCGCCGCCGGCCGACCGGCGAACGCTGATCCGCCGTGTCACCTACGATTTGACCGGCCTGCCGCCCACGCCGGACGAAGTGCGGGCGTTTCTTGCGGACGATCGACCCGATGCCTACGAGCGTCTCGTCGATCGTCTGCTCGCTTCGCCGCATTACGGCGAGCAATGGGGCCGGCACTGGCTCGACGTGGCCCGATATTCCGACACGAAGGGATATGTCTACGCTCGCGAAGAGCGGTTCTTCGTGCATGCCGCCGGCTACCGCGATTGGGTCGTGAGGGCGTTCAACGACGATCGTCCGTACGATCGTTTTCTGCGACTGCAACTGGCCGCCGATGAAGCGGCGGAGGATCCGCGCGATCTTGCCGCGATGGGATTTCTGACGCTCGGTCGCCGGTTTCTCGGCGTGACGCATGACGTGATCGACGACCGGATCGACGTGACCTGCCGCGGCCTGATGGGGCTGACCGTCGCCTGCGCCCGCTGTCACGATCACAAGTTCGATCCGATACCGACGGCCGACTATTACTCGCTCTACGGTGTCTTCCGAAGCTCCGCCGAGCGAACGGTGCCGATTCCCCGCGCGACCGGTGCCGACGCACCAGCCGCTGAATACGCACAAGAACTTGAACAGCGAAAACGGCAACTGGCCGAAGCCACCGCGAAGAGTCGGGCCGTCGCCGCCGAACGCATCCGCTTGCGAGTCGCCGACTATCTGTTCGCCCAGCGCGAATTGGAAAAGTATCCCGAACAGGGTTTCGATCAGGTGCTCGCGGCAGACGACTTGATTCCGGCGATCGTGCGGCGCTGGCAGGATTACCTGGCCGACGAAGCCCGGCACGACGACCCCGTTTTCACGGCCTGGTTTGCGTACGCGGCGCTGGAACCTGACCAGTTCCCGGTCAGTGCCGCCGAGGGCGTGCCAACGTCGAGCATCTCGCGCGTCGCCGCGGCCTTCGCCGAACCGCCGGCGTCTCCTCGCGACGTCGCCGATCGGTACGGCCGGCTGTTTGCCGAGGTCGACCAGGCCTGGCGCGATCTGTGTGAGGCGGCGAAGCGCGACGGGCAGCCGCCGCCGACCTCGCTTCCCAATCCGTCCGACGAAGCCGTGCGGCAGGTGCTCTACGGCCCGCGATCGCCGTGCGTGCTTCCCGACGAGCCGATCGTCAACACCGAGTCGTTGTACGACACGGCCACCGTCAACGAACTGTGGAAGTTGCAGGGGGAAGTCGATCGCTGGCTGCTGCAAGCGCCCGAGGCTGCACCGCATGCCGTGATTCTGGCGGACGCCGCGCAACCTGCCGACACCCGGATCTTCCGGCGCGGGAATCCGGCGAACCGGGGCGATGAAGTGCCCCGGCAATTCCTCGAAGTCGTCGCCGGTCCCGACCGGCAGCCCTTCACCCACGGCAGCGGCCGGCTCGAACTCGCGAATGCGATCGTCGATCCTGAAAACCCGCTCACGCCGCGCGTCTGGGTGAACCGCGTCTGGATGCACCATTTCGGAGCCGGCCTGGTTCGCACGCCGAGCGACTTCGGCGTGAGAGCCGACCCGCCGAGCCATCCCGAACTGCTTGACTGGCTGGCGTCGGAGTTCATCGCCGGCGGTTGGAGCACGAAGTCGCTCCATCGCACGATCGTGCTGTCGGCGGCCTATCGGCAGCAGTCTGACGGCACCGGCTCCGATCGACGGCTGGCGCTGCGGACGGACCCGGAGAACCGGCTGCTGTGGCGGATGAACGCCCGCCGGCTCGGCTTCGAAGAACTGCGCGATTCGCTGGCCGCCGTCGCCGGCGACCTCGACGGTGCGATGGGCGGCAAACCCGTCGACATGCTTCCCGCGGGCGCCGCCGCTTTCCGTCGGTCGATCTACGGCCTCGTCGATCGACAGTTCGTGCCCGGCGTGATGCGGATCTTCGACTTCGCGAATCCCGATCTGCACGCCCCGCAGCGTTCCGAAACGACGGTGCCGCAACAGGCATTGTTCGCGTTGAACCATCCGTTCGTCGCGGAACGGGCGCGATCGCTTGCGGCGTCGCTCGAATCGGTGCCGCAAAACTCGACGCACGGTCAAGCGCAGCAACTCTGCTGGACCGTTCTCCAGCGTGAGCCGACAGCGTCGCAAGTCAACCGTGCTCTGGCGTTCGTCCAAGCCTCGCAATTCGATCCTTCACAAGAGCAGGGGACGCAGGCCTCGCTGGCGTGGTCGTACGGGTACGGAGAAGTCGACGAGGCAGGAGCGCTGAAAAGTTTCCACCCTTTGCCGCACTTTACGGGCGCAGCCTGGCAGGGCGGCGGGCAATGGCCCGATGCGACGCTCGGCTGGGTGCAACTCACCGCGGAGGGCGGGCATCCGGGGAATGACCTGGCGCACGCGGCCGTTCGGCGCTGGACCGCCCCGCGCGACGGCGTCATCAGCATCGAATCGACGGTGACGCACGCGGTCGCCGCCGGTGACGGCATTTGCTGCCGGATCGCGTCGAGCCGTCACGGCGCGCTTGCGACCGAAGCCGTTCACAATCGCATCCAGCCCATGCGCCCGGACGCCGTCGAAGTTCGCGCGGGAGACACGCTCGACTTCATCACCGACATCCACGCGAATCTGAACAGCGACCAGTTCCTGTGGTCCGCGGAGATCCGGCTGAACGGCCCCGCCGAAAGCGGGTCGGTGACGACGTGGCACACCGAGCGCGACTTCGCCGGTCCGTCGACGCCGCCGCTCGGTCCCTGGGCTCAACTCGCCCAGGTGTTGCTGATGTCGAACGAGTTCCTGTTTGTGGATTGAACGCCATGTCGACGCTACCGCATCATCCGTCGATGACTCGTCGCGAGCTGCTCGCCCGCTCGGGAATCGGGATGGGAATGCTCGGGCTGGCCGGAGTGTTCGCCGACCAGGGCGACGCCGTCGCCGCACCGGGCGCGGACGACGGCACGTCTCCGCTGATTGCGAGACCACCGCATTTTCCCGGACGGGCGAAACGGGTCGTCCATTTCTTTCTGAACGGCGGGCCGTCGCACGTGGATACGTTCGACCCCAAGCCGACGTTGAAGACGTTCGCCGGCAAAGCGCCGCCTCTCTCGCTGACCACCGAGCGCAAGACGGGAGCCGCGTTCCCGTCGCCGTTCCGGTTCGACCGTTACGGCGAAAGCGGCATCGAAGTCAGCGAACTGTTCTCGCGCACCGCGGCGCACATCGACGACGTCGCCGTGATTCGCTCGATGTATGCGCAGGTGCCGAATCATGAGCCGTCGCTCATGCTGATGAACTGCGGCGACTCGGTGCAGCCGCGGCCCAGCGTCGGGTCGTGGGTGCTGTACGGCCTCGGCACCGAGAATCGCAACCTGCCCGGCTTCGTCGCGATGTGTCCCGGCGGTTACCCGATCAAGGATGCGGAGAACTGGCAGGCCGGGTTCCTGCCCGGCGCCTTTCAGGGCACGTTCGTCGATCCGCAGCAGACGACGATCGACAAGCTCATCGAGAACATCCGCAGCCCGCACGCGACGGCCGAATCGCAGCGGCGGCAACTTGAACTTCTGCGGTCGATGAACGACGAGCATCGCGAAAGCCGGATCGATCGGCGGCTCGACGCCCGCATCGAATCGTTCGAACTGGCGTTCCGCATGCAGACCGAGGCCGCCGAAGCGTTCGACATTTCGCGCGAGCCGAAGCACTTGCGCGAACTGTACGGCGACGGCGTCCACGGCCGGCAGACGCTCATCGCCCGTCGGCTGCTCGAACGCGGGGTGCGGTACGTGCAGCTCTGGCACGGGGCCGGGCAGCCGTGGGACAACCACGAGCAGATCGAAGCCAACCACCGCAAGCTCGCCGGCGAACTCGACGGCCCCATCGCCGCGTTGCTCGCCGACCTCAAACAGCGCGGCATGTTCGACGACACGCTCGTCCTGTGGGGCGGCGAGTTCGGCCGGACTCCGACGGTCGAACTCGGCGGCGACGGCATGGCGAAGCTGGGACGCGACCACAATCATTACGGGTTCACGGTCTGGATGGCGGGCGGCGGAATCCGCGGCGGCACGACCTACGGGGCGACCGACGAGTTCGGCTTCAAGGCGGTCGAGAACCCCGTCAGCGTCCACGACCTGCACGCGACGATTCTGCATCAACTCGGGTTCGACCATGAAAAACTGACTTACCGCTACGCCGGCCGCGACTTCCGCCTGACCGACGTGCACGGCCGCGTGCTGCACGACATCCTGTCCTGATGCGGCGCGCCTCGCGCCGCTGCATGACGCCTCAAAAGATCGACTCCATGATCCGTCTGAATCGCCGGCAGTTCCTGGCTTCCTCCGCACTCGCCGCGGGTGTCGCCGTCTCCCCGCGATCGTTGCTCGCCGCCGGGAAGCCGCGGCGGTTTGAGCTGGGGCTGGTCACATACAACGTGGTGAAAGACTGGGATCTGCCGACGATTCTGAAGGTCTGCCGCGACGTCGGCATCGCCGCCGTCGAATGCCGGACGACGCACCGTCACGGAGTCGAGCCGTCGCTGACCGCCGGCGAGCGGCGTGACGTGAAAAGCCGCTTCGCCGACAGCGGCGTGCGGTTCTGGGGCTGCGGCAGCACGTGCGAGTTTCACGCCGCCGACCGGGCGGTCGTGCAGAAGAACGTCGAAGAGTGCAAACGATTCGTCGATCTCGTCGCCGATCTGGGCGGCGTCGGCGTGAAGGTCCGCCCGAACGGTTTGCCGAAAGACGTGCCGGTCGAAAAGACGCTCGAACAGATCGGCGCGGCACTCGTCGAGTGCGGCAAGGCGGCCGGCGACGCCGGGGTCGACGTCTGCGTCGAAGTTCACGGTGCCGGCACGCAGGAGCCGGCCCACATGAAAACGATCATGGAGCATTGCGGGCACAAAAGCGTCGGCGTCACCTGGAACTCGAACCCGGGCGAGGTGAAGAACGGTTCCGTCGCCGATTCGTTCGCGACGCTTCGCCCCTGGCTGCGATCGTGCCACATCAACGAGCTGGGCAACGATGCGACGGGGAAGTACCCGTACCGCGAACTGTTCAGCCTGCTTCGCGACGCGAACTACGACGGTTACACGCTGATCGAGATCGGCCAGGCCTATCCCGACGTCGCTCAAGGCACGGCGTACCTGCGAGATTACAGAACGCTCTGGGAACAACTGGCGAACGGTTGAGAGACAGCCCTCGTAAACGCGCACAGAACGAGCCGATTGCTCGTCAGCGGACGTACCTTCTCGCTGGTCAACGATCGTAGTCCGCCCCGTTGAGGCTGCCGGCGACGGACTTCAGCCAGCGTTCCAGCTCGTGCTGCATCGTCCTCGCACGATCCGGCTCTTCGGCAAGTCGATCTCGCCGCTCCTGCAGGTCGACGGATAAGGCGTATAGCTCCCACGTCACCGAGCCGGCGGCCGGATCTTCGACACGATGCAGTTTCCACCGACCGTCGAGCCATGCCGCGTGGCCGGGGTAGCAGTCGAGTGGAACCGGAGCCTGAATCTCGCCGGCGTTCGCGTAAAGTCGCGCCGCGTCCTCCGGCTCTTCGCCGCGCTGCTGGGCCGCGTGCAATTCCGCCATCCATTCCTTCGCCGGAACGCGGATTCCTTTCACCTTCCGGTCCCAGAACCCGATCGGCGCCGCGCGAGCGACGCGTTCGCCCTCGAGCAGCGGCATCAGGCTCACGCCGTCGAGCGGAGGCTGCCGCTCGACGGCGACTCCGGCGGCGTCGAGAACCGTCGGATAGACGTCCGACGTGACGCAGGGGACGGCGACGACTTGCGGCGTCTCGATGCGTGCGGGCCATTCCAGCAGCGCGGGCACAAGCAGCCCGCCTTCGTAGATCGACCCTTTCGCCCCGCGGCGTCCGCCGGAGGAACCGACCTTCGGCAGTGCCCCATTGTCGCTGCAATACCAGAGCAGCGTGTTCTCCCGCAGACCCAGGTCGCGCAGTTCCGATCGCAGCCGCCCGAAGGCTCGATCCATCGCCGTGATCTCGCCGAGGAAGTTCTGTTCGCTCTTCGGCCGGTCGGCATACGGCTCGCGATCCTGGGGAAGCGCCTGATGCGGCGAGTGCGGCGAACCGAACCAGACGACTGCGAGGAACGGCTGATCGGATGCCGCGCACTCGCGAAGGAACCGCAGCGCCAGGTCGACAGTCACGTCGGAACTGTCTCCCTGAAACGGCGTGGCACGACCCCGGTCGCTCAAGATCGGGTCGAGATCGAAGAAGTTCGGCGACGAGGTCCAGACGTCGAAGCCGCTTGCGCCGGGACTGACGGGACTTGCCGCCTGCACGGAGCCAAGGTGCCACTTTCCGAAATGACCGGTGCGATAACCGGCGGATCGAAGCGACTCGGCGAGCGTGATTTCCTGCGGCCGCAGCGGGTGCCCCCAGCTGAAACATCCGAAGCGATTCGGCGTCCGCCCGGTCAGAACGCTGCCGCGAGTCGGCGAGCAAACCGGGGCGGCGGCGTGAAAGCGATCGAAGCGAACACCTTCCGCAGCCAAGGCGTCGAAGGCCGGCGTCTTCAGGTGGGGATGACCGTGATACGCCATATCGCCCCAGCCCTGATCGTCCGCCATGACCAGCACGACGTTCGGCCGCTCGTCGGCACGCGAGACTGCCGCCACCAGCCCGATCCCGCAGGCCACGATCAGCCCGATTCCGTCGCGTCGTCGACGTTCGCCGTTCATGGAGAGTTCTCTAGAGAGGTTCGTTTGCCGGCGTCCGCTGCCGCGTCAGCCGTGACGCCGCGCTCGAACGGTACCCGAATGGCGTTCGTACAGAAACGCTTGCACAGAAAACGCCGCCTTGACGGCCATGTCGACACTGTTATAGTACTGTGTACACACGAGGGGGCGTCATGTTTCTTCGAATCGAGCGCGGGTCGTCGGTGCCCGTCTCGCGCCAGATCGCGGGGCAGGTCCGGGCGTTGTGCCTGTCGGGCCGGCTGCGTCCCGGCGAGCGGTTGCCGTCGGTCCGAGAACTGGCCCGCGAACTCGCCGTGAACGTGAACACCGTCGTCCGCGTTTACGAGTCGCTCGCCGCCGACCGGCTTGTCGAGATGCGGCACGGCGACGGCACCTACGTGCTGCCGCCCGCGGCCCGCCCGGGGGCGGCCTCGCAGCTCGCCGACCAGCGCGAGCAGTACGAACGAGAGTTCCAGGCGCTCGTCAGGCGAGGGCTGCTCCTCGGGCTGGGCGCCACGGAACTTCGCGGCCTGCTGACGGCCGCAATGGCGGCGGCGAAACAGGAACAGCGAACGACCGGCGACGCGCGACCGTCCCGCAACCGGGAGAAGTGAACCCGATGAACGACTCCTCGATTTCCGTCCGCGGTCTGTCCAAGGCGTTCGGCACGCACCGGGTGCTCGACGACGTCTCGTTCGAGATTCGTCGCGGGCGAACCTTCGCACTGCTCGGTCGGAACGGGGCCGGCAAGACGACGACGATCCGCATCCTGCTCGGGCTGTTGCCGGCCAGCGGCGGAACGATTCGCGTGGCCGGCTGCGACCCGGCGCTCGAGCCGCTGGAGCTTCGCCGACGCATCGGCTATCTCGCCGAAGATCAGCAGATGTACGGCTGGATGACGCCCGCCGAGTTGTGCCGGTTCCTCGAACCGTTCTATCCGACGTGGGATCGGCGACTCGCGAACGATTCCCTCGACCGATTCGACCTGCCGCGAAACAGGCGCATCGACCTGCTCTCGAAGGGCCAGTCGGTCAAGCTGGGGCTGGCGGCGGCGCTCGCGCACCGGCCGCAGGTCGTCGTTTTCGACGATCCGGCGATCGGTCTCGATCCGATCGCCCGCAAAGAGTTCAACCGCGATCTCGTCGAGCATCTCCAGGCCGAAGGCCGCACCGTCCTCTATAGTTCGCATCTGCTCGACGAGGTCGAAACGGTCGCCGACGAGGTGGCAATTCTCGATCGTGGTCGGATCGTGCGACACGCCGCGACCGACGAACTGCGCGACGCCGTCAAACGGATCGTTCTGGATGCCGATGCCGCCGCGGCGATCTCTGCGCCGACCGGACTGCTGGACGTCAGGCGACACGGGGAGCGCATCGCCGCGACGGTCGATGGGGTCTCGGAATGGACTCGTCGGCTTGAAGCCGACGGCGTCGAGCACGACGTCGTCGATTTGAGCCTCGATGAGATCTTCGAAGCGTTCGTCATCGGTCGCACGGAATCGTGGCCGCGACCCGGCGTGGCGGCGGCGGTCGCGTGACGCCTCTGTGACGAGTCGTTCCGGAGCGGGGCGGTTGGATTTCGTGTTCTCAAATTGCAGGACAGAGCTTCGATGTCACCGACTCTCCGCAGCCAGGTCTGGAAGGAATGGCACGAACGGAGGTGGATGTTCGCCCTCGCGTCGGCCTGGGTGCTGTGCGGAGCCATCTACGCGATCGTCTACGAACTCGCTCGCGGCTATCACGCACCGGTCGCGTCGGTCTTTTCGGCCTGCCTGCTCTATGGCCTCTACGTGCCGATCTTCCTGGCGATGCGCACTTCGCTCGGCGAGGTGACGCAGGGCACGCTCGCGTTCACGGCGTCGCTTCCCGTCTCGCTGCGGCAGACGGCGGCTGTCCGAATGGTCGCGGCGGCGGTCACGCTGGTCGTCCCGATGATCTTCGGTGCGGTCGTCCTGTCGGTCGCCGTCGGCACCGGCTTCGTCGAGCAGATGCAACAGAGACCTCACGACAACTACGTTCCGCTGCCGCAGCGCACGCCACTGCCGGCGCCGGCGGCGGTTGGACTGGTCTGGAAAGTCATCGCGATGGCGGCAGCCAGCGCGACGATGCTGCTGCTTGTGCTGGCGATCGTCGGTGCGCGACGCAAGAGCGAGACGGTCGTCGGGCTGATCGGGGCGCCTCTCGCCATGCTGTGGATCATGGCCCCCGGCATTCGTTTCGGCGAGAACGCGACGGCGTCATGGGCGAACTGGTTCGGTGCGTTGCTGCCGCAGTCGCTGGTCATCAACTACGGCTACGGCGACGAGGTCGGCAGCTACACCGATCTGGACATCGCCCCGATGGTCTGGCGACCGTTGGCGGCGAATCTGCTCGTGTTGGTGTTACTCGGCGTCTGGTTCGCACGACGCTACGGCAGTCGCCGGTTCACGATGGAAGCAAGCGCACGGCGTCGCCGGCGGTGGCCGCGATTGCCCGCATGGCTTCCGAACCCGATTCCCGGACGGCTGGCGGCGCTGGTTTGGGTCGACCTGCGGCAGGCCGTGCCGCTCGCGGTGGCCGGGCTGGTTCTCGCCGTCGTCATGACGCTGGCCGAGATTCTGCTCAATCCGGGCAGCACAAACGGCGGGCTGGCGCTCAGCGTCGCCGGTCAGTTGCCGGGCAGCACATGGATCATCGCGACGCTGTGGGCGGCGGTCGTCGCGGCGGGCGTGTTCGGCTCGGAACTCCAACCGCGACTTGAAGACTTCTGGCGGTCGCGTCCGATCTCGCCGACGACCTGGTTCTGGACGAAGTACGTCGTCGGGCTGCTCGCGGTGCTGATCGTGCTCGACGGCGTGACGATTCTGGTGAGTTGGGGCTCTCCCTATGCCGACAGCAACAACCGCATGAGCGTCGCCTATGTCGCGTGCATGCCGCTGCTTCACGCGACCGTCTACTCGCTCACGGTGCTGGCCGTCGGACTGCTTCGCCGTCCGGCGTTCGCGGCGATGGCGGCGGTCTTCGCGTACTTCCTGGCAACGATGGTTCTCGAATCATTTCCAGGATTGCGCGATCGAGAGCCGATCCACGTCTACAACTACCTGTTCTTTGAGACGAGCAACGAACTCGCCTCTTTGTGGGACCGCCGCTATCTGATCACCTTCGGAACGCTGGCGGCCATTTGCGTCGTATTGACCGTCTTCGCCTGGCGGGCCGCACGCGCGCCGCGGGGAGGCTTGCGTTACGCCCGGTCTCGATCGCGCACTGCGTCCGCCGCCGGGGGTTAGAATGTCCAGGCAACACCTCGAAGCACGTCGAAACCGGCCGCGTTATCGGTCCCCCTCTCCTCTGGGGAGAGGGGTCAGGGGTGAGGGGATGCCCTGCGGATTCACCTGTGCTTTGCAACCGTCCGAAGCGGTAAAACGTCATTGTGATTTCACAACGCGAGCCAAGCGAGTGGG
>JBAQZJ010000599.1:0-6812 GCA_049790855.1 Planctomycetaceae bacterium | reverse complement strand
GTTCCTCTGCGTCTCCGCGTGAGATGGCAGCGACAACAACCGACTCTTTGCGCCCTGGCGTCTTTGCGTGAGGCTCCGATCACTCATAGATCGCTTCGAGCAGTCCGTGAAAGAAGTGCCGGGCGTTCGAGCCGAGGGTGCGGGTGCGGTAGCCGCCTTCCTGGACGACGAGCGTCGGCAGGCGGAGATTACCGAGCAGGCGACCGTTCTCCTCGAAGTCGCGGGCCGACAGCGACCAGGTGCCCGTCGGGTCGCCTTTCGCGGGGTCGAACCCGAGTGCGATCACCAGATAGTCGGGCTTGAACGCGGCCACCGCGACGAGTGCTTCGGCAAGTGCCAGCCGATAGCCGGCGCCGTCGAGCTTTTCAGGCAGCGGCATGTTGAGGTTGTAACCCAGACCGCGGCCTTCGCCCCGTTCGTCGGCGAAGCCGGTGAAGTAGGGGTATGCAAAACTCGGGTCTCCGTGCAGCGAGACAGTCAGCACGTCGTCGCGATCGTAGAAGATGTCCTGCTGCCCGTTGCCGTGGTGGTAATCGACGTCGACGATCGCCACCCGCTTGCCGCCCGATGACAGATGATGCGCGGCGATCGCATTGTTGTTGAAGTAACAGAAGCCGCCGAAGAGGCGTCGCTCGGCGTGATGTCCCGGCGGACGGACCAGGGCGTAGGCGACCTTGCGGCCCGCGAGAACCTCGTCGGCGGCGGTCAAGGCGCACTCGACGGCCCGCTTCGCCGCCGGGTAGGCGTTGCGGTTGATCGGCGTGAAGGTGTCGATGCAGAAGTACCCGGCGAGGACGCTCTTTTCCTGCGGGAGCCGCGTCGGATTCCGCACGGGGAACACATAAGGATAGAGACTCTTGCCCTCCGGCACGTCGGCGCAGGCGGTGTGCAGGAACTCGACCAGTATCGGATCATGGACCGCGGTGATGTGCGACTCGTCGTAGTGTCGCGGGGGAATCGGCTCGGCGAGGCCGGCGAGAATCAGGTCGCCGTCGATCGCCTTGATGCGCGTCGGCGATTCGACGTAGCCCTTTTCGCGGACGTGATGGATGTGGTGCCGGTCGTTCACGACCATCACCATCCGCCGCACGAACGCCCGTGCCGGTCGTGGGATCTTCTTTTTGACGTAGCGATAGTCGCGCAGCCGGACGGGGTCGTCTTCGACGCTGGCGACGACCTTCTCGACGTACTCCGGCGGGCAGAGATGCCGGTACTTGCGCTCGAGCACCGCCCGCATGACCTGCCGGACGAAGTCGGCCGGCGGCGGCGTCTCGCCGTCGAGGCTGTCGTAGACGAGGTGCGGCAGGTTGTCGGCCGTTCCGCCGTCGATCGGCGACTCGTAGGCCGTGCCGATGATCGGTCGGGCGCCGTAGCGTTCGTAGAACTTCAGCCGGCGGGCGTTCGCCTCGCGGACGGCGGGATCTTTGCAGCGTCCCGGCTCATCCGGCAGGCACTCGAAGAACAGGCCCTTCGCCCCCAGACCGTGCGATTCGTCGCGGACGTGTTCGTACAGCGCCGCCCCGATGCCGCGGCCGACGACGCCTTTCGCCGTGGCGAGATAGTCGAGGTAGCAGAAATGGATTTCCGGCTCGTGCAGCACGAGCGCGAAGCCCAGCACCTTCCGCCGACCGTTCTCGGCGACATAGAGAATCGTGCGGAACCGTTTGACGAACGGATTGTGCAGCCGGTTCGGCAGCGCGGCGATCTCCTCGGTCGAAACACCGGGAAACTGCTCGGCGAGAATCGTCTGGACTTCGGCGATCGACGCCCGGTTCACCGGCAGGACGTCGTCGAAGATGCGTCGGACACGGAACATGAAGGCGATCGGCTTGGAAGGTGAACCACGAAGACGCGAAGGGCACGAAGGAAGACGCCAGTCTCTCGCAAAGGCGCGAAGGACGCAAAGGAGGCAACGTTTATCTGCGACCGTCAGGGCTATCTGCGACCGTCAGGGCGCGTTCAAACCGCCTTCCCGTGACTCCCAGCTCAGGACGTCGCCCTCCGGCAGGTCTTGTACGCCAATCCGGCGGAGCATGTACAGCAATTGGGCGCGATGATGCATGCTATGCGTGATGATGTGTGCGATCGCGCCTCCGTAACTCTTCTCCCGGGGCGGGTCGTCGAGGTGATCGACCCAGCGTGCATCCCAGCGTCCCGCTGCGGCGATCGGCTTGGCGACCGCCGCGAGGTCGGCCGCGGCACGGTCCAGTCGTTCGATCAAGCCGGCGACCGTCGTTCCGCCCGGCTCCTTGTCGGGACTGGGCCGCACGGGTACGCCCGACATCAGGTCGCTCCAGACCTCCATGTTCCGGATGACGTGGAGCAGCGTCGCCCGTACCGTCCGGTGCCCGATGTCGAACGGCTGGTCGAGCTGGTCTTCCGCCAATTCCCGGCAGCGAAGCAGAAGATGCCGCGTCGTCCATGCATCATGCCCCAGCAGGCGGTCGAGCAAGTCCATGTTGCGGCCTCGGTGGCAGGCGGCGCAGGGGGAATTCTGCATGGATCGCCCGGCGCGGCCCGATCCCGCGTTATCCGCGGTTCGCCCTTTCTTGTCCACCCGTGGCGGTGACGATCCGGCGAATCGCCTCCTCATAGGCAATGCCCGCGTTCGCCAGTGCCGCGGCGTAGCCGGCGTCAGGCGAGAGACAGGGATTCGCGTTCGCCTCGATGACCCACGGGCGGCCCGTTTCGTCGACGCGGAAATCGATGCGGGCGTAGCCGCGAAGGCACAAGACACGCCACGAATCGATTGCGAGGTTGCGAAGCCGGTCAAGAAGCAGTATGTCTTCCACCGGGAAGCCGAACCGGCGCGAAGTCTGGTGATACTCGAAGGAACCGTCGTCCCACTTCGCGGCGTAGCCGACGATTCGCGGCTTGTCTGGTGGGAACGTGTCGAAGGTGATTTCGGCGGGCGGCAGCACGTCCGGCGTCCCGTCGCCGCGGTCGAGGACGCTCAGATTGAACTCGCGGCCGTCGATGAATCGCTCGGCGAAGAACGGCTTGCCGAACCGCTCGCACCGCCCGCGGACGGCCGCGAGGAGTTCCGTCTGCGACGCGGCGTCGATCACCGCATCGTCCTCCATGCCGAACGAGGCGTGTTCGTAAACCGCCTTGATGAGAAAGCGACCGGGAAACATCTCGCGGACCGAGCCGACGAGTTCCGTCGATCCGCCATCGACGTAGACGGCGGGGGGTGTGGGAATGTTCGTCGCCGTAAACCGTTCCTTCGTCAGCCGCTTGCTGTTGGTGACGTAGAGAGCATCGGCTTCGTTGCCGGTGAACGGAACGCCCAGCGATTCGAGCAGCAGCGGGACGGCGGGGGCCAGACGGTCGGTTCCGCCCAGCGCCTCGACGAGGTTGAAGGTGACCGCCGGCCGCAGCTCCGTGAGCCGACCGGCGAGCGCGGCGAGATCGAGCGTCACCGGCACTGCGACCGGCTCGTGACCGAGCGTGCGGAGCGCCGCCGAGACGGCCTCGACCTGGACGAGCACGTCCCGCTCATCGGCAGGAGCATCGTCGGCGACGGCGTTGTGCAGGATGGTGACGAACATTCGAGGGAGACGAACCACAAAGGCACGAAGGACGCGAAGTGAGAAGAAACGCCTCTCGCATGGGCGCCAAGATCGCAAAGTGAAGAAGGAGGTCTCGCCTGCACGTCCTGGCGTTCTGTGCGCCTGTCCGAGAAATCACTTCGTGTCCTTCGTGCCTTTGTGGTTCATTTCCTTTTCGCCTCGATGCGTTTTCCCGCAGAATCGACGATCGTCCGGATCAACTCATCATACGGCATGCCGACGGCCGTGCCGATCATCGGTAGGTCAGAATGTTGCGGGTGCAGGCCGGCGAGCGGATTGACTTCGATGAACTGCGGCTTGCCGTTCGCGTCGCTCCGCAGGTCGGCCCGGCCCGCATCGCGGCCGCCGAGAGCGCGCCAGGCGGAGAGCGCGATCTGTTCCGCCATCGCAACTTCCAGGTCGCGCTGCCCATCGACCGGCCGGTATTCGACGAGTTCCTCGCACTTCTCCTTATTGACGTAGCTGTAGACCTCCGGCTCGGCGGAATCGAGCAGGACGATCTCCAGCGTGCCGATCCCGGTCGCCTCGGAACCGGTACCGACAAGTCCGACCGTGAAGTCGCGGCCCGGCAGGAACTCTTCGACGAGCGCCGGTTGTTCGAACTGTGCCAGCAGTCGCTCGCAGGTCGGCCACAGGTCGTCGAGGCCCGTCACCTTCGAGGCCGGCGTGACGCCCTTGCCGGTTCCCTCGCCGACGGGCTTGGCGAAGACCGGAAAGGCGAGATCCTGTCCGTCGGTCGCCGTGCCGTCGGCTTCGTCAGGGGAAGTGATCACACGGTAACGCGGCGTCGGAACGCCGGCGTCGCGGAGGACGGCCTTCGTCATGCCCTTATGCAGGCTGACGGCCATCACCAGCGAGTCGGAAAACGTATACGGGATCTCGTAGAGTTCGAGGATCGCCGGCACCTGGGCTTCACGACCGAGACCGCGAAGCCCCTCGCAGATGTTGAACACGAGATCCCAGCGGTCGCCGGCGACAAGTCGCTGTGTGAGCTGCTTCGCGTTGCCGATGCGATCGACGCGGTGTCCGAGCCGCTCCAGCGCTCCGGCGAGACTGTCGATCGTCTCTTCGCGGTCGAACTCGGCGGTCTCTTCCTCGCCGTACCCGGCGGCAAGGTATTCGGAGCGAAGGTCGTAGGTCAGGCCGATGAGCATGGGGGAGGGGAGGTGGGATTTGGGAGGTGGGAAATGGGAAGTAGGGGATCTGTGAGGGCTGTCAAAGCCCGCCGGCTGCGGCCGGCGGGTCAGGTCAGGTCGCTTCGCAACTCGTCGTAAAGTTGCTGGTGCCAGCGTTCTGCGTCACTGCGTTTCATCCCGAGGGTGTCGAACAAATCGATCCCCGGCGGTAGCAGGTGTCGCGGGCAGCCGGCCGCCGGCTCGGCGTGAAGGCCGGCCTCGGTGTATTCGAACGGAAACAGCCGGCAGATGAGCGGCCGGACGTCGCCCGGCAGCGTGCAGCCGGTCGAGCCGAGGAACGTGCAGTCGCCGTTCTCGCGATGCTTGACGACGCGGCGGGTGCCGTCGGCGCGGAACGTCGCGTCGCGCCAGGTCGGGTCGTCGTCCTGGTCGGCGTACTCGGCGCTGCCCGCCGGTCGGGATTCGATGAAGTCGGAGTGACCGACATGCGCGGCGACGCGGGCGACGTCGCCCGCCGTCAGCACGATGTCGGTCTGCTGACAACAGGTCTGTTGCCGGCGGCTGCAACGGGCGCAGAGGAAGTCTTGGGAGTCGTCGAGGCCGTTCGGAACGACCGGAAGCGTGGCGAGGCTCATCGGCATGCGAGCCAAAGGGGAAGCGGGAACCACGGAGTGCGCAAAGGCGTTAGCCGTCGGCCTTGGCCGGCGCGCACGTCGGGCAAGCCCGACGGCTAACGCTTCGTTCGCGCGTTCCGTGGTCGAAACGACGTCGGTCAAACCGGGTCCGGATACCGGTAGACCTTCCCCTGCTCGAAGTTCCGCAGGAGGAGATCGTCTCCGTCGCGGCCGACGACGTAGTTCGGCATGAGCGGGATCTTCCCGCCGCCGCCGGGGGCGTCGATCACGTAGTGCGGAACCGCGTAGCCGGTCGTGTGGCCGCGCAGCCCCTCGATGATCTCCAGTCCCTTCGACACCGGCGTGCGGAAGTGACCGCTGCCGCTGATCGGATCGCACTGGTAGATGTAGTACGGGCGGACTCGCATCATCAGCAGCTTGTGGAACAGCGCCTTCATGGCGTCGACGCTGTCGTTGACGCCCTTGAGCAGCACCGTCTGCGCTCCGAGCGGAATGCCGGCGTCGGCGAGCCGGCCGCAGGCGCGGGCGGCTTCCGGCGTGCATTCGCTCTCGTGCAGGAAGTGGATGCTCATCCAGAGCGGGTGATGCCGCTTGAGCACCCGGCACAGCTGCGGGGTGATGCGCTGCGGCAGGACCGCGGGCATCTTCGTGCCGATGCGGACGAACTCGATGTGCGGAATCTCCCGCAGGTTCTTCAGCAGCCAGTCGAGCTTTTCCTCGCCGAGCGCGAGGGGGTCGCCGCCGCTGATAAGCACGTCGCGCACCTGCGGGGTCTTCCGCAGGTAGTCGAAGATCCGCTCGTAGCGCTCTTTGCTGCTGACGACCTCGCCGTTGCCGACGACCCGGCTGCGGGTGCAGTACCGGCAATACGTCGAGCAGAAGTCGAGCGCCAGCAGCAGGACACGGTCGGGGTAGCGATGGACGAGGCCCGGCACGGGGCTGTGCCCGTCTTCGCCAAGCGGATCGTCGGCCTCGCCGTAGGTCCGCACGAACTCGTCCGACCGGGGGATGACCGTCCGCCGCAGCGGTTGGTCGGCTTCGTCCGGGTCGAGCAGGCTCATGTAGTAGGGGGTGACGCCGACCGCGAGCAGCTTGCCCGTGCCGACGAGTCCCTCGCGCTCCTCCGGGCAGAGGTGCAGCATCTGCTCCATCTGCTCGACGGTGCGAATGCGGTGCTGGCTTTGCCAGCGCCAGTCGCTCCATTCCTTTTCGGTGACTTTGGGAAAGAACCGCTTGCGGAAGGCGAGCGTCTTCGGGGTCGTGGTGGCTCGCCGGCCGGTCGTGACCGGGGCGGCGAGCGTCTTCGGGGCCGATCGCTTGCGGCGGGCACGGCCTGCCGGAGCGTTCGGATCGAGGTGTCGCCGGAGACCGGGTTCGTCTGGTCCGGCGTGCCGAGGCTCGCTCGGCGGGTCCGGGGAGAGGTGGCCTTGATCGTCGCTGGGGACGCCGGCCGGGTCGAGGATGGGGAG
>JBAQZJ010000598.1:0-1792 GCA_049790855.1 Planctomycetaceae bacterium | reverse complement strand
ATTTAGCGGCGTGCGCAGCTCATGCGACATGTTGGCCAGGAACTCGGACTTGTGCCGGCTCGCCTCCTCCATCAGGACCCGGCTCGTGTCGGCCTCGTCCCGGGCCGTCTCGGCCGCCCGACGGGCCACCGCCTCGGCTCGGGTCGTCTCGGCCAGGCGCCCGATCAGGGCGTCCACGGTCGCCGCGCCCACCGCGCAGACGCCGACGAGGAGGATCCAGCGCGACACCGGCGAGGGCGTCGGGTGGTGGACGGCCAGCAGCACGGCGGAGGAGATCCCGATGAGGATGAGCAAGACGAGCGATCCGCGCCGATCGAGGAACATGACGAGTGCGATTGCCGTCAGGATCAGGAAGATGGCGCCGTAGGGACCGAATGACGGGCCGCTCCAGTAGCTGGCGAACGTCGACGCCCCGCAGGCGAACGCCCCGCATAGGTGGATCATCCAGGCCCGGGTCACGTAGCGCGTGGTGGCGATCGCCGACCCCACGACGAGGCCGCCCACGGCGATCAGGCTGACCGGCAACGGACGGAAGCCGGGCATCGGGTCGGCGGACGTGACGGTGATCAGGGTGGCGACGAGCCCAAGGGCTCCGGCCCCGATGAACAGCGGCGCCGCGACGAGCCGGAACTCCACGAGCTCCGAGCGGTGGCCGCGATCGCCGAGCTCCGTGTCGAGGTCGCCGGCGCCCAAGCGGGTCCCGAGGCTGGGGCCGAAGATCCGGCCGAGGAGGTTCACCCCACGAGGGCCAGGTCGTCGAGGCGCTCGACGTGCCAGGCCGTGACGGGGCCCGGGAAGCCCGGGAGCACCAGGCCCTCGGACAGCTCCTCGGCCGTCAGCCGGTCCTCGAGCAGCGCATGGACCCGCTGGTTGATGAGGATCGTGTGCCCGTCGCGCGCCTCGTCCGAGAGGCGGGAGGCGAGGTTCACCACGGGCCCCAGGGCGGAGTACTCGTAGCGGCCCTCGAAGCCCATCATCCCGATCGTGGCGTAACCGCTGGCCACGCCGATGCCCACGCCGATCGAGTAGCCGAGGCGGCGCCACGACTCGTTCAGCACGCCGATGTCCTCGACGAGGCGCAGAGCCGTGCGCACGGCCCGCCCGGCGGGGTCGTCACAGGGGATGGGGTCGTTCCAGAACAGCATCACTCCGTCGCCCGCGAAGTGGCCGACGGTGGCGCCGCTCTCGTGGACGTGGCGCTCGACCATGGTGTGGTAGTCGCGCAGGACGTCGATGACCTCCTCCGGCTCGGCCGTGCCGGCGAAGAGGGTGAACCCCCGCAGGTCGGCGAACAGGACGGCGACGTCGTTGCGGTGGGGCTCGAGCAGCGTGTCGTCGTGGCTGAGGGCCTCGAGGACGGTCTCTGGGAGGTACCGGCGCAGCTCGTTGAGGTGGTCGATCTCGGCTTCCTGTGCCTCCAGCTGCTCGGCCAGCTTCACCCGGTGGGCGACGAGCTCGTCGTGATAGCGCTTCACCCGCAGGAGCGAGCGGACGCGCGCCAGCAGCTCGGCCTGGTTGAACGGCTTCGGCACGAAGTCGTCGGCGCCGGCCTCGAGGCCCTCCAGCCGCTCGTCCGTGGCGGTCGCGGTGACCATCACGATCGGGAGGGCGGCCGTCGCCGGATCGCTGCGCAGCCGCTGGCACACCTCGAAGCCAGAGATGTCCGGGAGGTGGACGTCGAGCAGCACGAGGTCGACCCCGCGGGCCGCCTCGGCCAGCGCCTCGGTGCCGGTGCCGACCGACACCACGTCGTAGCCCTTGGGCACGAGCACGGCCTCGAGCAGCCGCAGGT
>JBAQZJ010000597.1:0-1619 GCA_049790855.1 Planctomycetaceae bacterium | reverse complement strand
CTTCCTGACGGTCGCGGCTCTGAACGGAACGCGGCACGGCCGGGAGACCACGCCGCAACGAAGTGGCCACGCCACAACAACTGCCTTCCCCGCTGGAACCACCCATGCCCCGACTCGTCGCCTTCGGACTGATCGCCACCGCCTGCCTGAGCGTTTCCGCCGCCGACATCCCCGACGCCGAGCGAACGAAGCTCGAAGCGCGGACGAAGGCGCTGCAGGATCAACTTGCGCCTCTTCTCGTCAGCGGGAAGTCTCTGGAATCGCTCGCCGACGTCGCCGTCTGCGCAAAGGCGGCCGAGTGGATCCGTCGGCACGACGAGTTCCACAAACCCGATTACGTCGCAAAAACATCACAGGTGCTCGATCTCGGCGAAGCGCGGGCGAAGGCGATGCAGGGCGGAAAGGCCGACTGGGCGACGCAGCCCGGCGGTGTCGCTCTGGGATACGTTTCCAGGGTCGACGGCAGCGTGCAGCCGTACGCGCTGACGCTGCCCGACGGATATGACGCTGGCGACTCGAAACGCTGGCCGCTGTACGTCGTGCTGCATGGTCGCAACGGCACGATGACCGAGGCGACGTTCATCGCCGGTTTCGAGGGCAAGAAACCGACGAGCCGCGACTACGTTCAGCTCGACGTCTACGGTCGCGGGAACAATGCGTTCCGCTGGGCGGGCGAGACCGACGTCTTCGAAGCGATCGCCGACGTTCGCAAGCGGGTCCGCATCGACGACCGGCGCATCGTGTTGTGGGGATTCTCGATGGGCGGCGCCGGGGCCTGGCATCTCGGATTGCATCACCCCGACCAGTGGGTCGCCGCCGGCGCAGGGGCGGGCTTCGTCGACCTGTACGGCTACACCAACCGCAAAGACAAGCTCCCGCCGCACCAGGACGCGACGCTTTCGATCTACGACAGCGTGAACTACGCGATGAACGCCGCGAACGTTCCGTTCGTCACCTACGGCGGCGACCAGGACAAGCAACTGCTCGCCAGCACGACGATGCTCGAAGCCGCCGATCCGCTGGGCGTCGAGATCGAGTTCATTCTCGGCAAGAACATCGGTCACGATTTCACGCCGGAAGCCGAGAAAGCCTTCCAGGCGTTTCTGGCTGAGCACGCCGAAGCGGGTCGCCCGCTGCCGTCGGCCCGCAAGAACATCCGCTTCACGACGCCTACGACGAAGTACAACCGTTGCGGCTGGGTCACGATCGAAGAGCTGGCGGAGCAGTACGACGCCGCAGTCGTCGAGGCAGCGATCGCCGACGACGGTGCGACGGCCGTCGTGACCACGGAGAACGTTGCTGCACTGCGGCTTTCTCGCGACGTCGCCGAAATCGCCGAAATCGACGGCGACCGACTCGCGCTGCGAGACGCCGGTGATGGATTGCTGCCCGACGCCTACTACTTGCGATCGGGCGACGGCTGGCGGTTGCTGAACTACGACGAATCGCGCGAGTTCGCCTCGAATCCCGACCTGCGTAAGCGTCACGGGCTGCAAGGGCCGATCGACGACGCCTTCACGAGCTCGTTCGTCGTCGTGAAGGGGGACAAAGCGCCCTGGTCGGCGAGTCACCGGAAGTACGCCGACTGGTCGCTCGCTCGCTTCGAGAAAGAATGGGAC
>JBAQZJ010000596.1:0-4296 GCA_049790855.1 Planctomycetaceae bacterium | reverse complement strand
GCCATGCACGACCACCCGGCGTTTGAAGCGATTCGTCTACAGGGTCGAACGTCGCCCTGCCATCAGGAAAACGCTGGGAAGCGGTGACGCAACGCCGGTCCTTGACGCATCTTACGCCGGTTTGTCGAATTTCGCTCCGCGAAAGAACGCCCTTTCGCGGAGCGAAAGGCGACAGTTCTGGCGGCTCTCTGGTTGGTCACAGCCCGACGAGGCGGGTGTAGATCGACCGGGCGGCGGCGAGATCTTCGGTGCCTCGGACGATCGCCCGACCGTCGCGGAAGACGGTCAATTCGCAGCGCGGTTCGGTCGCCGAGACGCGCACCAGATACGGCGTCCGCTTCACCGTGCCCGACGCCGCCAGCCGATCGGCGACCGCGCCCAGATCAAGCTCGATCGTCTCGCCGGGCGTAATCTGCACCGCGTTTCGACCGCAGAGGACCGCTGCCCGCGAGCCGGCGACGCCGTGCAGCCACGCCCGCTCGCCGCGACCGCAGGCGGCACACCCGCCGCCGGCCCGTAATGGCGTCGTGTCGACCTCGCGCAGCGTGCCCTGCCAGACGTCGCACATCAACAGTCGCGGACGGATCAGGTCGCGGCGGCCGATCAGAATCTTGAAAGCGTCGGCGACGGCGAGCGACGCGATCGCATGGACCGCCGGCCCGATCACGCCGGCCGTGTCGCAGGTTTCGGTCGCACCGGGATCGGGCGGCGTTTCGATCAGACAGCGCAGGCACGCCGTCTCGCCGGGCAAGACGGTCATCGTCTGCCCGTGGCCGCCGATGACGCCGCTGTAGATCCATGGCGTGCCGGTGTCGAGCGCCGCGTCGTTGAGCAGGAACCGCGTCTCGAAGTTGTCGGTCCCGTCGAGCAGCAGGTCGCAACCGCGGGCCAGTGAGAGAGCGTTTTCCGGCCCCACGTCGGCGACGACGGCGTCGATCTCGATCTCGCTGTTGATCGCTCGCAGTCGCTCGCCTGCCGCGACGGCCTTGGGCGTCTGCTCGATCGCGTCACGCTCGTCAAACAGGACTTGCCGTTGCAGGTTGCTCAGTTCGACGAAGTCGCGATCGACGATTCTCAGGAAACCGACGCCCGCCCGCGCCAGCGTCTCGGCAATCACGCCCCCCGTCGCCCCGCAACCGCAAATCAACACGCGGGACCGAGACAGCGCCGCCTGCCCGTCGGTCCCGATCCCGGCGAACAGGGCCTGCTTCGCATACCGCGACGGAAATGCCAGTCGTTCAGTCATCATTCGTCGGGCCGGCTGGTCTGCCGGAGAGTTTTAGAAAACACGCAGGTCGAATGGCAGGAATTGAACCACGAAGACACGGAGAACACAAAGAGATCGCGACGCGAGTCGAAAACCTGTCCTCCCTGCTTTCTTCGTGCCCTTGGTGCTCTTCGTGGTTCATTTTCCATTCATTGGCCGTGCCTGCGACGCCGGCTGCCGCTCGCCGAGCGGTTTCATTCGCAAACAGCATTCACAAACATCTTCGGTTTTCCGGTGACGAACCTTCGAATTCCTCTTCCGTCGGGGGCGCTCCCTTAGCGAGTGTGCGGCAATGGTCGTCGAATTGTCGAGGCCGCACGTTCGCTTTGGGGAGAATGCCATGTCGGTGATGAATCGGAAAGGCCAGAAGGTGCTGCTGCCGCGTCGGGGCAGGGGGTTCTGGGACGAGATCGACAGCGAATACGCCCGCGACGACCCCCAGGCGTGGCGTCGGCTGGCGATGCTGACGCTCAAGGAAGTCGCCGGCTGGCCGGTCGAGCGGATCGCGATATCACTCGGCGAGCGTTCGTCGCACATCCGCGACGGCATCGCGGAAGTCACAGACGACCTCCGCGCCCGCTTCGGGCCTTCCACGCGACGCCGCGAAACGACCCGTCGGAACGCTCCCTGAAGGGAGCGGCTCACGAACCCGCAACACGCCCCCTACTTCCTACTTCCTACTTCCTACTTCCTACTTCCTACTTCCTACTTCCTACTTCCTACTTCCTACTTCCTACTTCCTACTTCCTACTTCCTACTTCCACCCCCATGCACCTCCGCACGCTTCCTGTCGCGCAGCTACGTCCCGCGCCGTACAACCCTCGCAAGCCGTTGACGCCCGGCAGTCCCGGTTATCGGCGGTTGGCGCGGTCGATCGACGAGTTCGATCTCGTTCAGCCGGTCGTGTGGAACGAACGCACCGGGCACGTCGTCGCGGGGCACCAGCGGGTCGCCGTGCTCACCGATCGCGGCGCCCTGGAGATCGAATGCGTCGTCGTCGACCTGCCGTTGTCGAAGGAAAAGGCGCTCAACGTCGCGTTGAACAATGCCGCCGTCGGTTCGACGTGGGACGACGACAAGCTGCACGAACTGCTCGCTGAACTGTCGGACCTGCCCGACCTCGACGCGACGCTGACCGGCTTCGACGCGGCCGAGCTGAACGACCTGCTGCTGGCGCCGTTGCCGGAGCTTCCTGCGGCGTCATCGAACGACGACGACGCCCAGGTCCGCGTGACGCTGGTCGTCGCACCCGACCGCTGGGACGCCGTCCGTCCCGATCTCGACGAACTCGTCGCCACCCACGACCTCGAAACGCACGTGCGCTTACCGCATTGACGAACGAAGCGCTCCCTCAAGGGAGCGGCTCACGCGCCCGCAACACGCCCCCACCACCTACTCACTATTTCCCATTTCCCATTTCCCATTTCCCATTTCCTACTTCCTACTTCCTACTTCCTACTTCCCATGCACCTCACCATCACCTGGCCCCTCCGACCGCGGCGTCGCACGCTGTATACGTCGCTGGTCGCCGATCAGTTCGGGTTGAGCGACGCGGAACGGCCGCACGTCGTGGCGCAGGATCTGGAACTGCCGGTCGAACCGGGACAGGTCGTCGCACTGACGGGACCGAGCGGCTCGGGCAAGTCGAGCCTGCTCGGCGCCGTGGTCGCGAATCTGGAGCAGCGTGGCGATCTCCTGCTGCGTCCGGAGTCGATCGAACTCGCCGATCGCGCGACGATCGACGCGCTCGGCCTCGATTTCGAGCGGGCGACGGCGCTGTTGTCGTCGTGCGGACTGGCCGAGCCGCGACTGATGCTGAGGCGTCCGTGTGAATTGAGCGACGGCGAGCGCTGGCGGTTCCGTCTGGCGGCGGCGCTGGCGAAAGGGCCGCAGTGGCTCGCCGTCGACGAGTTCACCGCGTCGCTCGATCGCACGCTGGCGAAGGTCGTCGCGTTCAATCTGCGTCGCCAGTGCGACCGGACGGGCATCGGCATCCTCGTCGCGACCTGTCACGACGACGTCATCGCCGACCTGTCGCCCGACGTGCATGTGCGCTGCGACCACGACGGGTGGATCGAGGTGCTGACAAATGCCCGAAGCGCCGAAGAATCGCCCAGTTCCAGTTCCCCTCTCCTCTGGGGAGAGGGGCAAGGGGTGAGGGGTTGCCCTGACGCTTCGATCATTCCTCGTCATCGTTCCAAATCCGCCGCTGACGGTGCGGTGCAACGGGCAAGGCGGCCGCAATCACTCCCCTCACCCCTGACCCCTCTCCCCAAGGAGAGGGGAGCCAAGGGCGGCAGGCACCATCGGACGCCTCGGGGGGCTGACGCCCCCCGCTCGCCTCACGCCACCACTCACCAGTCCACCGCTCACCAGCCACCAAGCACGCCATGCTCAGCTTCCTCGACGAACTCGAAATCACGACCGGAACGGCTCGCGACTGGCCGTATTTCGCTCGGTGGCATTACCGGTCGCACCGTGTCGGCGGCGTGCGGTTCGTCACCGTCTTGTGGCACGGCGACCGCGCGGTCGGCATCTGCGTGTTCACCACCGCACCCCTGTCGCTCGCCGGACGGAACCGCTACTTCGGTCGCAGCGGACGCTGGTCGCGACTGACGATCCGCAGCCTGAACCGGCAACTCGTGACGCTCGCCCGCGTCGTGCTGCATCCGACCTATCGCGGTGCGGGTCTCGCGACGGCGTTCGTGCGGCGAAGCTGTCGCGCCTGCCCGTTCCCGTGGATCGAAACGCTGGCGCAGATGGGGCGCGTCAACCCGTTCTTCGAGAAGGCCGGGTTCGTTCGCGTCGAGGTGCCGGCACGTCGACGAGGCGACCGCGCAGGGCATTCGTCGATTTACGGACCCCCGTTCCGCCGCGCGACCGGTCGTCGCGTCAAGCCGCTCGTCAGCAACGAGACCCATGCGAAAAGCCGCTACGCCGAGCCGGTCTACTACGTGTTCGACAACCGCGGCGGCGATTCCCGAGCGATCGCGCGCTCGTCTCCCCTCTCCCTGGGGAGAGGGGCCGGG
>JBAQZJ010000595.1:0-2120 GCA_049790855.1 Planctomycetaceae bacterium | reverse complement strand
TCCGTTTAGCCGCGACCGTCAGGGAGCGTGCCGAACATCATGGTAACAACCCGCGTTCGCGGAGTTCCTGGATGTTTCCCGGAGCGCTCTCTACGGCTTTTTCGATCGCATACTTGATGAGGGCCAGCCCGCCGAAGCCGTGCGGGGCCGTCAGAATCGCGACGCGATCCTCCTCGTCGTTGTCGAGCCGCTTCTTCAAGCGGACGACGATTTCTTCGACGCTGTCGGAGACGAGATCGGGCGTCCCGCTGCGATTCGAGAACTTGAGGTGCGGGAAACTCATCCCCCGTGCGAGCAGGAAGTCGACCATGTTGCCTTCGTCCTGCTCGAAGAAGCCGCGGAACTCGGGCTGAACGTTGTCGGGCGTCAGAATCGCCGGTCGGGTGATCGAGACCTCGCCCTTCGTCAGCCCGACCGGCTCGCCGGCATTCTCGGCGCCGACGACGAGGTAATACGGCAGATCGGTCTGACCGAAGGTGAACAGCGAGTACGGCATTGACCGCTCGATTCGCACCGCGTTCCAGATCCGCCGAAAATGTTGTTCGGGATTGAGCATGAAGAAAGGAGATCAAAAGTCAGGCGAGCGGGGGGCGTCAGCCCTCCGAGTACGCAAATTCAGAGATGCGCGTCACAAAATGAACCGGCTCAGGTCGTCGTCCTCGGCGATCGCCGCCAGCTTGTCTTTCACATAGGCCTCGTCGATCGTGACGGCGTCGGCGGCGTCCGGGGCGGCGAAGCTCACGTCTTCCAGCAGTTTTTCGAGAATCGTGTGCAGCCGGCGGGCGCCGATGTTCTGCGTGCTCTGGTTGACGCGATACGCCATCTCGGCGATCGCGGCGAGGCCGTCGTCGGTGAACCGCAGGTCGACGCCGTCGGTCGCCAGTAACTGCCGGTACTGCATGGCGAGCGCCGATTTCGGCTCCGTCAGGATACGCAGGAAGTCGTCCCGCGTCAGGTCCGAAAGCTCGACGCGAATCGGAAACCGCCCCTGAAGCTCGGGCATCAGGTCGCTGGGCTTCGACTTGTGAAACGCACCGGCCGCGATGAACAGGACGTGGTCGGTCCGTACCTGGCCGTAACGGGTCTGGACCGACGTGCCTTCGACGATCGGCAGCAGGTCGCGTTGAACGCCTTGCCGCGAGACGTCTGGTCCCTGGCTCTGTTCGGGACCGCAGATTTTATCGATCTCGTCGATGAACACGATGCCGTCGGCTTCCGCCTTGCGGACGGCCTCTTCCTGGATGGCTTCCTTGTCCATCAGGCTCTCGATTTCCTGTTCGACGAGGATTTCGCGGGCCTCGGCGACGGTCAGCGTGCGTCGGCGGTGCTGTTTGGGAACCAGCCGCTCGAACATGCTCTGAAAGTCGACTTCCATCTGCTCCATGCCGGCCCCGCCGAGGACATGCACCGGCGACTGTCGTTGTTCGGTCGTCAGTTCGACCTTGCGGTCTTCGAGCAATTGGTTTCGGAGCAGATCGCGAAACTTCTCTCGGGTGCTCGTTCGCGCCGCTTCGCGAACTTCGCCGCCTCGTTGCTCCCCCACCTCTTCCGGTCCGTCGTTCGCCTCATCCGCCTTCGAACTGCCGGCGATGCCCGGCAACAGCAGGTCGAGCAGGCGCTCCTCTGCCCGCTTCTGCGCCTGGAACTCGACTTCGACGCGCTTCGAACGGGTGACGAGCGTGATCGACGCTTCGACGAGATCGCGAATCATGCTTTCGACGTCGCGGCCGTAGTAGCCGACCTCGGTGTACTTCGACGCTTCGACCTTGACGAGCGGCGCTTCGACGATGCGGGCCAGCCGGCGGGTGATCTCGGTCTTGCCGACTCCGGTGGGGCCGATCATCAAGATGTTTTTGGGCGTGACGTCCTTACGGGCTTCGGGATCGAGCCGGTTCCACCGCCAGCGATTCCGCAGCGCGATCGCGACCGCCCGCTTCGCGGCGTCCTGGCCGACGATGTGCCGGTCCAGCTCGGCGACGACCTGGCGCGGGGTGAGTGCGGCGGGGGCATCGCCCGGCGCAGGTGAGACGTTGCGGTTCGGGAGTGTGGAGTCGGTCATCGTGCTACGGAAAAATCGGTTGAAACGCGCTCCCTGACGGTCGCGGCTAAACGAACATTGT
>JBAQZJ010000594.1:0-17734 GCA_049790855.1 Planctomycetaceae bacterium | reverse complement strand
TCCCGCGGCGGCGTCGTTTGCATTCCGTTGTCCGATTTCTCGGTTTCGGTCATAACACGGCCATGAATCCGAGGGATTGCAGTCCCTCGGATTCGATCGCTCCCTTCGAGTCCTCGATTCTCATCATGCCCCACGCCATCGAAGACATTCGCAACATCGGCATCATCGCGCACATCGATGCGGGCAAAACGACGACGACCGAGCGAATCCTCTACTACACCAAAGCGACCCACGCGATGGGCGAGGTCGATCGAGGCACGACCGAGACCGACTTCGATCCCGAAGAAGCCGCACGCGGGATCACGATCTACTCGGCGGCGGTCACCTGCCATTGGCGGGACAAGACCATCAACCTGATCGACACTCCGGGACACGTCGACTTCACGGCGGAAGTCGAACGCAGCCTGCGCGTGCTCGACGGGGCGGTCGTGATCTTCAGCGCCGTCGAGGGCGTCGAGGCGCAAAGCGAGACGGTCTGGCGCCAGGCGAACAAGTACCATGTTCCCCGCATCTGTTTCATCAATAAGATGGACCGAATTGGGGCGAGCTTCGAGAGGACGTTCGAGGAGATCCGCGAGCGTCTCCAATGCCAGCCGATCGCCGTGATGATTCCGATGGGCGCCGGTTCGCCGCCCGATCCCGACGCCTTCCAGGGGATCATCGATCTCGTCGAAATGCGGGCGCTTTATTTCGACGTCGACAGTCAGGGGGCGAGCGTCGAAGAGCGAGAAATCCCGGAAGCGTTCGCCGAACATGCCGCGGAATGGCGGCACAAGTTGCTGGAAACGGTCGCGCTGCTTGACGACGGCGTGATGGAGCAGTATCTCGAAACCGAGACGATCGCCGCCGCCGACATCCGACGGCTGCTGCGACAGGGGGCGCTCGCCGGAGCGTTGCATCCGACGTTCTGCGGAACCTCGTTGCGGTACATCGGCGTGCAGCGCCTTCTCGACGGCGTCGTCGATTATCTGCCGAGTCCTGCCGACGTGCCGCCGGTCACCGGCGAACATCCGAACTCGAAAAAGCGCGACGAACCGCAGATTCGCAATGCCGACCCGGCCGAACCCGTCGCCGGACTGATTTTTAAGATCGTCGCCGAAGAACACGGCGACCTGTACTTCTACCGGCTCTACTCGGGTACGCTCAAAAGCGGCAGTCGCTTGCTCAATCCTCGCACGGGTGCGAAGGAACTCGTCAACCAGGTGTGGCAGGTCCAGGCCAAGCAGAAGGTCAAGATCGACGCGGCCGGGCCGGGCGACATCGTCGGGCTGTTCGGGCCGAAAGACATCGTCACCGGCGATACGCTGTGCGACGCAAATCGACCGGTCCTGCTCGAAAGCATCACCTTTCCGGAGACGGTCATCAGCATGGCCGTCGAACCGGAGTCGAGCGCCGATCGAAAGAAGCTGACCGACACGCTGATACGGTTGGCGAAACAGGATCCCACGTTCGACGCCCGCATCAACGAGGAAACCGGCCAGACGATCGTCAGCGGCATGGGCGAACTGCATCTGGAGATCATCCGAAACCGGATGGAAAAGCAGTTCGGGTTGAAAGTCCGCGTTCACAAGCCGCGGGTCAGCTACCGTGAGACGGTTCGCACCCCGATCGAAGGTCACGGACACTTCGAGCGGCAGGCCGCCGGAACAAACCAGTACGCGAAGATCACCCTGCGGATCGAACCGCATACGGCCGATCAACCGGTCACGGTCGCGAATTCCGTCAAGCCTGGCACGGTCGACGGCGCATTCGTGAAGGCGGCGGAACAGACGGTGCTCGATGAAGCCCGCGCCGGCGGGATCGTGGGCTATCCGTTGACGAACGTGAAGCTCACGGTGCTTGAGATCGACGTTCGCCACGGCGAGACGACCGAGCTGGCGATCCAGGCGGCGACCGCCCAGGCAGTCCGCGAGGCGATCGGCGCCGCCGACGTCGCGCTGCTGGAACCCAAAATGCGACTGGAAGTCGTCACGCCGCCCGACTTCGTCGGAAACATTCAGGCCGATCTTCAGTCGCGGCGGGCGATGATCACCAACCAGGAGCAACGGGGCAATCTGGTCGCCTTGACGAGCGAGGTGGCGCTCGCCCAGATGTTCGGTTACTCGACGGCGGTTCGCAGTCTGTCACAAGGCCGGGCCAGTTATTCGATGGAATTCGCCCGCTACGATGAGGCGCCACCGTCAGTCTTGAAGGAAATGCTAGGTTAGCATGGCTTGGTGCAAAAACGGGGGAGACGACCGCCGTCAAATGGCGGTCGTCGCGCCCGAACGAGCGTCGTCAGCAAACTGCGGACGAATTCCGATGCCGTTCGGTTGAGATTTTTTCAGGAGCGTGTAGCCTGTTCGGGTCTCTTGGCCGGACGCTCCGGCTGCGGGGCCGTTGTCGCGGCCTTCGCCTGCAGCAGTTGTCGCTGCAGTTGCTTGACAACACTGTTGGCTGTCAATAGCATGTCCCGTTCCGCCCGGTCTTCCGACCCGGCAGGGATGGCGTAAAACCTTGCTGGAGGGGCGGTTCGGTGGCTGGTCAGGAGAAAATTCGGATCCGGATGGAGGCATACGATCACTCTATTCTCGATCAATCGGCCACCGACATCGTCGATACGGCGAAGCGGACGGGGGCGGTCGTGCATGGTCCGATCCCGCTTCCGACGCGGATCGAAAAGTACACGGTGTTGCGGGGTCCGCACATCGACAAGAAGTCTCGCGAGCAGTTCGAGATCCGGACGCACAAGCGCCTGATCGATATTATTCAGCCGACCGGGAAGACGATCGACGCCCTCAACAAGCTGTCGCTTCCGGCTGGCGTGGACATCAAGATCAAGGCGTCTGCAGGCGGGGGTTGATTTCCCGGCTTGCCTCCGGTCGAGCAGTCGCGATCAGGCGGTGCTTGCCGTCGTTGTCAGGCATATTCAGGCGGCCGCCCGTGGCCTTGGTCGCGGGCGGTTGTCGTCAGGGGCGGTCCCGTTTTGCGGGCGCCATAAAAGATTTCCCCGAATCGGGGACAGGCGAGGCAGAGATATGCCCGTTGGACTTTTGGGCCGCAAGATCGGCATGACGCAGGTCTTCGATGTCGCCGGGAACGCCGTTCCCGTCACCGTCATCGAGGCCGGCCCGTGCTTCGTGACGCAGGTTCGCACCAAAGATCGAGACGGTTACGAGGGCGTTCAGCTCGGCTTCGACGATAAGCCGCGTCGGCTCGCCAAGCGATCGGAGCGCGGGCATGTTGCCGAGATCGGCGGCAAGCGTCAGCGCAGTCGGCAGGCGGCCGGCGTCGAGGCTGCGGGAAAGGCGGGCTGCGAGCCCAAGCGGCTTTACAAAGAGTTTCGGACGGAAGGTGAGGAACACGGTCTTGAGGTGGGGCAAACGCTGACTGTTGCCCACTTCGAGGGAGTCGATCACGTCGACGTCGTCGGAACGACGAAAGGTCGCGGCTATACCGGTGCGATGAAGCGGCACAACTTCAGCGGGCAGGGTGCCGCGCACGGTACGAAGAAGGTTCACCGCAAGGTCGGCTCGATCGGCTCTTCGGCCGATCCGTCGCGTGTGTTTCCCGGCCTCAAGATGGCCGGGCAGCACGGCAACGCCCAGCGGACCGTTCGGTATCTGAAGATCGTCAAGGTCGATGCCGAGAACAACGTGCTGCTCGTTCGCGGGGCGATTCCAGGCCCGAACGGCGGCTACGTGACGGTTCGATACACCAATAAAAACCGGTTCAAGCAGCCGGCCCCCCAGAAGAAGTAGCCCCCGCTTCGGAGCGACAGCGGTACCGCAGCGGAGGAGCAACGCCATGGCCGATAAAATTTCGATTCCCGTCAAAGACCGAACCGGCGCCGATGTCGGCCGCTACGAGTTCGACCCGGCCGAACTGGCTCCGGGCATCAATAAGCAGTTGCTTCACGACGTCGTTGTGATGTACGAGGCCAACCAGCGCGTCGGGACGATGCAGTCGCGGTCCCGCGCGATGGTGGCCGGCAGCAAGACGAAGATGTACCGGCAGAAGGGGACTGGGCGCGCCCGTATGGGCAACAAGCGAACGCCCATCCGTCGCGGCGGCGGACACAGCTTCGCCAAAGTCCCTCGCGACTTCAGCTACCGGATGCCGAAGAAGGCCGTCCGGCTGGCGACCCGCATGGCCGTGCTCAGCAAGTTTCTCGATGACCAGGCCGTCGTGCTCGACGGATTGGCCGCCGAGGCGCCGAAAACCAAGCCGATGGCCGACCTGTTCAAGGCGATCGGCCTGTACGGCCAGGGCTGCCTGTTGACCATCGCCGGCCACAGCCCGGATCTCTACAAATCGGCTCGGAATATCGACAAGGTCCTCGTCGCTCCGGCCGCCGAATTGAACGCTTACAACGTCCTCCGCCAGCGGCATCTCGTCATCACGCGAGATGCGCTCGACGGGTTGCTCGGCCGCAACGGAAAGGCCGAATCCGCCGCGTGATCATCGCCGGATCGGAGAAAAGGGACCGCTGCCATGGCCGCCGACAACATCCAGCTGAATCCGTATCAGGTCATCCTGCGACCGCTCGTCACCGAGAAGGGAACCGAGCTGTCGGAGCGTCACAACGCGTACACGTTTCAGGTCCATCCGAAGGCCGACAAGGTCGACATTCGGCAGGCCGTCGAAGAATTGTGGAGCGTTCGCGTCCGCAAGGTGCGTACGCAGAACCGTAAGGGAAAGCCGCGCAGGCATAAGATGTCGTCCGGCCACACCAAGAACTGGAAGAAGGCGATCGTCGAGCTTCACGAGGAAGATCGAATCGCGTTCTTCTAGGATGCCGTTCTCGGTCGGTTGTTCGCCAGAAGCGGAAAACCGGCTGCGGAAACTCAGGACAACAGTGGCAGATCACGCGATCGGCCAAGAGCTCTCAGCAAAAAGCTTCCTTCCATGGGCATTCGATTTTACAAACCGACCAGCCCAGGCCGTCGTGGCGCTTCCGTTAGCGACTTCTCCGAGATCACCGACCGGAAGAAGAAGCGCGAGAAGTCGCTCACCGTCCGCCTGAAGAAGCACTCCGGGCGAAACAACCAGGGCAAGATCACCGTTCGGCATCGCGGCGGCGGTCACAAGAGGATCTACCGGATCATCGACTTTCGCCGTATGAAGGACGGTGTTCCGGCCGAGGTCGTTGCGATCGAATACGACCCGAACCGCTCGGCTCGGATCGCACTGATTCAATATTCGGACGGCGAGAAGAGTTATATTCTGGCTCCGCATGGCTTGAAGGCCGGCGCCACCATTCATAACGGCCCCGGGAACGAGCCGAACCTCGGCAACTGCATGCCGCTCGAGTTCATTCCTCCCGGCACGGAAATCCACAACATCGAGATGCGGCCCGGCAAGGGCGGCCAGCTCTGTCGAAGCGCCGGCGTGCATGCCGTGCTCAATGCCCGCGATGGTAAATGGGCGCAGATCACGCTGCCGAGCGGAGAAGTGCGGCGGGTTCATAGTTCGTGTCGAGCCACGATTGGTTCCTTGTCGTTTCCTGAACACAGTGCCATCGTGCTCGGCAAAGCCGGGCGGAAGCGGTGGATGGGCCGTCGTCCGCATGTTCGCGGCGTTGCGATGAACCCGACCGCCCACCCGATGGGCGGCGGCGAGGGTCGCAGCTCCGGCGGACGGCATCCTTGCAGCCCGACCGGCGTCCTCGCCAAGGGCGGTAAGACGCGGAACCCGAGAAAGACCAGCAAGAAGGCGATCGTCCGCCGTCGGCGGAGCGTTCGCTACGGACAACTGAAAGTGTGACGCGAGGGTTCCGGGTCGCCGTCGAGGCCGGCCGGAACACTGCCAGAGACCCATTTACCAGTCACCGCGAAGCGCAGCGAGTTTACACCTATGGGCCGATCGCTCAAAAAAGGCCCCTTCGTCGATGCGAAGGTGCTTAAGAAAGTCGAGCGGCAGAACGGCGATGGGACCAAAATCCCTATTAAGACCTGGGCGCGTGCCAGCACGATCGCTCCGGAGTTCGTCGGGCACACGTTCCTCGTCCATAACGGACGGCAACACGTCAACGTTTACGTGACCGAGGAGATGGTCGGACACAAGCTCGGAGAGTTCTCTCCGACCCGGACCTTCCGCGGACACGGCGCCAAAGGCAAGAAGTAGCACGCGGGGTCTGATCGCGGTCGCCGTGAAGGCGGCTGGCAAACGATCAGACGACGGGGCATCAGACGACCAGACACAGCGTAGCGCATCCCATGGCACACGTTCGAGCAACCCACCGGCACGCTCGCATCTCGGCGACGAAGGTCCGCCCGTTCGCGGATCTGATTCGCGGGAAGTCCGCCGGCGAAGGGTTGAATCAGCTCAAGTACATTCACAACCGTGGGGCACGGTTCCTCGAGAAGGTGCTTCGCAGTGCGGTCGCGAACGCCGAAGACCGAGGGGCCAGGAACGTGGAGAGTCTGCGGATCATCGAGGCCCGCGTTGACGGCGGCCCGATGTTCAAGCGACTTCAGCCACGTGCCCGCGGCATGGCGTTCATGATCAAAAAGCGGACCGCCCACATTCACGTGGCGGTCGACGCCCCGGAACTCAACTGACGGCCCGCCCCGCAGACACAGGAAGACCCAAGCATGGGCCAGAAGACTCGACCCACCGGCTTTCGCATCGGCATCACCGAGCCGTGGCGGAGCCGTTGGTATGCGACGAAGAAGGAGTTCGGCGACCTGCTCGTCGAAGACAAGAAGCTTCGCGATCACGTCAAAAGCAAGAACAAGGCGGCCGGAATCGCCCGGATCGTCGTCGAGCGGACTCGCGACAACGTCGTGGTGCATGTTCACACCTCCCGGCCGGGCGTTTTGATCGGTCAGAAGGGTCAGAACGTCGATCGATTGAAGGCGGAGCTTGAAGATCTGACCGGCCGACGAATGGACGTGAAGATCGTCGAGTTGAACAACGCCAATCGCAGCGCAGTGCTGGTGGGCGAGGACATCGCCCAGCAGCTCGAGAAGCGGGTCGCCTTCCGGCGGGCGCTCAAGCGTTCTCTCGATCAGGTGATGGAGTCGGGGGTTCACGGCGTCAAGATTCAGCTTTCGGGCCGGCTCGGCGGAGCAGAAATGTCCCGCACCGAGAAGGCCAGCCGCGGGTCGATTCCGTTGTCGACGCTTCGGCGGCATATTGATTACGGGTTCGTGACCGCCAGGACCGCACAGGGCGTGATCGGCATCAAGGTCTGGATCGACCTGGGCGACTATAAAGACGAGGAGTCCGCCGATGGCGCTGATGCCCAAGCGGGTCAAGCACAGAAAAGAACAAAGAGGGCGTATAAAAGGTAACGCCACCCGCGGGAACACGGTCGCCTACGGCGACTGGGGCCTGCAGGCGGTCGATCCGGGCTATGTTTCCGCCCGGACGATCGAGGCGTGCCGTATCGCCATCAACCAGTACATTCGCGGCGAAGGGAAGCTCTACATCCGGATCTTCCCGCACAAGCCCGTCACAGCCCGTCCGCTGGAAACGCGAATGGGCAAGGGCAAGGGCGATCCGGATCACTGGGTGGCCGTCGTCAAGCCGGGCACGGTGATGTTCGAGGTGCTCGGCGTGAGTAAAGACGCCGCCCGCGACTGCTTCGCCCGGGTGTCGTACAAGCTGCCGATTAAGTGCCGGCTGATCGGTCGCCGACCGACGGTTTGAGTTCGACTATTAATGATGCTCCGGACAATGCCGGAGCTTTCGGAGCGGTTCGATGTCGAAGGCGAGCGATCTCCGCGAGATGAGCGACGAGCAGATCGAGTTTTCCCTCAAGGAGGCGCGGCAGGACCTGTTCCGGCTTCGTTTTCAGGCGGCGACCGAGAAGCTCGACGCTCCCAGCAGCCTTAAGAAGCTACGGCGTGAGATTGCCCGGATCTTGACCATCCAGCGACAACGCGAATTGGCCGCGGGGCCGTCCGCCTGATCGACGATACCAGACCAGCGACATTTTCCGCAGACGCGGGCACGGAACACAGCGATGCGTAAGCAGCTTCGGGGCGTCGTCACCGGCGACAAAAACGAGAAGACGATTCGCGTCGTCGTCGAGCGGCGGTATCGTCACCCGAAGTACGGCAAGATCGTCCGCGGGCGGACGATCTGCCACGCGCACGATGAAAAGGACGAGGCGAAGATCGGCGACGTCGTCGAGATCGTCGAGTGTCGGCCGCGGTCGGCCCTGAAGCGATGGGAACTCGTCCAGATCGTGACGAAGGCCGATCAGACGCAGGTCGCCGCACCGGCCGAGATTGAGCAGATGGTTCCGACCGCCCCCGAGGGCGGCGATCAAACTTCGAATTGAGACGCGGTTTCCTGAACGGGCCGACGGAGTAGCAGAGGGGCGCACCGATGATCCAGATGGAAACCGAGCTCGACGTCGCAGACAACAGCGGCGCCAAGATCGTCAAGTGTATCAAAGTGCTCGGCGGCACCAAGCGGCGCACCGCGGGCCTGGGCGACGTGATCGTCGTCAGCATCCAGAAGGCGTTGCCGGGCGGCAACGTCAAGAAGGGCCAGGTCACCAAGGGCGTCATCGTCCGCTGTCGGAAGCCGACGCGCCGCGATGACGGCAGCTATGTGCGGTTCGACACGAACGCCTTGGTGCTCGTCGACAACGACGGCAACCCGCGAGGCACGCGCATCTTCGGGGCGGTCGCCCGCGAACTGCGCGATCGGCGTTTCATGAAGATCATCAGCCTGGCGGCCGAAGTCGTCTGACCTCGACCGAAACGCCGGATAGATAGGGTTTCAGCGATGAAGATCAAGAAGGGCGACTCGGTGGTGGTCGTGTCGGGCGACGACAAGGGCGACGCCGTCCGGAAGGTCGTCTCCGTCGTCGTCGGCGGCAAGAAGGTGGTGATCGAAGGCGTGAACCGTGCCTTCAAGCACGTCCGCCGCGGTCATCCGAAGAGTCCGTCGGGCGGCCGGCTCCAGGTGGAGCTGCCGATCGACGCCTCGAACGTTCAGCTGTACTGCAACTCGTGCAGCAAGCCGACGCGGATCGGGTATCGCTTTGGCGACGACGGGGCGAAAGAGCGTTTCTGCAGGAAGTGCGGCGCGGCGATCGGCTCGATCAGCCCACCGAAGCCCCGATACGCAAAACAATCCTGAATCGAAATCAGTTGGCCGATGCCTTTCGGCCTTTCGGTGAAGAGCGATCATGACCACGGCACGGCTGCAAGAGCGTTACCGCCGCGAAATCGTTCCCGCGCTCAAAGAGCGACTCGGGATGACGAACGATCAGGCCGTTCCGCGGCTGCAGAAGATCGTCATCAGCATGGGCATGGGCGCCAGCACGCGTGACAACAAGCTGCTCGAACAGGCCGAAGCGTCGCTGATGGCCATCGCCGGCCAGAAGGCTCAGCGGACGCGTGCTCGCAAGAGCGTTGCCGCGTTCCGTCTTCGCGAGGGAATGGAGGTCGGTCTGCGGGTGACGCTTCGCGGCCGGCGAATGTACGAGTTTCTCGATCGACTGATCACGCTGGCTCTGCCGCGTGTACGCGACTTCCGCGGACTGAACCCGAACGGCTTCGACGGGCGGGGGAACTACAGTTTCGGCCTGACGGAGCAGTTCGTGTTTCCGGAGATCGATCCGGATAAGATCACCCAGATGCAGGGGATGAACATCACGCTCGTCAACACGGCCCGAACCAACGACGAGGGTCGGGAGCTGATGCGGGAGCTTGGTGTTCCCCTTCGTAAAGACTGAGACCGTTCAGCCGGCGAGAGTGTTCGCCTTGCCCCGCCCGCGGGCGGCTGAGTTCCTTCCAATTCGCCCGTTACCCCCGCACCTGCAGGACCGACGGCCATGATGACCGACCCGATTGCCGACATGCTCACCCGGATCCGCAACGCGGTCCAGGTCGAGCGTCCCTATGTCGACATGCCTACCTCGAAGGTGAAGGAGGGCATCGCCGGCGCTCTGAAGCGCGAGGGTTACATCTGGGACTTCGAAATCATCGAAGCTCAGCCGCGCAACGAGCTGCGGGTCGTTCTCAAGTACGGGCCAAACGGAGAACGGGTGATCACAAAGCTCGTTCGCGAGAGCAAGCCCGGGCGACGCGTCTACGTCGGAGTGGATAAGATTCCGCAGGTGCTCGGCGGCATGGGCACCGCGGTGCTCTCCACGACCAAAGGCATCATGAGCAGCAAAGAGGCCAGGAAGGAAAACGCCGGCGGCGAGTTGATCTGCACCGTGTATTGATCCCGTCGCACGTTCTTACTTTCTGACCCGTCCAGCGATCGAAGAGCCATGTCCCGTATCGGAAAACAACCTGTCACCGTTCCCGACGGCGTCACCGTCGATGTGAGCGGCAGCACGGTCAAAGTGAAGGGGCCGAAGGGCGAGTTGTCCTTCGGCCGCCCTGCCGGCATCACCGTCGAGTACGATCAGGACGCGAAGGAAGTTCGCGTCGCCCGCCCCGACGATCAGCGACAGAACCGCGCCCTGCACGGCATGATGCGGGCCATGATCAACAACATGGTCAACGGCGTGCAAAAGCCGTTCGAGAAGAAGCTCGAAATCCAAGGCGTGGGTTATAACGCCAACCTGCAGGGGACGAATCTCCGGCTGCAGGTCGGATTTGCGAATACGATCGTACTGCCGGTTCCGACCGGCGTGACGTGCATCCTTGCCGATCCGACGCATATCACGGTCAGCGGTCCCGATCGCCACGCGGTCGGGCAGTTCGCGGCCGATATCCGGCGCGTCCGCCCCCCCGAGCCATACAAGGGGAAGGGCATCCGTTACGAAGGCGAGCAGGTTCGCCGCAAGGCCGGCAAGGCCGCTGCGGGTGGAAAATAGTGGAAGGCGAGCGGCAGGCGACAGCCTGCCGAGGCGCGGACGAGTTAACGCCGCTCTCTCAAGAAGCATTCGGTGACGCGATGAAGGTTCTCAAGCGACTTGACGTCGGGCGGCAACGGCGGAAGTTCCGTGTTCGGAACAAGGTCCGTCGGTCACTGCACGGCCGCCCCCGGCTGTCGGTGTTCCGCAGCAACAAACACATGTACGCCCAAGTCATCGACGACGTGACCGGGCGGACGCTCGCGTCGGCCAGCAGCGTCGAGAGCGCGCTCTTCGGTGCCGGCAAGTATGCCGGCAACAAGGAGGCGGCGGCGAAAGTCGGCCAAGCCATCGCCGAACGGGCCAAGGCTGCCGGCGTCGAGACGGTCGCGTTCGATCGCGGCACTTACCAATATCACGGACGGGTGGCGGCACTTGCCGACGCGGCGCGTGCCGGCGGACTGCAATTCTGAATCGGTTGAGCGTATACTTTTGCCCCGGCCTCAACGCCGGCGTTCGATCTTCGAGGTGCGTTGCGCCTCGACTCGGGCAATGCGGCGGTTGCCGGTTCCCGTGCATCGATCCTCAGACACCATCAGCGGAGCTTCAGGCGTGTCCACCGACGGACGATCAGGTCGCGGCGACCGAGAGGGCCGCGGCGACCATCAAGAAAAGACCGTGCAGATTCGCCGCTGCGCCTGCGTGGTCAAGGGCGGCCGGCGGTTCAGTTTCACGGCGCTGGTCGTCGTGGGCGACGGGCGCGGCAAGGTCGGCTACGGATACGGCAAGGCCGGCGAGGTGCCGAACGCGATCGAAAAAGCCACCAAGCAGGGTGGCCGAAGCATGGTCAGCGTTCCGATCGTCGAGACGACCATCCCGCACGAGGTCATCGGCCGATTCCGCTCCAGCCGCGTCAAGCTGATTCCGGCGAAGCCCGGCACCGGCTTGAAGGCCGGCGAGGCCGTGCGCGCGGTCGTCGAGTCGGCCGGCATCTCGGACATTCTTACGAAGTGCTACGGCTCAACCAACGCGATGAACGTCGTCAAGGCGACGTTCGACGCCCTGTCTCAGCTGCGGACCCGCGACCAGGTCGCGCGGCTGCGGGGAGTGGAGATCTGATGATTCTCGACGACGTTCACCGTGGAATCACCAAGCATAAGACCGCCAAGCGGATCGGTCGCGGACCCGGTTCGGGCCACGGCAAGACCTCGGGTCGCGGTCACAAGGGCTTCTTCAGCCGTTCCGGCTCCAGCCGGCGTACCGGTTTCGAGGGCGGCCAGACGCCGCTGTTCCGGCGCATCGCGAAGCGGGGCTTCAGCAACAGCGCGTTCCGGCTGAAGGTCGCCGTCATCAACGTCTCGGCCTTGAACGACGTGTTCGACGCCGACGCGACCGTCACGCCTGAGGATCTCGTGGCAAAGGGCTTGACGAACGGGAAGTTTGATGTGATTAAGATCCTCGGCAACGGCGAGTTGTCGAAGAAAATGACCGTCCGCGCACACCGGTTCTCGGACTCGGCCAAACAAAAGATCGCCGCGGCGGGTGGCACGGCGGAAGTCGTCGAGTAATCGCCCGCGGCCGCCGGTCGGGACTTCCTCAGCCGCCCCGCAGCGACGCGGGGCGGCGTTCGTTCGTCCCGTCGGGCCGGAAGGATTCTCCGCGCATGTTTCAGAAGCTCACTCTGCTGTTTCGGATCCCCGAGCTTCGCCGGAAGATCCTGCTGACGCTCGCGCTGCTGGCGGTCTACCGCCTGGGGTTCTACATCCCCTTGCCGTTCATCGACCAGGATCGGCTCGCCGCGTTCACGCAGAGCATTCGTGAAGGCCAGGAAGACACGCTCGGCGACGTGATGCAGGTCGTCTCACTCTTCTCGGCGTCAAGCATCGGCAACAGCACGATCTTCGGCCTGGGCATCATGCCCTACATTTCGGCGTCGATCATCTTCCAGCTTCTCGCGAGCGTGTATCCGCCGCTGGAGAAGCTGCAGAAAGAAGGCGAGGCCGGCCGCCGGAAGATCAATGAATATACGCGCTACGCGACGGTCCTCATCTGTCTCGTGCAGAGCTACATGTGGATCCGCTTCATCTCGCGGCCGGAGGCCGCGGGCGGGCTTGATATGGTCATGCCCGACTATAATACCTTCTTCTTCCATGTCGCGTTCACGCTGACGATGACGGCGGGAACGGTGTTCCTGATGTGGATCGGCGAGCAGATCGACGCCTACGGCGTCGGCAACGGCATCAGCCTGCTGATCATGGCCGGCATCGTCGCGCAAATGCCCTCGGCCCTGATGACCGCGTTCATTCAGCCTGCCCTGGAGCGCGGCGTCGCGCTCGGAACCGATACGGGGATCGAGCGGCTCGTGTTGCTCGCCGCGCTGTTCGTGTTCGTCGTCGTCTGGGTCGTGCTGATGACCCAGGGGCAACGCCGGATCCCGATTCAAAGCGCCAAACACGTTCGCGGCCGACGGGTGATGGGCGGCCAGCGGCAGTTTCTGCCGCTGCGGGTCAATCAGTCGGGCGTCATGCCGATCATCTTCGCTTCCAGCCTGCTGATGTTCCCCTACTTCATCTTCCAGGGGCTTGGGAACACGGCGTGGGGGCGTGAGAGCGAAGCCATCCGCATGCTGTCCGACATGTTCGGAGGGCGCGGATATCTTTACAACATCCTCTACATCGTGCTGATCTACTTCTTCTGTTATTTCTGGACGGCCATCACCTTCAACCCGAAAGACATGGCCGACAATCTTAAGGACTACGGCAGCTTCATCCCCGGATATCGGCCGGGCACCAGGACCGCCTCATATCTCGAAGCCGTCATGGTGAGGATCACCTATGTGGGTGCCGCATTTCTTTCGGTCGTCGCGGTGATTCCCACAGTGGTGGCGACCTGGTTGAACCTCGACTTCACAGTGGCGAGTTTTTACGGCGGAACCGGGCTGCTGATCGTCGTGTCGGTCGTGCTCGATCTCGTGCAGAAGATCGACAGCCACCTCGTCATGCGAAACTACTCCGGCCTGCTTGAGGCTGAGGGCTAGGCCGACACGGCTTCGGAACGAATAATGATTGCGCGGGCCGCGTCCGGCCTGCATTCCAGCATCCTTCCGAAGCGGTAGCGGAGCGGTTCTATGGCAGGGGGCGGTCGCGGATCCAAGGCGCGCGGAAAGCGAAAGCGGCGACGCCCTGCCGGACCGATCACTCTCAAGAGCCGCCGAGAAATCGACCGGATGCGCGACGCCTGCGGCCTCGTCGTCGAGGCGCATCGCCTGGTCCGCTCGATGATTCGTCCAGGCATCACGACGGGCGAACTGGATGCCGCGGTCGCGGAGCTGTTTGCCGGCTACGATGCCGAGCCGCTCTTTCGCGGCGTGCCGTGTCCCGCCGAAGGCGGGCCGCCCTTCCCCGCGGTCACCTGCATCAGCGTGAATGACGAGGTCGTCCACGGCATTCCGGGCCGGCGCAAGCTCGTCGAGGGCGACATCGTCAGCGTCGACACCGGCGTTCGTTACCGGGGTTGGTGCGGCGACGCCGCCTGGACGCACGCGGTCGGCAAGGTCAGCCCCGAGCGGGCAGCGTTGCTCGAGGCCGGTGAAGCGATTCTCGGACTGGCCATCGCCGAGTTCGGCCACAAGAAACTTTGGTCGGAAGTCGCTGCCGAGATGGAGGCGTTCGCGTTGGAGCGGGGTTTCGGCGTCGTTCGCGACTTCGTGGGCCATGCCATCGGTCGCGAAATGCACGAAGATCCACAGGTGCCGAACTTCGTCGGCGATGACATCGACGAGCAGGATTTTGCGTTGCAGCCGGGATTGGTGCTGGCGATCGAGCCGATGTTGAACGGCGGTTCGGACGACGTCCGCGTGTTGTCCGACGGCTGGACGGTCGTCACTGACGACGGCCAGCCGAGCGTGCATTTCGAACACACGGTCGCGTTGACCGGCGACGGTCCCATCATACTGACGGCGGGTGTCGGCGAGGCCTGAGCCTTCGAGCCGACAGCGGTGTTTTCGGGTGAAACGACCGCCCCCGGTCGTCTGTCGTGACTCAAGGTTGGTTTTCGTCAAGAGGAAACATGCTGTTGACTTGCCGATTTCACGCGGCGACCACTATAATCGCCGAACTCCGGACCCGGAGAGCGCCCCGAATATCGCCGGTGCCCCGCTTCTCGGCCGCCCAGAGCGGCCGTCGTTGTTGACCCCAAGCCGATCGTAGCCTGCCGATGAAGGTCCGAGCCAGCGTCAAACGGATTTGCGAGAGTTGCAAGGTCGTCCGCCGTAAAGGGCGGGTTTACGTCATTTGTTCGGCGAACCCGCGGCACAAGCAGCGGCAGGGCTGATCGATCTCGCGGCCGTCGTGCCGCGACTTGTGTTTGAATCCCCCCGCGTCGCGGGACTCAGGAGTTTTACCAGGCCATGCCTCGTATTCAGGGCGTCGATCTTCCTGCCTCGAAGGCGACCTACATCTCGCTAGGGTATCTCTACGGGATCGGTCACCAGAAGGCGATCGAGATTTGCTACGACCTCAGCATCGACCCGCAACGGAAAGCGAGTCAGTTGACTGAGGATGAGATCTCGAAAATCAACAGTCACCTCGATAAGAACTTTCTCATCGAGGGTGCATTGCGGCGCCGGGTTCAGCAGGACATCGCCCGGCTTCGCGACATCGGCTGCTATCGCGGCCTGCGGCACCGCCGCGGGCTGCCGGTGCGTGGCCAGCGGACGCAGACCAACGCCCGGACCCGCAAGGGCGTGCGGAAGACCGTCGCCGGTAAGAAGGGTGTCAAGGATATGCGCCACTGACGGCGGCTGGAGGTCGATCGGGGCGTAACGAGGCTCGGGCGGCGACTTTTACACGACATTGGGGGAAGACGTGGCGAAGCAGAAGGGTGTCAAGAAGAAAGTCCGGCGGAACGTGACCCGGGCGATCGCCCATATCAAGGCGACGTTCAACAACACGACCGTGACGATCACCGATACGAACGGCGACGTCCTCACTTGGGCGACGGCCGGGTCGAGCGGCTTCAAGGGAAGCCGGAAGAGCACCCCGTTCGCGGCTCAGCGAGCCGCCGAGACCTGCGCCGAGCGGGTCGCGAAGATGGGTGTCAAGGAGATGGAGATTCGCGTGAAGGGTCCGGGTTCGGGCCGCGAGAGTGCGATCACCGGCTTGCAGCAGGCCGGCATTTCGATCAAGTCGATCGAAGACGTGACGCCGCTGCCGCACAACGGTTGCCGTCCGCCGAAGAAGCGCCGCGTCTGACGATTGCCGTCGGACGATTCCTGCCCGCCCCTATCCGCCACGCTGTCGCCGGTCGCCCGCCGGCTGTATTTCGGAGAAGAATCGATGCGAATCCGTTGGCGCGGACTGGAACTGCCGAGCCGGGTCTCTCTTGAGCCCGCCGGTGCGACGACGACCTACGGCCTGTTCGTGGCCGAGCCGTTCGAGCGCGGTTTCGGCGTGACGATCGGGAACAGCCTGCGGAGGATCCTGCTCTCGAGTCTCGAGGGCAGCGCGATCACCCGCGTCAAGATGCAAAACGTCCAGCACGAGTTCACGACGATTCCCGGAGTCGTCGAGGACGTGACGGACATCTGCCTGAACCTGAAGAGCGTCATCGTCAAGAATCACAGCGTCACGGCGAAAACGCTGCGGATCGAAAAGAACGAGCGCGGCGTCGTCACGGCCGGCGACATCATCGCCGACGATCAGATCGAGGTCGTCAACAAAGATCTCGTGATTGCGACGATGACGGACGACGTGTCGCTCAGCATGGAATTGACCGTGATGAACGGTCGCGGCTACGTGCCTGCCGCCGAGCATTACGACCGCGATCCCGAAGTCGGCGTGATTCCGCTCGACGCAATCTTCTCGCCGGTCACGCGAGTTCGTTACCGCATCGAAGACACTCGCGTCGGCCAGCGAACGAACTACGACAAGCTCATCCTCGAGATCTGGACCGACGGCACGGTGACTCCGGAGATGGCGCTCGTCGAAGCGGCGAAGATCCTCCGCAAGCATCTGAACCCGTTCATTGCCTACCGCGAGCCGGGTCCGGAATTGCCGCCCGAAGCCGGGCTGCGTGGAATGCTCGATGCGACCGGTTACGCGCCGGTCGACCTCGAACTGGAAGAGAAGCTCGGTATGAGCCTCGCCGAACTGAACCTGTCGGTGCGGGCGACGAACTGCCTCGAATCGGAAGGCATCAACACCGTCCGCGACCTGGTCACGAAGACTGAGGATCAACTGCTTCAGGTTCGCAACTTCGGCGAGACGACGCTTTCCGAGGTGACTGAGCGCCTGAACGAGATCTCCCTGCGGCTCGGTATGCGAGTTCCGCAGTCGACGCACTAATAATGTTCGGGGGCCGGTGTCGCCGGTCCCGAGAGCATGACTCCCACAGAGCCGCCGGCAGGCGGTCATGACGAGCCAGAGAGCAAGGGATAAACCATGCGTCACCGCATGAAGGGCCGGAGACTCGGCCGGAACAGCTCGCACCGCAAGGCGCTCTTCAAGAACATGGCCGCGAGCCTGATCCTTTCGGTCCGCGCCGACGAAGACGATCCCGCCGCTCCGAAGGTTCCGGGCCGAATCATCACGACCCTCGCGAAGGCGAAGGAACTGCGGCCGAAGATCGAAAAGCTGATCACGATGGCTCGCAAGGCTCGTACGCACGAGCTGGCCGCAGCCGAGTTCGCGACGAAGGCGGCCCGCGGCACCGACGAATGGAAGAAGTGGCGCGAAGGCGAGCAATGGCGGCAATGGGCGACGGCCAAGGCGCCGGCGATCGCCTTTCGCCGACGGGCGTTCGCCGTCCTTCGCAGCAAGGAAGCCGTCGAGATCCTGTTCGAAGAATTGGCCGAGCGATTCGAAAGCCGACTGGGCGGCTACACTCGCATTGTCCGGCTGCCGGTTCGTCGCCTGGGTGATGCCGGCCAGCGAGCGATTCTCGAGTTCACCGGCGAGCGCGATCGACCGCGGTCGTCGCGAG
>JBAQZJ010000593.1:0-4473 GCA_049790855.1 Planctomycetaceae bacterium | reverse complement strand
CGGAAACGCTCCCTGACGGTCGCGGCTCCGATCGCGGGCGGCTCTACCGCTGCTGAAGCCAGATCCCGACGACGACAGCGACCGGATAGAGGGTGTAACAGACCGCAGCGGTGACGATCGCGGCGGTCGGCGGCACCGGTACGGTTGGCGCGGCATCGAGGCCGGCCGGCGGCGGTTCGACACTCAGGCGTTCGGGTCGCCAGCGGTCTCCATCGGGGCGTTTCCAGCGAATCCGCACTTCCATCAGCAGCCAGATCGTTGCTCCGACGCAGGCCGCCGACGCGAAGAACAGCAGCGGCGAAAACTGGGCCTCGGTGACGTCGGTCGCCATGCCGGCGATGTCGGTCTCGACGGTCGCCAATTTCATCAGCATCACCGACAGAGCGTTGTTCAGAAAATGGACGCCGACCGGTGCCCAGATGCTGCCCGACGAGAGATAGCCGACGTGCATCAATACTGCGAGCGGCAGAAGCGCCAACGCATGGACCGGGTGGAGATGCACGGCTGCGAAGAACATGCTCGTCAGTGCGATTCCGGCGATCAGGCCGTAGCGGGCGAGCAGCCCGCGGCCGATCGCCGCACGAAAGACGAACTCTTCGTTCAATGCGGGAAAGACGGCGATGATCAGCACCAGCACGGCAAGCGGCGTCGATTCGGCCATCGCCTGGACGGCTTCGATCGACGAGAAACCGTCGAACACCTTCAAGCCGGGCGCAAGCTGCGTGAGCCGACCCCAGAAGCCTTGCAACAGCGCGAACGACTGGCCCGACAGAAACGCCGTCGGCAAGACCGCCAGCCCGAGCACGACGGCGTGCATGGCCGGAATCCGTCGGAAGCCCGTTGCCCGAAATGCCTGCCTGCCGAAGCGCAACCGGATCGCGAGCAGCGCCACGACGACCTCGGCGAACTTGATCGTGCCGATCATCCACGACATGACCGGCGCGAGCAGCGACGGCAGCTCGCTTGGAGGAGGCATCTGTCCTGTTTTGACCGTGTGGTACAGCATGACCGCCGTCACCCACACCGTCGAGCCGGCGATCTCCATGAAGAAGAAGCCCAGAATCCAGAGCAGCGACTCGAGCAGCCCCGGCCCCAACGGCGTGGTGCTGCGTGACTCGACCGATTCGTCATCGAGCAGAATCGGCGCTGCCGGCTCTTCAGTGCCGAATACGGGCGGCCGAGGCTCTACGGTCTCGAAGCCCGGAACGGCATCGCCATCGGCCGCGTCAGACGGGGAACCCGGTTCAGTCATGAGGAATTGCCGATCGCGGCGACGGCTTGTGGCCAGTCGCGTCGGGCCAAATCTGTACGGATGGCCAAAAAATTCGGGTTCCGCGTTTTCCTAAGCTTCTTTCGCGAAGGTAGAATAACTCTAAAGGCCGTCTTGCGCGCGGTCAAACCGTCGGAACCGGGCCGCACGGCCTCTGACGAATCCTGGAAGACGCCGATGCGCCAAACGATCGAGAGCTCGACCCTCTCGCGAGCGCCGTCCGCCAGAAGTGTTTACTGCATCACCTGTAACGGCCGATTCTTCGTCCGACACGGCGATCCGGTCTGCCCGGAATGCGGGATGCCCGCGGCCGATTACCGGACCGAAGACAATTCCATCGCCCCGACGATGCTGCTGCGCGTCACAGCCGGCGGGCTTGAAAGCGAGGGACGATCCGGGGACTCGTCGTTCGTCGGGCCGCCGCGGCCCGAAGCCGGAAACACGGTCGAAGGGCTGGGCAAAAACATCCATGTCTACGAACTGGATTCGCTGCTTGGAGCCGGGGGAATGGGGCGGGTTTATCTCGCCCGACACCACGCCCTGGATCGTCGCTGCGCGGTCAAAATCCTCTCGCCGCGTGCCGCCCGATCTGATGTGAATTACGTGCAGCGGTTCCAGCAGGAAGGGCGGGCGGCCGCCGCGCTCAACCATCCGAACATCGTCGTCACGCACGCAATCGGTGAAGAGCGGGGCTTTCATTTTCTCGAGATGGAATACATCGCCGGCGGTTCGTTGCGGCAGTTACTACGCGATGAAGGACCGCTGCCGGCGCTGCGGGCGACGCACATCGTCGCACGCATTGCCGAAGGGCTGGCGTGCGCCCATCGCCGCGGCATCGTGCATCGCGATCTCAAACCCGACAACGTGATGTTGTCGCTGTCCGGCGTGCCGAAGATTACCGATTTCGGCCTGGCGAAACGGGTCCAAGCCGTCGCGGCAGGAGACTCGGGCTATCTCGCCGGGACGCCGCATTTCATGGCGCCGGAGTTGTTCACGGGCGTTGCGGCCTCACCGGCCTCTGACGTTTATGCGCTGGGGGTGGTCTATTATTCGCTTTTGACGGGCCGACTTCCTTTTACGGCTCCGTCGTTGAGCGAGCTGACAAACGCAGTTCAGAACGATCCGACGCCCAGCCCGCGGACATTGGTTCCCGACCTGCCGCTCGAGATCGCCGAATGCGTCTCGATACTGCTTGAAAAATGTCCGACGAATCGGCCGGCAAACGGCACCGCCGCCGCTCAATTGCTTGCCGCGGTCGCCGGCGACGTGCCCGACGTCGAGACGATGCTGAGTGAAGCCTTCGCGGGGCGTGAGGACGTCTCATGGACTCGCGACGGAGAGAGTTACCGGCTGTGCATCGAGTTCCGCGACGGTCGCCGCCAACAGGTGACGATCGAGCCGAGCGGGCAGGCCTCGGCCGAAAAGCTGCTGGTGATTTCCAGCATCTGCGGCCCGGCGACGCCGGCGTTCTATGAGGACGCGCTTCGTCTCAATGCCGCGATGTCGCACGGCAGCATTACGATTCGCGACGTCGACGGCCGACCGATGTTCTGTGCGATCAATTCCTACCCGCGCGAGACCGCCGACCTGGAAGAAGTTCGGCGGAGCACGCTTGAACTGGCCCATCGGGCCGATGCGATCGAACGGCTGTTGACGGGCCAGGACCGACATTGAGCCGCCCATCCAGCACCCGGCGCTGCGGGATGAATCGGTGCGATCCTTATGACCGATGTTTTCGCTGCCGGCTGCACACCCGGTCGGTGAACGGGTCGCACGCCCGTTGACCGGGTGATTCTTCACCGGATACAGTCAAATGCCGGCCGCGTCGCGTCCGACGACATCTCGGGACCGGCTCTTCTCGCCGCTATCGCGGAATCACCTTATGCTCCGCCTGATTTCTGCCTGCCTGTTTCTGGTCGCCGCGACCCCGCTCTGGAGCCAGGCACAGCGATCGACGCTGAGCCGCGGTTTCGACGCCCAGGCTCCCGCGGTCGCTTCCGCCGAGGAAATGGCGCAGGGCGACTTGTGGGTGATGGAGGTCGAGTTCAAACCGCTCCGGCTGATCCGAATCGAAACCACCGACCCGACCACCGGAGAAAAGCGAGACGAGCTGGTTTGGTATCTCGTCTACCGAGCGCAGAACAAGCCGCTTCAGTCTCCCGCGCAGGAGGAGGGCCGGACGCCGATCAATAATTATGATCCGCCTCCGGGGCCTTCGCTGCTCGTTCCGGAGTTCCAGTTGATCACCGACGACAACGACATGCAGCAGGTGCATGAAGACGTGGTGATTCCCGAAGCCCAGGCCGCGATCGCCGAACGCGAAATGCGCGGCGGCGACGCGAAGAAGGAACTGAAGAATTCCGTCCAGGTTGTGCAGCCGATTCCCGCGGTCGACGACAAGGCGGCCAAACCGATTTACGGCGTGGTGATGTGGCGCGGCATCGACCCGAGCACCGATCACTTCAAGGTCTATGCGTCGGGATTCTCGAACGGATACCGCGAGGTCAAAGGCCCGGACGGCAAACCGCTGATCCTCCGCCGCGAGATCGTGCTCGACTACTGGCGGCCCGGCGACGAGTTCGACGTCACCGAACGCGAGTTCCGATTGCGGGAGCAGCCTCGCTGGATCTACCGAGCCGACGAGGCCCAACCCGGCGATGCGGGGCAGGACGCACTGACGAGTGCTCCGGCCGGGGAAGCGTCTTCTCCCACCGATGAACCCGCCGCAGAAACGCCAGTCGCTCCGGAACAATGACGATTCGTCGTGCCCGCCTGATCGTTCGACCAGACTCGCGGCCCGGCTTTCGGCCTCGTTGACCTTGCGCTTGTCTTTCGCGGCGATCCCGCGCAAAATGTCCGCTCCTGCTTGGCAGGGCTTCTGCGCAACTCGTGTCGCCTGCGGGCGGGTTCAGCATATTTCGCTTCGGTTGGACGGAAAAAGTCATGGCACATAAGAAGGGGCAGGGTTCCAGCCGCAACGGTCGCGACTCGAACGCCCAGCGGCTTGGCATCAAGAAGTTCGGCGGCCAGCGGGTGCTGGCAGGCAACATCCTCGCCCGTCAGTGCGGAACGAAGTGGCACCCCGGTCGCAACGTCGGCATGGGGAAGGACTACACGTTGTTCGCCCTGGCCGAAGGCACGGTCGTCTTCGACCGCAACGGCCGCCGGATCAACATTCAGCCGGTCGAATCGGCCTGAAATCG
>JBAQZJ010000592.1:0-18717 GCA_049790855.1 Planctomycetaceae bacterium | reverse complement strand
GTGGGCTTCTCGTCTCTCGTCCCTCGTCCCTCGTCTCTCGTCCATCGTCATGCCACGGATCGGCCTTGCCACCATCGCCCGCCTGACGCTCACCGCGGCCGTGTTCGTCACGAGCGGTGTGACCGTCGCCCAGTCGCCGCATATTCCGCCGCAGACGCCGCCTCGGTTCTACCCGCTGCGGCACGACGATCCGCCCGGCGTAAATGCGTACTGGGCGGGAATGATCGGCCAGCCGCAGCCGTCGGACTTCACCTTCATCCGCCTGGACCTGCCGTCGACCGGCACCGTCGAGGTCTACGGCTTCGCCCCGCCGCGACCGGTCCCGCTGCCGCAAGGTTGGTGCGGACTGAGCGTGGGCCGGATGTACCGCCTGAAGATCGCCGGTCTGGAAGAGTTTCCGGGGGCCGAGTTGTATCCGACGGTCGAAGTTCTCGACCGGACGCATCCGCCCCCGGGCCGCGAAGCCGAGTTCGCCGTGCCGATCCGATTGACGACCGAAGAGATCGAGCAGGCCCTGGGCGGTCAGCTCGTGACGAAAGTCGTCTACGTCGAACAACCGCAGTTGGCGTCGCCCTTCCCGACCGAAGACGGGCTGGTCGTCGAAACGCTGACGCCCGACGTCAACCTGCTCAAGGCCGCCGATCAGCGAGGCCGGCCGCTTGCGATCGTTCGACTCGGGGCACGCACCCCCGACCCGATGCACCGCGACCCGCTGTTCTACGGCCCCGGCGGCCCGGTCATCCTGCCGCGTGGTCCGCAGGCGGTTCCGGCAGACGCAATGCCTTGATTCTGGAACTACGAACTACGAACTACGAAACAAGCTCCAAGGACCGAAGTCGAAAACAAGCCGAATCCGGTCACGTTTCGTTCATTCGAGGGGTGGCTGGGGACGGGCCGCAGAAACCGTTTTTGGAGCACTCGACCTCGATCGGCCCGCCCCCAGGCGGTTGCAGGACGATCCTGTCTCATCAGCGATGGCGATTCACCACGAACTGGGCGCGACGCGATCACGCCGAGGCTGTCAGCGACGCTGCGTCGCGTCGTCCCCAGCCACCCGACGTACTTCGGATTTCGGATCTGGACCCGTGACGATGCAAACCGCCGAACGACACTCACTCTGGGGCCGTGCCGGCCGCTATGCGGCGGTGCTTTCGTCCGGCCTGCTCTGTTCGTGCGCGAGCACCGCAACCGGTCCGCTGGCGACCACCAGAGCAAACCCGTCGTCCGGAGCAGACCCGTTGACGACGGCATCGCTGCACGCGGACGAAGGCGTCGCCCGCATCTCGAAACCCGCCGAGCCGGGTGCGATTCGACCGGTGAATCACATCGCACTGGCCGGTGCCGAAGTTCCCGGCCAACCTGTCGACGTACAGTTTACCGCCGCCGACGCTCGCGTTCCGTTGATGCCGACTGACGGCAACACCACCGGTTGCCCGCCGTATGGTGCGGCCTGTTCACCATACGGCGGCTGTCCGCCTTATGGTGCCGCCGGCGGCATGGGTGTCGCAGGGCCGATCGGCACCGCAATGCCGCGCCCCGACGAGTTCCTGTGCGACGGTGGCGATCGGATGCCGCCGATCCACTACGACCGCACGTTCCGCAACGGCCTCGACACCGAAGACACCGTCGGCGAATGGACGGACCCGGCCGGTGGGCGGCACGTCACGCCCTCGAACAAGGTGTGCGTCTACTCGCCGCGTTACGGCGAAGTCCGCACGTTCGGTCTGCCCGTCGAAGGCACGCGGGTTCAGCGGCTGGTCAGCGCGAACGAGATTCAGCGCGGCGTCGGTCTCAACGGCGAAACGCTGCTCGACACCGAGGTTCAGAAAACCAGACTCGGCGGCGCTCGCGTCCGCACGAGGGCCAGCGGGCTGCTGCGCGAGCAGGAACTGCTGGGCTTCGACAATTCGACGATCGCGGCACTCAACCTCAAAGACGTGCCGCCGCTGATCGGAACGGCGTTCCTGCATCGCGGAGAGCTGCAGCGCGGCGAGGAGGCGTTCCTGGCCAAGGGCATGCAGTCGGCGGTCGTCTGGACTCGCACGCAGTTCCCGGTGATCACCGCTGTCGACGTCTCCGCCCAGGAAGTCCGAACCGAGTTCCGGCCCAGCGAAATGGTCGGCCTCGAAGACATGGACAAACCGGGCGTCCTGCGGATCGTAAAGCTCGCCGACAAGTCGGCCGCCGCCGAGGGCGAGATCATCACCTTCACGATCCGTTACGACAATCTCGGCGACAAACCGGTCCATCACATCCGCATCGTCGACAACCTGACGCCTCGCCTGGAACTCGTCGAGGAGAGCGGCACCACCGACCGGCCCGGCCGCCTCGAGATCGAACCGAACGGCGAGGGCAGTTTTGTCCTGACGTTCGTGATCGACGAACCATTGCCCGGCAAGACCGGCGGCGTCGTCACGTTCCAGGCACGGGTGAAATGAGTGATCTGCCGTTAGCCGCCGGCCTTGGCCGGCGCTGCGGTGCGTCACCGAACGGCCGTTTGAAGCGTCGGCCGAGGCCGACGGCTAACAGCCCCCGACTCTCGACTCTCGACGCTCGTCTCTGTTACCCTGATAGCGTTCCCGGCGACCAGTCACCAATCCGTTTCACCGCCATGGCCGTCCGCCTCGACACGATTGACGTCTACCGGTCGGGACCGCTGACGGTCATCGGGTTCGGCGATCGCAACGCGCTGGACGTCAGCGTGATCGCCTGCCAGAACGAATTGACGAAGATTCTGAGAGAATCGAACTGTCACACGCTCGCGGTCGATCTGACCGGCGTGCGGCTGGTCGCCTCGGGAATGCTCGGCGTCTTCGCATCGATCCAACGGCGCGGCGTGCGCGTGCTGCTGTTCAACCCGTCTTACGATCTCGTCGAAGTACTCGAAATCACGAAGCTCGACCGCCTGTTGCCGATTCACAACGTCGACTTGTGATGGGAAGTCCGCAGCTCTCCTGGACCAACGACCCCGCCGAGGCCCGTTTCAATCGCGAACGGCTCGCGCGTGTCTATGATCTCGCGGCGAACTGGTGCGAATCTGGAGAAGTGCCGGCCGCGACGCTGGTCTTCGGGCGGTCTGACGTCGCTCTGCGGCCGCGGTCGTTCGGTCGCCGGACGCCAGGTCAGGCGACCCCGCTTCGCGGCGATGCGATCTTCACCGTTGCTTCAATCACGAAGCCGGTCGTGGCGATGGGCGTCATGCTGCTCGTCGAACGCGGTTTGTTGACGCTTGGCGACAAGGTCGGCGATCTGATTCCCGAGTTCGCCGGCAAAGGACGTTACTCCATTCGCCTGCGACACCTGCTCACCCACACGTCCGGACTGCCCGACCTGTTGCCGCACGATCGCGAACTTCGACGGGCGAATGTGCCCCTGTCGCAGTTTCTCGCGGAAATCTGCCGTGTTGAACCGCTGTTCAAGCCGGGTCGCGACGTCCGGTATTCGAGCTGCGCCTTTGTTCTGCTTGGCGAGATCGTGGCCCACACCACCGGCCGTTCGCTGCCCGAGTTTCTTCGCGAGGAGTTCTTCCAACCGCTCGGCATGCACGACACGGCCTTGGGCGCCCCGGCCGAATGGTTCGATGGACCGCAGTCCCGCAGCGACCGCTTTGCGGCGGTTCGCCTGCCCGAGGAACAGGCCGACGGAGACACCTGGAACTGGAACAGCCGCTATTGGCAAACACTCGGAGCACCATGGGGAGGTCTCCTCTCGACCGCGGCCGATCTTGCGGCGTTCGCCCAGATGATGCTGTGCGACGGCTGCCGGCAAGGCGAGCCGTTGTTGGCTCCGGCGACGATCGCCGCGGCGACGTCCAACCAGTTGATCGCGATGCGAGAGGTTCCCGAATCCGATCGGCGCTGCCGGCCGTGGGGATTCGGATGGCGATTGCACTGGCCCGCCCTGGGGGGCTATTTCGGCGATCTGCTCAGCACCAACGCCTACGGCCATTGGGGAGCGACCGGAACGCTGCTGTGGATCGACCCGGACCGCGATGCGTTCGCCGTCCTGCTGACGACCCAGCCGCAAGATCCCGACGGCCGTTATCTTGCCCGGCTTTCGAATGCCGTCGCCGCTGCCATCGAATGACAACTCGGTCGCGGTCGGCTTGCGAACGATCGGCCGGAGGCTATACTTTCCCTCACCCACGCCCAGGTGGCGGAACTGGCAGACGCGCTAGGTTGAGGGCCTAGTGGGAGTTACATCCCGTGCAGGTTCGATTCCTGTCCTGGGCACTGAAAAGGGCCGGTCGCAAGACCGGCCCTTTTTGCGTTTGCAGTCGAAACCGTCGAGGAATCGACAGGAATCGGCTGTCATTTTTCGAGTTCTGTATCGGTCTTCGATTCGCCGGTCGACCCCTCGTACAGCCAGGCGACCGGGAACCGTGTGATCTGCGTCGTCGCCAGTCCTCCCGCACGACGATCGCCGGCACAGTGACCGAGCAGCACGTGACCGTCGACGAACTGCATCGCCGTGTAGCAGTACCAGCCGTTCGGGTCGTCTTCGAGCGTCTTGACGTTCTCCCACGTGCGACCGTCGTCACGCGAGATCGCCACGTTGAACGGAGTCCGCTTCCCGCGAAGCTCTTCGGCGATGTCTTCGTGATTGTTCCAGGCGAGCAGCAGATCTCCGGTCGAGGGAATCCGCTCGATCGTCGCCGGTGACTGCGGCGAGAGGATGTTCGACGGCTCGAAGGTCGACCAGCTCACGCCGTCGTCGGACGAGGTCGAGACGTATTGGCTGCCGTGCGGCGTGCGACAGAAGTTCAACAGCCTGCCGTCCTTGAGGGTGACGACGCCCGGCTCCTGCAACACGATCGACTCGCCGTGCGCCGCCGCCTTGCCGGCCTGCCACGTCTTGCCGCCGTCGTCGGAGAAGTGGCACAGAATCTCGGCGGCCTGCTTGAACGAATTCGTCTTCGGATCGTTGCTGTGCAGCGCGACGGGCAACAGGAGCCGTCCGCTCTCGAGCTGAACCGCACGATCGTTGTTCATCACGTAGTAGCCCGGTTCGGCGATGCACTCGACGGCGTCGCTCCAGGTCTTCGCCTCGTCTCGCGAAATTCGCAGCCGGGGCCGGCAGTCCTGGAGCGAGTTCTTGGCGAGATAGAACAGCGCGATCTCGCCGTTCTTCAAGCGAAGCAGCGAAACCGACATGATGTTCATGTCGGCTTCGTTTTCGAGAATCGGAACGTCTTCCGCGGTCCAGGTTTTGCCGCCGTCGCTCGAAGAACGCGCCACCAGCGACGCCGTCGCATGATCGCTTCCACCGCCGGTGAAGTGCGTGTAGACGAACAGCACGCGTCCGTCTTTCAGTTCGATGAAATCGCCCTCGCTGTTGCGAGGATTGCCCGGCGAGGGCGGCAGCAGTCGATTCTTCTCGACGCCGGGCACGTCTTTCACGACATACGGCTCCGGCGGAGCGGCGACTGCCATAGACAGGGGCAGGAGGGCCGCCGCGCCGACGACGGCGTGCCGGATGGCGCAAGAGAACAGGCTGGCAACCATGCTGGTGACTCCGGGAAGGGGGTTTGTCTCGTTGTCCGATCGCTTCTCACGCAGCATCGGCTGTTACAGACCACGAGTGTTCTGCATGATCATTGTCGCAAATTAAACTCAATTGCCGCGAAGAGGCACAAAGAGACGCCAAAAGAATATCGTCCCGTTTGACGCCTCGATGTTCCACATGACTCGCTCAGCCTTCTTGCGCTCATTGTGCCTTTTTGCGGCCAAGCTTCTGCGACACCTCAGGACAATAACGGCAGAAGGCCGGTAGCGGCGACGTCGCGCCGCAAGGCGGCGATCTCGGCGTCGGTCAATGATCGCAACGGCAGGCGGCTGGGACCGCAATCGAGGCCGATCAGCCGCATCACGGCCTTCAGCGCCGGCAGCGAGCCATGCTGCAAGATCCGCCGGATCAACCGTGCGGCATCGCTCTGTGCGGCCGACGCACTCGCCACGTCGCCGCGTTCCAGTGCGTCGATGACCCTGCCGAACAGCGGTGCCGCGAAGTTGTAGGTGCTGCCGACCGCTCCGTGCGCCCCGGAGATCAGCCCCGCGAGCAGGCACTCGTCCACGCCGAACAACACGTTATACCGGCCGTCGTCGAGGGCGGTCAGCGCCTGCATTTCGTCGAGCGTCATCGACGAGTACTTCACGCCGGCGAACGTCGGAATTCGTTCGCCGGCAGCCCGGGCCAGCTCGACGACGTTCGCGTTCAGCCCGGTCAGCCGGGGAATGTGATAGTAATAGAACGGCGACTCGGGAGCCGCCGCGGCGACCTGTTCGATGCAAGCGACGAGGTCGGCGATCGACTCGGGCTTGAAGTAGTAAGGCGGCACCGCGGAGATCGCGTCCACGCCGGCCGCAGCCGCATGCCGGGCAAGGTCGGCGGCCTCGACAAGGCTGTCGTGACCGACTTGCGCCACCACGGCGACGCGGCCGCCGGCGGCCTGAAGGTAAGCGTCGAGCACAGCCTTCCGCTCGGCGACCGACAGGCACGGTCCTTCGCCGGTGCTGCCGCACACGTAGAGCCCGCGAACCCCGTCGGCGACAAGTCGTTCGACGATCGGCGCGACTTGCGGCAGGTTGAGCCGGCCGTCGGCACGCATCGGGGTGAACGTGGCGGCAATCAATCCGGTCAGTCGTTGAGTCTTCAAGATCACGCTCATGCACAAGTGGAGACATCGCCGCGGCACGGTCCGCGCGACCGCCCATCGTAGCCGAATCAACCCGGTACGGTCATCCATCGTCGCGTCGATGCCGGACGAGTCTCCAACGATCCGGCCGGCAACTGGCCTGGGAACCCGGCATCCTTGCATCGTTTCGCGAGGTCGGATCGACTGGGGCGGGCTGGTGGTGGTTCGATCGACGGCAACGCGGCGACTGTTCGCAGTAAGGGCGGTATGACGGATTTCGTTCGCTTCGCATGGCTCGCTGCGTTGGCGTTGCTGGTTGCGGTTCCTGCTGCGAGGGCCGACGAGCCGAAGCCCGAACGGTCCCTGGCGTGGGAACGCCTGCCGTCGATTCCCGACGAGCACGGCTTCGCCGGGATGTTCGCCGGTGTGACCGACGGCAAACTGCTTGCCGCCGGCGGGGCGAACTTTCCGCAGGCGCCGCCGTGGGAAGACGGCACGAAGGTCTGGTACGACACCATCTGGATGCTGGACGCTCCGGAGGGAACGTGGCGCAAGGCCGGCATGTTGCCGCAACCGCTGGGATACGGCGTCAGCGTCACCTATGACAACGCGGTCATCTGTATCGGCGGCAGCGATTCCGAACAGCACCATATCGACGTGTTTCGTCTCGAATGGCGCGACAGTGAGTTGCACCAGACGGCGTTGCCTTCGCTGCCGGTTCCAGTCGCAAACCTGTGCGGGGCGGTTCTCGGCGACACACTTTACGTTGCCGGCGGAATTGAGACGCCCGAGGCCACGGCGACGCTCGGAACGTTTCTCGCGCTCGATCTGGCGGCGGCGCGTCCGGCCTGGAAGCGGCTCGACACCTGGCCGGGACCGCCGCGAATGCTGGCGACGGCAGCAGTTCAGGACGGCAGCTTTTTTCTCGTCGGCGGAACCGATCTTTCTGCCGGTCCCGACGGCAAGCCGCTGCGGCAATACCTGACGGATGCGTATCGCTACACACCGGGCGCCGGCTGGAAGCGCATCGCCGATCTGCCGCGTCCGGCCGTCGCCGCGCCGACGCCCGCACCGGCGTTCGGCCAGTCGCACTTCGCCGTCATCAGCGGCGACGACGGATCGCATTACGGAGTGCCGGCGTCGGAGGACCATCCGGGATTTCCAGCGTCGATTCTCGCCTATCACACGGTGACGGACACCTGGACCACGTGGGGCGAGACGCCGGCTCCACACGTCACTGCACCGACGGTCCGCTGGAAAGACCCCAAGGGGGAAGACGCCTGGGTCGTCGTGAACGGCGAAAGCCAGCCGGGCGTTCGCTCGCCAGAGGTCTGGAGTTTGCGGCCCGTCGCCGGCAAAGCGAGCTTCGGCTGGATCAACTACGCGTCGCTGGCGCTCTATCCGATCATCATGCTGCTCGTAACGTGGCGTGTCGGAAAGAAGCAGACGAGCGACGAGTTCTTCCGGGCGGGAAAGCGAATTCCCTGGTGGGCCGCCGGATTGAGCATCTACGCCACGATGCTCAGCAGCATCACCTTCATGGCCGTGCCGGCGACCGCGTTCGCGACCGACTGGTCGTATTTTCTCGTCGGATTGTCGATCCCGCTGCTGGCGCCGGTCGTCATCCATCTCTATCTGCCGTTCTTCCGCCAGCTCGAAGTCACCTCGGCGTACGAGTACCTCGAACGGCGGTTCAACGTGGCGACCCGCTGGTTCGGCAGCGCATCGTTCATCATTCTTCAACTGGGACGCACGGCGATCGTGCTCTATCTGCCGGCGCTGGCGCTGTCGACGGTCAGCAACTTCGACATGCGGACTTCGATTCTGATCATGGGCGTCATCTGCGTGGTGATGACCTTCGAGGGCGGCCTGGAATCGGTCGTCTGGACCGACGTGGCCCAGACGGTCGTGCTGCTGGTCGGCGCGCTGGTGACGCTGGTCGTCGCCGTCAACAGCGTTCCGGGAGGAATCCCCGAGATCTGGCAGGTCGCCCGCAGCGACGACAAGCTCTTCGCCTCGCTGACGTGGGGGCCGGAACTGACGATCGCGACCGGCTGGGTGATCCTGATCGGCAATCTGTTCATCACGCTCAGCACCTACACCACCGGGCAGGACGTCGTTCAGCGATACGTCTCCACGAAGAACTTGCACGAGACGAAGCGGTCGATCTGGCTCAACGCGCTGATGACGCTGCCCTCGACGTTCATCTTCTTCAGCGTCGGAACGGCGCTCTACGTGTTCTACAAGTCGCATCCCGAGCTGCTCGACCCCACGCTGCGGAACGATGCGATCTTTCCGCTGTTCATCGTGAACGAATTGCCGATCGGCCTGGGCGGCCTCGTCGTCGCCGGCATCTTCGCCGCCGCCCAACCGACGAGCAGCCTGAACAGCATCGCGACCGCCTGGGTGACCGACTTCCACGGCCGGCTGCAGCCGTCGCTCAGCGATCGCGGGCGGCTGAAGATCGGGAAGTTCGTCACCGCCCTCTCGGGCGTGATCGGAACGGGACTCGCCCTGTTGATGGCGACGTTCGACGTCGCCTCGGCCTGGGAGGCGTTCCTCGGACTGGTCGCACTCACCGGCAGCGCGCTGGCCGGCCTGTTCGCACTGGGCATCTTCTCCCGCCGGGCGCATGGCCTCGGCGCCGTCCTCGGCGCGGTCGCCAGCGTGAGCCTGCTGGTCTACGTGCAGCGCTACACGGGCCTGCACATCTTCACCTACGGAGCAATCGGAATGCTCACGTGCTTCGGTGTCGGCTGGCTGGCAAGCGTGCTGATTCCCTCCCGCACGAAGGATCTGACGGGACTGACGATCCATACCTCTCGCGGCCGAACGCAATCCCACCTCGACGAAACCGACGCTCCGACCGTACCGGCATCGAAGCCCGCCCGACTCGACGTCGCGACCGATTAAGCTTTCCTCAGAGCCGCGACCGTCAGGGAGCGTTTCTGCGGCAAGCGGTGCCGACCAGCGCTCCTTGACGGTCGCGGCTCTGAAGGCGGGCCGTGCGGTCGCCGCTTGACGCTGCCGGGTTCGACCATCGAAGATTCGGTGATCCCATTCTTCGAGGAGTCTCACGCATGCTCCGACTTCGACTCGTGTTACCGTCGCTGCTCGTCGCTTCGATGCTTCCCGCCGCATTGCCGGCACAGGCTCCCGCGGCCGATGCCAAGCCGTCGCAGCCGGCCGCTGTGGAGCCGACGGTCGCCGACCTCGCCTACGGAACCGACTCCGAGCGCCAGAAGCTCGACTTCTGGAAAGCCGAGTCGAGCTCGCCCACGCCGTTGGTGTTGATGATTCACGGCGGCGGCTGGGTGGCGGGTGACAAGGCCGGTTACGCTCGCTCCGTCCAGCCGTATCTTGATCAGGGCATCTCCGTCGCCGCGATCAATTACCGATTCATCGCTCAGGCGATGGAGCAGGGCGTCGAGCCGCCGGTCAAAGCGCCGCTGCACGACGCGGCCCGCGCTTTGCAGACGATTCGATCGAAGGCGAAGGAATGGAACATCGACCCGAACCGCATCGGCGCGACCGGCAGCTCTGCCGGCGCCTGCACGTCGCTGTGGCTCGCCTTGCACGACGACCTCGCTGATCCGAAGAGCGATGATCCAATCGCCCGCGAATCGACGCGGCTGACCTGCGCCGCCGTCCTCGGCGCTCAGACGTCGCTCGACCCGAAGGAACTGCGGGAGTGGATTCCCAACGCCGTCTACGGCGGCCACGCCTTCGGCTTCGCCGCGAAGGGACGCGCTCGTGCCGAGGAGTTCGATCTGCTCATCGAGAATCGCGAGCGGGTGCTGCCTTGGATCGCCGAGTACTCGCCCATCGAACTCGTCTCGAGCGACGATCCTCCGATCTACCTCGCCTACCCGAACCAGAAAGTAAAGGCCAAGCCGGGTCAGACGGAAAAAGACCCGACCCACTCGGCCGTGTACGGGCTGAAACTCGCCGAAGTGACGAACGAGGACGGCGTGGAATGCGTGCTGGCCACGCCCCACAACAAAGACGAAGCTTACGGCAGCGTCTCCGCGTTTCTAATCGAGAAGCTCAAAGCGAAGTGATTGCCGCCGGGAGTTCGCCGACCGTCGCATCTTTCTCAGAGCGCGTTTGAAAAGGGAGGGCGAGGCTCCTGCCGACGATTCTCAAACACCCTCTCAGAAACGCCAACTTCCCGCAGGAAAGCGAAACATGCTTCGATATCGGTTTGCGGATCTCGCTGCGTGTGTTGTGTTGTCCGTGTGTGCGACCGCCGCGGACGCCGCGGACGCCGACGACGCGACTCCGGGACGGCTTTCGGCCGGAGCGGCGACCAGCAACATCACGCCGCCGCTCGGCGAGTTGATCGTCGGCGGTTTCAAGCCGTTTCCGGCGACGCACATTCACGACGAACTGCATGCCCGCTGTCTTGTGCTCGACGACGGTGCGACCCGGCTGGCGATCGTGCTCTGCGACAACGTCGGCATTCCCCGCGAGGTCTACGACGCGGCTCGCAAGCTGATTCCCGAATCCGCCGGCCTGCCGCCCGAGAACCTGCTCGCCGCGGCGACGCACACGCACTCCGCGACGAGTGCCCGCACCGCGAATCGTCTCGTTCCGACTGCCGAACTTAGCCCCTACTCGCAGTTCGTCGCCGAACGCATCGCCGCGGCCGTCGTGAATGCGGTCCGCAATCTCGAACCGGCGGAGATCGGCTGGGGCCGGGTCAACGTGCCCGAGGAAGTCTTCAATCGCCGCTGGTTCATGGTGCCCGGCGACGGCAAGCACCTGCGGAACCCGTTCGGCGGCGTCGATCAGGTGCGGATGAACCCGCCCCGCGGCGATTCGCTGCTGCTGCGGCCCGCCGGGCCGGTCGATCCGCAGGTCTGCTTTCTCTCGGTTCGATCGGCGGACGGACGCCCGATCGCGCTGCTGGCGAACTACTCGCTGCACTACGTCGGCGGCGTCGGCCCCGGCGCGATCTCCGCCGACTACTTCGCGATCTTCGCCGATCGGATTCAACAGAAACTCGACGCCGACCGGCTCGATCCGCCGTTCGTCGGCATGTTGTCCAACGGCACGAGCGGCGATGTGAACAACATCAACTTCCGCGAGAAGACTCCTTCGCGAAAGCCCTACGAAAAGATGCGCGAGGTGGCCGATCGTCTCGCCGATGCCGTCTACGAAGCCCACTCCGAAATCGAGTTCCACGACCGGGTGCCGCTCGCCTCGCGACGGACCGAACTGACGCTCGCCGTTCGCAAGCCGACCGCCGAGATGGTCGAGCGGGTGAAAAAGATCATCGAGACCCCCGACGACGCCCCCGGTTGGCATGGTCTCGAAGCGAACTACGCGCAGCGGGTGCTCACGCAGGCCGAATCGCCCGACAGCGTGACGATTCCGCTCCAGACGCTGCAGATCGGCGAGGTCGGCATCGCGGCGATCCCCTTCGAGGTCTTCACGGCGATCGGGTTGACGATCAAGAAGGAAAGCCCGTTCCCGCTCACGTTCACGATCGAACTGGCGAACGGCTCGTACGCCTACCTGCCGACGCCCGAGCAGCACGCCCTGGGCGGCTACGAAACCTGGCTCGGCACGAACCTCGTCGAAGTCGAGGCCTCGCCGAAGATCGAACAGGCCATCGACGGCCTGTTCGACGAACTGCCGGGCGGCTCGACGGCAGACGCGACTCGCTGACGGCGGTCCCTTGTCTTCCCCCTCTCCCTGGGGAAAGGGGACGGGGGTGAGGGGATCAGTTTGACGTGATCACAGTGCCTCAGATGCAGCATCGCAGTTGCAGTGCGGGACTTGGTGAGGGGAAGCCACAGGGCCCCCTCACCCCTGACCCCTCTCCCCAGGGAGAGAGGGAACCGACGGGACGGATCTCCGAAAGGTGTTCGAGCGATGAGCGCGTGCCGTCTGATTGTCGCCGTCGTCCTGTCGCTGCTTGCCTCGACCGCACACTCGGCGGAGTTCCGCGTCGCGACGTTCTCGGCCGATGTGACGATTCCGCTTGGGCATCGCTGCATGGGCATCCTGCCGACGAAGGCGACGCAGATCGACGACCCGCTCGAAGCGCACGGCTTCGTGCTGCTCGGTTCCGACCGTCCGATCGTGCTCGTCGCGCTCGACTGGTGCGAACTGCGAAACGGCGCCTACGACCGCTGGCGCGACATGTTGGCCGACGCCGCCGGCACGACGCGCGAGCGGGTGCTGGTCTCGTGTCTGCATCAGCACGACGCACCGGTCGTCGATACCGACGCCCAGGCGTTGCTCGACGACGTCGGGCTGGAAAAAGAACTCTGCGATCCCGCATTTCAGGAAGCCTGTCTCCAGCGGGTCGCCGACGAATTGCGACGCAGCCTGGGCGGCGCCCGCCGCGTGACGCATCTCGGCCTCGGCCAGGCGAAGGTCGAGCAGGTCGCCTCTAACCGCCGCGTGGAACTGGTCAACCGCCGCGTCACGTTCGATCGCGGCAGCGCTTCAGGCGGCGTCGCGATGCACCGCGACGCTCCCGAAGGCACGATCGATCCGTTCCTGAAGACGCTCAGCTTCTGGGACGGCGAGACGCCGCTGCTCGCCGTGCATGCCTACGCCGTACATCCCATGAGCTACTACGGCAAAGGCGGCGTGAGCGCCGATTTCGTCGGACTCGCCCGCCGGCACCGGCAGGCCGACGATCCGCAGATCGCACAGATTTACCTGTCGGGCTGTTCGGGAAACGTGACGGCCGGCAAGTACAACGACGGCTCGCCCGCGATGCGGGGCGTTCTCGCCGAGCGGCTGCACGACGCGATGCGACGCGCCTGGAACGACGTGAAACGCGTCCCGCTGGAGCAGGTCACGTTTCGCAAGACCGACATCGAACTGCCGTTCCATGAAGGCGACGAGTTCCGTCGCGAAGCCCTGGAAAAGACGCTCCGCAGCGAGGCCGCCCCGATCGCCGACCGAATCCTCGCGGCGATGAGCCTCGCCAGCCGCGACCGGCTGGAGCGCGATCCGACGATCGACCTGCCGTGCGTCGATTTCGGTTCGGCGCAGCTCGTACTGCTGCCGGGCGAGTCGTTCGTCGGCTACCAGCTTCTCGCCCAAAAGACGCGGCCCGACTCGTTCGTCTTTTGTGCCGGCTACGGCGAATGCTGGCCGGGCTACATCCCGACCCAGTCCGCCTTCGACGACGGTTTCAACCACGGCTGGCGCTGGAGCGGCAAAGACAGCCCCGACAGGATGGAAGCCGCCATCCAGCGGGTGCTGGACCGGTAAGAACGGGTGATCGTTCGTCGCGAAAAGCTTGGGATTCCCACCGAACCTCGCTGGGAACGCGATCTCGACTCTCTCGCTGAGGGGTGACGTGCGTCACCGAACTTGCATCACTCAGGCAGCTCGTCAGACTCAGAGGGCGAAAAGGGAACTCGCCGAACGCGATTCCTGTCGGACCTACCGGACTGGCCTTACCATGAAACGATCGCTCGCCCTGCTGGCAGTCTTACTGACTGCGTCAATCGATGCCCCAGGCTCGGCCGGGGCCGATCGACCGAACGTGATCGTCGTGATCACCGATGATCAGGGCTACGGCGATCTCTCGTGTCACGGCAACCCGGTGCTGGAGACGCCGCATCTCGACCGTCTACATGACGAAAGCATCCGGCTAACGGATTTTCACGTCGCTCCGATGTGCACGCCGACCCGCGGACAGCTGATGACCGGCGTCGATTGCCTGCGAAACGGAGCGATGAACGTCTCGAGCGGCCGCACGCTGTTGCGGCGCGGCATTCCGACGCTGGCCGATGCTTTCGCCGCCGCCGATTACGCGACAGGCCACTTCGGCAAGTGGCACCTCGGCGACAACTACCCGTACCGTCCGCAAGATCGTGGCTTCGACGAGTCGTTGTGGTTTCCTTCGAGCCATATCGGATCGGCTCCCGACTTCTGGAACAACGACTACTTCGACGACGTTTACTCTCACAGCGGCGAGCGCCGGCCCTACAAGGGCTATTGCACCGACGTCTTCTTCCGCGAAGCGCTCACCTGGATGAAAGCCAGGGCCGAAGGCGACCGACCGTTCTTGTGTTACATCGCGACCAACGCGCCGCACGGCCCCCTGTTCGTGCCGGCGGAATATCGCGAACGATACGAGGCGAAGGGAATGGGGCCGAACATCGCCCGCTTCTTCGGCATGATCGCGAACATCGACGACAACATCGGCCGGCTGGACGGGTTTCTGCGGGCGTCGGGCCTGGCCGAAAACACGGTGCTCGTCTTTCTCACCGACAACGGCGGGACAGTGGGCGTTTCGGCCTTCAACGCCGGCATGCGGGGGCACAAGGTCGACCTTTATGAGGGCGGCCACCGCGTCCCCTGCTTCATTCGCTGGCCGGCGGGCGGCCTGCGCGACCCGGGCGACGTCGACGAACTGACGCAGGTGCAAGATCTCATGCCGACGCTGCTCGACCTTTGCGGAATTGCGAAACCGGCCGCAGCCACGTTCGACGGCATCAGCCTGGCCCCGCTGCTGCAAGGTACGACGGACACGCTGCCCGACCGCATGCTGATGATTCAGTTCAGCCGGATGAACGGGCCGGAGCCGCAGAAGGACGATGCCTGCATTCTCTGGAACCGCTGGCGGCTGGTCGGCGGGAAGGAACTCTTCGATCTCGCGGCCGATCCCGATCAGCAGGCGAATGTGATCGCCGAGAACTCCAAGGTCGCAGAGAGCATGCAGAAGGAATACGATCGTTGGTGGGGCGAAGTCGCCCCTCGCGTCAACGAGCATGAATCGATCGTCGTCGGTTCCGCCGCCGAGAACCCGCTGACGCTCTCCCCCTCCGATTGGGAGGACGTCTTCCTCGATCAGGGCCGGCAGATCCGGATGGGGCTGGCTCGAAACGGTGCCTGGAATATCGAGGTCGCCCAGGCAGGCGACTATGAGATCACACTCAGACGCTGGCCCGACGAGGCCGACGCACCGATCCGCGCGGGGCTTCCGCCTGTCGAACATGCCGACGGTGAGTTTCTCGCCGGGGTCGCCCTGCCCGCCCATACGGCACGACTGCAGGTCGGAGAGTTCGACGCCCGCCAAGCGATTGGCGAGACCGACGAAGGAGTGAACTTTTCCGTCTCGCTACCCGCGGGACCAACCGAGCTGAAAGCGACGCTGCTCGATAAGAGCGACCACGAAATCGCTGGGGCCTATTTCGTGACGGTCCGAAGAAGGTGAACACCGCTCCGGGCGCCACTGGCTCTGCCAGTGCTTTTCCGGCGAACGTCGAAGGGACGTTCGCACTGGCGAAGCCAGTGGCGCGCCCCCTCATCGGCCTCATTTCGGGTCGCTTTTGCCGATCAGTTCAATCGTCACCTTCATCGAATCAGGCACGCTCAGAGTTTCGGCGCCGCCGTCCAACTTGCCCAACAGGAGCACGCGGTGCTCTTGTGGGACGGAGCCGGCCTCCACACCGCCAAACAGCTCCGCGTTCCGGAGAACGTCAGCGTCGTGCAGCTTCCGCCTTACAGCCCGGAGCTCAACCCGATCGAGAACCTGTGGCACTACCTCAAGAGTCATTTCTGGAGCAATCGGGCCTACGACGATTACGACGCCCTCGAACAGGCCGCCGTCGACGCCTGGACCAAAGCTGTCCTCGACCCCCAACTCATGACCACCGTCTGCGCCGCACCCTACCTCCAACGCGTCAGTTCAAATAAGAACTGGTATAAGACGCCGTCTTTGCGTGTGTTCCGAGTGAACAAAAGTGCTCTTTGCCGGTGCGCCGGGTGCGTCAACTCCGTCGGAGTTGCCTTGTCTGCGTGGCTGGCGACAATGGCGACAACCACTGGTCACAGAGTCGCGGTTCGCTCGATGGGCGATTCTCGCGATGCCTTTGCCGGCCTTGGGACGATCGTGCCGTCGCTGTCGAGGACGCAGCGGCAACTCCTGTCGGAACGGACCTACTTGCATGCCTGATTTGCCGCGGATCGAGGCCGTCGCGTTTGATTGCGACGGCCTCATGTTCAATACCGAGGAATCGTTCAACATCGCGGGCCGGGAAATGTTGCGGCGTCGCGGGCACGAGCTGACGCCGGCGATTCTGCAGTTGATGATGGGCCGCCGCGCCGAGGAAGCGTTCGCCGTCCTCGTCGATCGTTTGCAGTTGGACGATCCGCCGGAAGTTCTGCGTGCGGAATATCAACAGTTGTTTTTGTACGCACTCGAGGGCCGCCTGGCGGCCATGCCGGGATTATTCGAGTTGCTGGCGCTGATCGAGCACGTGGGGCTGCCGATGGCGGTCTGCACGTCGTCGGAGCGGGATTATCTCGATCGGATGCTCGGCCGGTTCGAGCTGACGTCGCGGTTCGTCACGACGTTGACCGCCGAGGACGTGACGCACGGCAAGCCGCATCCGGAAATCTATCTCGCCGCCGCCGAGCGGCTGGGCGTTCTCCCGCAGAATCTGCTGGTGCTCGAGGACAGCCAGAACGGCACGAAGGCTGCGGCGGCTGCCGGCGCCGTCGCCGTCAGCGTCCCGCACGAGCACAGTCGATCGCAGGATTTCTCGATGGCGCATCTCGTCGCCGACGGCCTCGGCGATCATCGCATCGCCGCACTCGTCGCGCCCGATCGGTCCGTCAGGATTCCGGTTCACGCGGTGGGTTGAGAACGCTACTGTGGGGTGATTCCGTTCGATTTCACCAACCGCCTTTTTTGTGAAGGCCTTGCGGTTCAGGAGGAGCCATGCGTCGAAAACTGTTGTGGGGAACGTTCGTGGCCGTGATGTTCGCGGGAATGACGCTGCCGGCCGAGGCCGGGCGTCGGCACGGCCGCTCGTGTTCGTCCTGCTCGGGCGGCTCGTCGGGAGCGTGGTACCATTTCACCTCGGGGAGCGGCAGCTACGTTCCCTTCGCCTCGCAGACGGTCGCGACGTCGTACGGCGACGAGCCGATGGCGGCGACCTGCGGCGCACCGGCGACGTATCACCAGGCCTCGGGTCATTCGTACCATCAGGGGTACGTCAGCCCGGCGGTTCATCGTGATCCGTCCGGTTGCCGCAATTGCGGTTGGTGAAGAGGATTTCAAGTTCATCCGCGACCAGAAGCCCGGCGTCTTCGAGACGCCGGGCTTCTTCGCATTTCGGCATCTCATCCGCCAGAACGCTTGACCCGGTAGCCGAGCTTGTCGAGTTCGGCGGTCAGTCGATCGCGCTGATCGCCTTGGATCTCGATGCGGCCGTCGCGCACGGTGCCGCCTGTGCCGCAGCGCGTCTTGAGCAGCGTCGCCAGTTCGCCGAGCGCCGCCTCGTCGAGCGGCAGCTCGGAGATCGTGGTGACGCCCTTGCCGCGACGACCTTTCGTCTCGCGGCCGATCTTCACCGTCACCGGTTTCGCCGAGGATTTGGCTGGTGACGGCTCGCTGTCGGAGGTCGACCGCTCCGACGGACGTCCGCCGAGCAGCCGTGCGATCAGGTTGCTGACTTCGTGCTCGATCGTCGACAGTGCGTCGTTCGGCGAGCCCAGCGGCCAGAACGTCCACGTCTCCGCAGACACAGCCTCGTGTGATTGCAGTAACGTTCGCTGCTCGTCGTCGGCGAGGGCGATGACCAGAGAGGCCGACGCGAGATCGGCGTCGCACAAGGCCGGGATCGACAGGCCGATCTCGGCGTCGCGGAAACCGCGTGCGAGCAGAGCCTTTTTCAGCGTCTTTGCCGCGGATTTGTCGGCCGGCGATCCTTCGTCGAGCGCGACGGCGCGAGACGTCGACGAGCGGCCCAGGCCGATCTTTCGCACGGCGGAATTGAACAGCAACTCGGCCGCCCGACCTTCCAGTCGACCGTTCCCAGCGAGAAAAAGAACGTCGATCGTCTTCGCCATCGAGGCATCCCTGCGCGTCATCGAAAACCTTCTGCAAGTTCGGGCACCGAACAGCGCCCGCGTCTCGCATGCTCAACAAGAGTGTCCTGACACCCCCCCCGCTCCTCTGGGGAGAGGGGCTGGGGGTGAGGGGAGCCGCTTGACTCTGGTCGCACATCCTCAGCAATGTTCTTCGGCTTCGGACGCTTGCAAGGCGCAGTTGAGCGCACAAGACATCCCCTCACCCCTGACCCCTCTCCCCAGAGGAG
>JBAQZJ010000591.1:0-4545 GCA_049790855.1 Planctomycetaceae bacterium | reverse complement strand
CGTTCATCACGAACGAGGTTCCTCGCTGTCGCGCCGTCCTGCGGGTCATGGCCGAAAGCGGCCGTACTGGGGGCGGTGTCGGACCGTGCGGGAAGGTCAGACGTTCCCGCACGCCGAGACCACCGCTGAGTCACACGTGCTCTCACCCTTACCGGACTTCGCCGACGTTTTGTGACGTAAGTCCTTATCTCATGGTCGGCGAAACGGCGCTTTGGGGATGTCTGGAGACAAGGTTTAAGAATGCAAGTGGTTGGGTAGAAGCGTGTTCCGCCGGCAGGTGCGGCTGTTTCGGACGAAACTCGGGGATGGATTTTGCGAGGCGCTCGAACGCACATTCCGGCCAGCACAGCCGGCCCTACGCTCGCTGTAGGGAAGTCATTTCACCGCTGAGGGCGCAGAGAACGCAGAGAAACGAAATCCTCCGCGACCTCTGCGATCTCTGCGGTGAATTTCATTCCTTTGGACTTTCTGTGGGCGGGTCTTCCGACCCGACCACCGTCGACAACTGCACGTCGATCTCGCATGCGTTGAAGTCCTCGCCGCAATAGGGGCAGAACCGCACCGGTCCGCCGAAGGGTTTCACAGGGCTTTTCAGAAAAATTTCCGTGATGCTTCGGTTGCAGTTCGGACAGCGAAATCCGACGACGTACGCACCCACCATCGTCACAAAGGCGGCGCTGAAACCGATCAGTCCGAGGGCGAGCAACCAGCCCGAGCGTGCGAACAGATCGGCGGCGATCATCGATCCAACGAACACGGCGAATCCGATAAAGAAGACCGTGAAGACTCTGCGCTTTCGGCGTCGAAACCGTTCGGAAGCCGTCATCTCTGCGGTTTCCTGTGGAAAGGATCATCGTAGGATGAGTCGAGCGGAGCGAGGCCCACCGTGGAAGTCTCGAACGCTTCCGAAGGCAAGGAGACCGTGCTGGTGGGCCTCGCCTGCGGCTCGACCCACCCTACGGTGTGAGGTCTTCACGACCCACAGCAGGCTTACGCCTGCCGCTCGCCTTTCTTTTTTCTTCGCGCCTTTGCGTCTTTGCGTGAGGTCTTCTCTCCCTCAATTTCCGCGAGCCAGGCAGTCACCTCGGCGTCGCTGGGCATCCGCCAGTCGCCGCGAGGGGAGAGGCTGACCGTGCCGACTTTCGGGCCGTCAGGAACGCAGCTCCGCTTGAACTGATTGGCGAAGAAGCGGGTGTAGAAGGTCCGCAGTGCCGTTTCGACGGCTTCCGGCGAGTGCTCCTCCCGGAAGTCGGCCTGCGAGGCGAGGTAGAGCAGCTTCGCCGGGCCGAAGCCGTTGCGGACGACGTTGAACAAAAAGAAGTCGTGCAGTTCGTAGCGGCCGAGCGTGTCTTCGGTCGCCTGCACGATCTCGCCGTTGCGTCCGACCGGCAAAAGTTCGGGGCTGATCGTCGTCGCCGCGACGTCCAGCAGCGTCTTGCGGGCCGGTCCGTCGAACTCGTGCTGTGCGACGTACCTCACGAGGAACTGCACGAGCGTTTTCGGAATCGAGCAGTTCGGGTTGTACATGCTCATGTGGTCGCCGTTGTAGGTCGACCAGCCGAGCGCCGCCTCGCTCAGGTCGCCGGTGCCGATGACGAAGCCGCGGCTCATCAGCAGGAACGTCCGCAACCGGGCCTGCACGTTCTCGAACACGAGGTCGTGCTGCTGGTCGATCGGAACGGCGTGCAGCGCCTCCTGAAACGCATCGACTTCGAGTTCGGTCGGATCGATGCCGAACGGGCGGTGCTTCAATTCGCGGAACGATTCGAGGCACAGCGGGCGGACGTCGATCGTCTCGGCCGTCACGCCGAGATGTTCCATCAGTGCGATCGCGTTCTGCCGCGTGCGACTCGTGGTGCCGAAGCCCGGCATCGTCAGACCGTGAATTCGAGATCGCGGCGATCCGACGAGGTCGCAGGTCTTCACCGCGACGAGCAGCGCCAGCGTGCTGTCGAGTCCGCCGGACACGCCGATCTGCAACGGCGACTCTTTCGACAACCGGTCGAGCCGTTTCGCGAGGCCGCAGCATTGAATGCTGAAAATCTCGCGGCAGCGCTCGTCGAGATCGACGGTGTCGCGCGGAACGAACGGAGTTCCCGAGACGGCACGCTTCAACCGTCCGGGCGTCTTGACGCGCAGCCCGAACTCCAGCCAGCGGTACTTCCGCGGCAGGAACCGGGCCGGGTCGTCGAACGTCACCATCGTCCGCCGGTCGTGCAGCAGCTTCTCGACGTCGACGTCGGCGACGGCCGCGGCAGGGCCACGAGGGGAAGACGGGGAGACGGGGAGAGGGGGAGCGGAAGTCTTCCATAACGCCGCCTTCGGCTTCTCCCCCTCACCTCGTCTCCCCGTCTCCCCCTCTCCGCGTTTCGGAAGCAGCACCGCATCGGCCTCCGCGAGCAACAATCCGTTCTCGGCGACGAGGCAGTGGCCGCCGAAGACGAGATCGGTCGTCGATTCGGTGGGGCCGGCACCGGCGTAGGCGTAGGCGGCGATGCAACGGGCCGACTGCGACGTGACGAGGTTCGTGCGGTAGGCCCGCTTGCCGATGACCTCGTTGCTGGCGCTGGGGTTGAGCAGCACCGTCGCCCCTGCCAGCGCCTGCCAGGCGCTGGGCGGGACCGGCACCCACAGGTCTTCGCAAATCTCGATGCCGACGGTGATCCGCCGGCCGGCCTTCGTCACCGCGAAGAACAATAAGTCGATGCCGAACGGCACCGCCGACTCGGCGTCGAGTTCGACGAACGGCAGTTCATTGCCGGTCGCGGGCGTAAACCGGCGGGCCTCGTAGAACTCGCCGTAGTTCGGCAGGAACTGCTTCGGAACCAGCCCGAGCAATTCGCCGTCGGCGATCGCCGCGGCGCAGTTGTAAAGACCGTTCCCCACGGCGAGCGGCAGACCGACGACGACCAGTTGCTTGCGTCCCGCGGTCGCCTCGACGATTCGCTGCAACTGCTCGCGGGCCGCTCGCAGCAGCGTCTGCTGGTGGAACAGGTCTTCGCAGGTGTATCCCGTCAGGCAGAGTTCGGGGAATAGAACGACGTCGGCGTCCGCATGGTCGGCGAGCCGTTCGAGCAGGCCGTCGGCGTTCGCGACCGGGTCGCCGACATGCACGATCGGGCTGACGGCCGCAATGCGAAGGAAGCCGTGGTGGTTCATGGAGGAAGGACACTTTCGACGCCGCGCGGGTTCCGTTGGACGATTCTACTCTACGCCGAATCGGAAGCGATGCATCAGGATGACCCACTACCGGATGAGCGGGACGGACTCCGGGGGCTGACGCCGCCCGGCTCGCCTACGTGCAGTTTCGCGATCGCTGGTCGTCGAGCGACCGCACTGAACGCACCGGGACATTTCCCGAAGGCTCCGGGGGCGTTCGCCGGTCGCAAGTCGCGATCGATGCGTCGAATCATCAGACTGCAAAAGGCTCGATGACGATTCGAGTTGCGTCGTTTCGCCTGATCGATTCGGCCTATTGGCACGGTCCTTGCCTGAGTTTCCTGTCGACATGAACGGCCCGCGACTGACGCGGGAGAACACGCTGCGGAACGATTCGAGATGCGGCATAGCACTTCGGATCTCGACGGTTCCGCCCGGGAGGATGCGGCCATGACTGGCACCACGTTTCCTCGAGAACAATGGACGAACGGACTCGCGCTGAGCGCCTTCCTGGCGATGGCGTTCGGCACGATTCTGCTCGCCGGTTGCACGAAACAGGAAAAGGTTCTGGACGTCGAAACACCCGGCGGCAGCATCGAAGTGTACGAAGAGAAACCGATCACGGAGTGACGGCCATGCGGCCGTGTCCGAACCGGTCACCCGCGGCGTGCCCCCAACACCGCACCTGCCGCATAACCAAGAGAGACAGCCATGCTCAACTGGGCAATTCTGTTCCTGATCATTGCATTGGTCGCGGCGGTGCTGGGCTTCGGCGGCATCGCGGGTTCGGCGGCGTGGATCGCGCAGATCCTGTTCGTCGTGTTCCTGGTGCTGTTCGTCGTCTCGCTGATCAGCGGTCGCCGCGCACGAACGTAAGCGACGCGCGAACGTAAGCGAATGGCTTCGCGACAAAGATCGCGGGCCACTGAGGCCGCTTGTCGTCATGAGTGACAGCAGCGCGATGGCGCTCGTGAACTCGCCGTGACGACAAGCGGCACGGACCGGCGCATGAACGGCATGAGGCGTACTGACGAGGCGTACTGACGAGGCGTACTGACAAGGCGTACTGACAAGGCGTACTGACAAGGTGACTCGATGAAAGCCCTTCTGATCATCATCGTAATTGTGGCGGCGATGGTGCTGCTGGGATGGATCACGTTCTCGTGGGTCGGCGACCGCCCGTCGGTCACGGCCAATCCCGATGTGATTCAAGAGGACGTGGAGTCCGCCGGGGACGTCACCCAGGAGGCGGCACGCAAGGCCGCCGATCAGGTCCGGCGGACGGACGTCGACATCGACGTCGATCGCGAGCCTGCGAACACGCAATAGGCCTCCCCTCGTCCCCGGGCGAGGTTCATCATAAAGCACCGCGGCGCGACGGTAGAT
>JBAQZJ010000590.1:0-4165 GCA_049790855.1 Planctomycetaceae bacterium | reverse complement strand
ACGTAGAGCATCCGCAGCAGATCGTCGTTCGAGTCGCCCGACAGCGCGTATTCGAGCGCATGTCGCACCTGCTCGCACAACTGAAGCGTCTTGCGGTCGGGACGGCCGGCCTCCCCGGTCGGATCACCCGCGCCGTGACCCTTGCGCAGCGGTTTCTTCGACATGGCAATGCTCCCGGTGTTTGACGAGGATCGACGGCGAATCGCGACCGCGTGGAATCTAGCAGAGGGCGGGTCGCGGTCAATGGGCAGTCGCGTTCCGCCCAGCGACATGCGTTACGACCCGACCTGCCAGCGACGGTCGAACCAGCCGTCGATCGCAAGATGAATCTCGTCGACGCCGATCGTCATCGCCGTCAGCGAGCAACGCAGATGGAACGGACCGCGACGCGTCGACAGTTCGACGGGCGGAACGAACGTCAGCACGGCGCGCGACGCGGGTCCGGCCGTTCGACCGACGGTGACGTTCATTCCCGCCTGCACTTTCAGCCGGACGCCGTCGTGAATCGCCGCACCCTCGGCGAGCGCCGCCAGAAGTATTTCGATCAGAGAACGGACGTTGTGGACGGTGGGCATTGTGATGTTTGGTGCTGAAGAGAGGATTGGCGAAAGAAGACGCAGGTTCCACGAGTTCATTCGTCGAACAGTCGACCGACCTCAAACGGATCGAGTATGCCGCAGCGGCGGTGAACGATGGTTCCGTCGTCGATCAGCATCCACGTCGGAACCGCCGTCACGGCATACCGCGCTTGCATGTCGGGGTGTTCGTCGACGTCGATCGTCTGGATGTGATTGTCTTCGCCCGGACCGATCCGCCAGCCGCGATCGGCGAGTGCCGACAGCGCCGCTTCGTTCGCCCGGCACGACGCGCACCAGGTCGCCGAGAAGCACAGCAGACGCTTGCGGCGTGCCGTCGAGCCTGGTCGTTCTTCGCTGGTCGCCGACGACGGTTCGCACCGGCACGCCGCACCACATTCACACGGCACACGAGCCAACCCGTCGCCGCTTGGCACGCTGCCGGTACCGTCGCAGGCGTCGCAAGTCGATTGCGGCGTCGCGGGCCGTTCGCGTTCGATCTCGGCTTCGGCAAAGGCGACCGCCGCCGTGGCCGTCGCAATCAGGAACGGTTCATTGCCGGTGGGAGCGTCTGGACGACAGCCCGCGATCAGAAGCAGGGCCGCAACGACGGCGACGACGCCGTTCCCACGAAGCCGGTTGCGATCCCGTTCTCTCTCAACTCTCATCTCTCGACACTCACCCCTGACCCGAATAGCACTTAACGCGAACCGTCTCCCCTCTCCTCTGGGGAGAGGGGCCGGGGGTGAGGGGAGCCACTTGAGGCTCGTTTGATCACTTTGAAGCATCAGCAGCCGACCTTCACCAGCAGCGACGCACGCATAGGGCATCCCCTCACCCCTAACCCCTCTCCCCAAGGAGAGGGGGACCGACGGAGAGCGGTCTGTCGGGCACGCGATTAAGTGACATTCAACCCTGCCCCCTCGTCTCTCAACACTCATCCGATCACCTCGCCCCAGAACAGGTTTTGTTGTGGAAAGCCCTCGAACTGCGAATAAGCGAAGCATTCGCCGGTGCGCAGCATCTGTTCGATCGCTTCGCGGCGGACGCGCAGCGTTCCGGCCGGCCACGGCTCGCCAGAATCGAAATCGACCAGCCGGCCGTGGACGTCGCCCCAACTGTTGAGCACGCCCGCCCACGGTCGGCGTGCGTCGTCACACACGGCGACGACGCACATCTGGTGCGGCCACGATCCGCGACGGTGATGGAACCCGTCGTGTCCGGCCTTCATCGTGAAGCCGGCGTTCGAGGCGACGGTGCATGGGTACCCGTTCGTGACTGCCGCCACGAGAGAGTTCCAGTCGTCGATGCGGGCGGCACTGCGAACCGGGTGAAGGCGACCTTCGTCGAGGAACTCTCGAAAGCCGTCGCCGTCGCCCCAACGATCGGCGACGGCCCGCGAATAGGCGGGCACACCCGGCAAGTCGCTGCGCAACACGCCGTGCTCGACGACCGCCTTCGCCATCCAGCTTCCGAGCGAACCCGCCCGCCCCGCGAGACGACCACCGCCGATCAGCACGCGACCGATCGCATACAGATACGGCGGGAAGGCCGGTCGGAACTCTTCGAGATCGCCGACGACGATCTCGGCGCAGGCGAGATACTCGACGGCGTTCTTCGCACCGAACGCGACGCAATCGCCCGTCGCCTGCGGAAAGTTCGGCGTGTCGGTTCCTCGCACTTTCCGAACAAGATCCCACAGCCTTGCCGTCCGGCCGGCGGTGGACTGCGTCTGCCGGGCGATGAAGAACGACGAAAACGTCGCCGCCAGACGGTCCCATTCCCGCGTCGCCGCCTCGCCGCCCGCCCAGCCGAAGTGTCGCTCGATGGTCATCGCGCCACCTCCCGACAGGCCGCCGACAGGGCGCGAAGTCTCGCCGCGGCCTCGGCGGCCAGTTCCGGCGTGACGGCTTGCGGCGTTCCGAGCAGCGGGTTGAGCTCGTCGTCGACGATCTCTTTCAATACACCCGGCAAGCCGACGCATTCGGCGGCGCGGCTTCCGACGTCGTTTCGTAGGCACCCGCCTCGAAGCGATCGGCAAGAACCGCATACAGGCCGGCATACTTGAGCGCCTCGTCTTCGCGGCCGTCGAGCGCCGTCGAAACTCTCGCGGAAAGTGTGTCGGACGGAGCGGGATAGGGCGGCGGCGATGCGTCGGGAACGGTAAAACGGTAAAGCAGCCACCGAGCAACGAAACGGCGAGCGCCGCCGTGAGACGTCGTTTGCGGTCTCGCAATATTTCAACCATCGGCCCGTCCTCCTTTCCGCGAGCGTTCGACGAGCGTCGTCCCGGCGCGAACGGCTTCCGGTCGATGACAAGATTCAAACAGGACGTCGATCAGATCCTGGAGCGTCGCCAGCCCGTCGGGATGCTTCCGCAGCGTCGGAACGAGCCGCTCCAGCGCCGTCAGATCGGCCGCGAACGACGCCGGCGGCGGTTCCATGCCTCGACCGTTTCGCCACTGGCAGAACCCGAGCAGTCCCAGCCCGGAGGCCGCCAGCGCGGCGACCTGCAACCAATGCGGCAGGCCCGCGCCGACGGCATGGCCGACACCGGCTCCGTATCCGCCGTAGGCGGAGAGGGCCGTCCCGACGGACAGCAACGCGGGGGTGAAGTAACGGGACAGTCGACGCATGCGCGGGCGCTCCGAAGCAGGTCAGCGGGGTCGCGCCGTCTCACCGCGAGACGGCCTCTCTACCCTTCCTGCCGGGCAGCGCGCTTTCGGTCGTAAGTCTTTATTCCTTGGTCGGCCGGAGGACGTCTGCGAAGCCTTCCGACGAAATGTTTAAGATTGGAACTCCGCTTATCGAAACGACTTCGAGACGAGTGCCGTCGGCTTTTGGACATTGAACGTGAGGAATACAGACGACTCAGCAATTCTGACGACCGGCTTGTAAGGTCGCTGCTCTCAAGAAAACTCTTTCCATTGAGCCGCATCGACGTTTCAATAAGGTCGTCCCGCGTTCGCCGGGCGGTCTCTCTTTTTCTCACACATCCCCGGAGAAGCCACGATGCGAAGCGTGGTTCGCTTCGGTTGCTTTGCCGTCCTGTGGTTCGTCGTCGAGACCGCGGCGGCGCAACCAGACGCGTCCGTCGAACCGGCCGACGCACCTCCGCGGAGCGTGTCACCGCTGCCGCTGAATGAGCCGCCCCGACGCTGGGATTCGTGGCAGGCTCCCGAGACGGCATTGCCGGCCGAGGCCGTCGCCGCGGTCGCGAAACTGTTCGAGATCGGCCTGCCCGACCCGCGCGACTGCGAGTACCGGAGCGTCACCGTCACGACCCGACCGCACGGCCGCAAGCCGATCGAAACACGAGCCTGGGTCATTCCAAGTCGCGATCGCGACGCCGCAGGCCGCCCCATTCCGCGCTACGGGATCTGCTGGAACGGTCAGATCCACCCGGCGGTCGAGATCGGCGAGCCGGCCAATCTCGAGGCCGATGCCAAGGCGGCGCTGGCGATCCTCCAGGGCGCGGAGGCGCCGCGTCCTTCATTCGGTTCCGTCCGCGTGGACGCTCCGCATCCGGTCCGCATCGCTCTGCTGCTGCGGATCGGCGAGACGGAACTCGCCGAGGATCTGTATACCGC
>JBAQZJ010000589.1:0-4395 GCA_049790855.1 Planctomycetaceae bacterium | reverse complement strand
CAACGCGATCAGCGGCTGCACCAGCACGCCTTCGTATTTGGCGAACGAGTAGTACCGATCGCCGCACCGGGCGAGTAACGAGTCGCCGTTTCCCCAGTCCGCCGGCGATTCCGTCGGGACCGGCGGCCGCTGGTCCCAGGGAGTCGTCTTGATCAGGATTTCGTCGATCGCATAGCGTTTGCCCGAGCCGTCCCGCGTCTGAGCCGCAAGGATCGTCGGCTTGCCGAACTGAACGCGACGATGATCGACCTCGCGGGCCGCCTCCCAGCGTTCCTTGGTTGCCGCATATTCCAGCCGAGCGGAACCGAACACGGCAACGGCCATCCCTAAGCCGATCGTCGTTTGCCCGTCTTGGTACGATTGCTCCTGCCCGTCCTTCCGCCCCGCGACCGTGGCCGCAGGCGCGTCCGCGGCTGCCGCAGTCGGCCCAGCCGCGAACCGTTCGTCGATGATCGGGGTGTCCACCGGCAGAGGGATGCGGTTCAGATCGACGATGTCTCCGTCGACGATCAGCTCGATGTAAGTCGTCCACATCCAGCGTTGTCTGGCGCTGCGCGGACCAGGAATCGGCTCTTCGGGATTGGCGCGCCGATCGGTTCCCTCAGGAGGAGAGTGAATGACGACGCCCGCATCGACCGTCATGAATCGCTTCTCGTCCGGACGCAACAGGAAGACGGGAGCCCCTTCGCTTTTGACCTGCAACAGGTGCGGCCAAGCCGCCTCGAATTCCTCCCGGCTGGTGAAGGGGATCTCGTAGTGCCGCTGAAGGATCACCGGCCCCACCAGCGTGCGCGACTGCTCGCGCAGCGGTTCCAGCTCCTGAGGCCAGCTATCGGGCCACATTCCTTCGTCGCTCACGAGGTAGTCCGCATGCACGGATGACGCTGCACAGAAGGCGATTACGGCAAGGAATCCGGTGGCTCTTCTCATCGTGATTCCGCCGTAGAAATGGGGGGTCGCACCAAGGAATGAGACGCCCGGCCGGCGTCCCTGGTTCCCGGCTTCTGCGGCCGACCTCATCGAGTCTCCCCGTTTTCACGGGGTCTCCCAGCCATCGCGAGAGGCAACTGAAGCACCCGGCGTCTGGCGGCGTGAGCGCCGCTCGTAGCCCAAGGAAAAGCAAGCAGGTGCCGAATTCAGGTTTCGACTTCGACGTATTCGACCCGACTTGACGGTGCGGGGATCGGAAGCCCGTCCTCGCGCATGCCGGCGACGTGCAGTTCGATCGCCTCACGGAGAAGTCGTTCGGTCTCTTCGACGGTCGCACCGGTGGCGACGCAGCCGGGCAGGTCGGGAACATAGGCCGCGTAATTCGATGCAGCCTTCTCGACGACGATCGCATAGCGCCTGGTCATGATCTTATTCCTTCAGTCCGGCCTGTTTCAGGATGCTCGCGAGCATGCCGGGCGGCAGGTCGTCGCTCGATTTGCCCGAGACCGTCACGCGGCCGGGTTTGCCCGGATGCTTGAACTGCCGATGGCCGCCCCGGCTCGGTATGCGATACCAGCCGTCCGACCGCAGAAGCTTCAGCACTCCGCGGACCTTCGTGGTTCCAACGATATCCGATGTTCAGGGAAGCGTGAAGAGGGCGATCGAGCGCGCTGGGGCGGAGTCACGAGAGCCGGCTGGGCCGAATATGAAAAGGTCGAGGGTTGAGGGATGAGGGCCGACAGCCGATAGTGAAACTCTCTCGACTTTCGTCCCTCGACCCCCGACTCCATGCCCGACCTCGCCTACCAAACACCCCTCTCCCCCGATGATGACCTGACCTTCGACGTCGGACAGGTTCTGCCGCCCGTCAAGGGTCTCGGCGGGTTACTCGACGTCGAGTACGACTGGGACCGCGTGCCCGTGCCGTCGAAGTTGAGCGACTTCGAGAAACGCTGGGCGAACCGGCACGATCCGCTCGACTTCTCGGGCGTGTGGCGGTTTCGCGAACTGCTGCCGTTCGCTCCGACCGAGCAGATCGTGACGATCGGCGAGGGACAGACACTGCTCCGCCGGAGCGACCGCATCGCGAAGTATGTCGGACTCGACGCCGGCAGCCTGTTCCTGCAATACGAAGGGCTGAACCCTTCGGGCAGCTTCAAAGACAACGGCATGGCCGCGGCGACGACCCACGCCCGCATGGTCGGCGCGAAGGTCACGGCCTGCGCGAGTACCGGCAACACGAGCGCCAGCCTCGCGATCTATGCCAGTGCCACAGGGCTGTTCCGCTGCGTGGTGTTCGTCGGCAGCGGCAAGATCGCCTTCGGGAAACTGTCGCAGGCACTCGACTACGGAGCACAGACGATCCAGATTCAGGGCGACTTCGACGACGCCCTGAAGCGGGTTCGCGAAGTCTGCGCCGCGGCGAACATCTACCTGTGCAACAGCGTCAACCCGTTCCGGCTCGAAGGGCAGAAGACGATCATGTACCGCGTCCTCGAAGGGCTGCGGTGGGAAGTGCCCGACTGGATCGTCGTGCCGGGCGGCAATCTCGGCAACAGCAGCGCTTTCGGCAAAGCGTTCATGGAACTGAAGCACCTCGGACTGATCGACCGCGTGCCGCGGCTGGCGGTGATCAACGCCGAAGGGGCGAACACGCTCTACCGGCTCTACGAGCAGGACGGCCTTCGCTGGAACGGCGGTCGCCCCGACGAGTCGCTGATCAAGCAGTTCTACACCACGATGGACGCCGAGGGCCGCCGGGCCGAAACCCTCGCCTCGGCGATCGAGATCAACCGCCCGGTCAACCTGCACAAGTGCCTGCGGGCGCTCGACGTGTGCGACGGCGTCGTCCGCGAGGTGAGCGATCAGGATATCCTCGATGCGAAGGCGGCCGTCGGTGCGGGCGGCCTCGGCTGCGAGCCGGCGAGCGCCGCCAGCGTCGCCGGAACGAAGCTGCTGCGTTCGCAGGGCATCATCGCGCCGTCGGACCGCGTCGTGTGCATCCTCACCGGGCACGAGCTGAAAGACCCCGACGCGACCGTCGCCTACCACAGCCGCGACTTCGACCGCCTCGCGAAATCGACCCGCTTCCCCCGCGTGAGCGACGCGCCGCTGGCCAACGGCCCGATCGCCGTCGAGAACGACTTCGAGGCGATCATGCGCGTGGTGAGGGAAGCTTGACCGTGCCGGGACACCCGAACAAACACATCCGGGAGGCGATCGAGTTCGCGCTCAGCCGGGGCTGAACGTTCCTGAAAGCCAGGCCACGGGCGCACGCTTGGGGCAGGCTGTTCTGTTCGCAAGGGAGTCGCGGCGGCTGCATCCGCTCAGTTTATTCGACGCCCCGCGTCCCTGAAGACCATGCGAAAGACATTCGACGGGCCGTACTACGTTGTCCGCATCGCGGTATGATGGACGCAGAGGAGGAGTAATGAAATACGACTTCACCGTCTATGTCGCCGGCTCGCCCGAACTGACCAACAACGCGGCCGACGCCTTGTTCGCCGCGGGATGCGACGACGGTTCGCCCGGCGTCTGCGACGGCGTGTTCTCAATCGACTTCCATCGCGAGGCAGGATCGCTCGACGAGGCGGTCCGCACGGCGATCGCGAACGTCGAGTCGGCCGGTCACACGGTCGAACGTGTCGAGATCGAATCGGACGGCGTCTCCATGCTCCGCGAGCCGGCAACGAGTTGAATCGCCGTCGCCCGTGTGAACGAAGGCAAGATCAGCAGCACCCCGGCTGCTTCAAGCAGCCGGGGTGCTTTGCCGGGAACTCTTCACCGGCAAACGTCGTCGAACAACGAAGACTTATCGTTCGTCCGCGTTCGATCAAACGAATCCGTCATGTCACAACGGCATCTTCGACGAAACGGCATCGGCATCGCGATCTGCCTGACTGCGGCGGCAGCCGGAATCGCATGCGATCCGCCGGTCGATGAAGAAACGGCACCGAAGATCGTGCGCGAGTCGAAGGTGGACTTCCTTCGCCGCGTCGAAGAGCTGCGGACGGCACCGGCGGAGACGCTGCTTCAAGTTCGCGCACGGCCGATTCGTCCGGATGAACTCTCGCGGCTTCGCGGCAAGCCGTTGAACGAAGTTCCATCCCTGAGCGTCGTCGATACGATCGTCGTTCCCTACCAGGCCGTGAACCAGGACTTTGATCTGACCGACGAGCAGATCGTGGCGCTGTATCGCACCGCCGTCGTCGAGCCGATTCCGGAGGGCTTTCACCTCGCTCCGTGGACGGTGCTGACGCTCAGGCTGCGGAAGAACGATCGGCCGGCGCGGCTGTGGCTGATGCTCGCCGGCGTGGGGCGGCTCGAACGTCCCGACGGGACGAGCATCCCCTTGCGATACACGCTCGACGACCAGCCGTAGGTCAGGCTGTGCCTGACGAAACAAGAGCGCACTCTTCTTTCCAGCCGGAGAAGCGGCCTGATTTCGTCAGGCACAGCCTGACC
>JBAQZJ010000588.1:0-1748 GCA_049790855.1 Planctomycetaceae bacterium | reverse complement strand
CTTCCTGACGGTCGCGGCTCTGATCGCTCGTTTTCCTCGTTGGCAGAAACAGCCCGCATCCGACCGGCACAGCCGGCCCTACAAGCTCTGGTTGTCCGTCAGCGGCAGAGTCAGCGTCAGTTGCCGGACCTGGCCGCTTTTCGTGTCGTAAAACCGCACCCGCACCCGAATCTGCCGCAGCGGCCGTTCGTCGTCGCTGCCGACCCAGCCGACTTCTTCCGGATCGGGCACTCCGGGGCTGATCTCGTCGATCAGCGTGTCGCCGTCGTCGTCGAAGCCGGCGACGCCGGGCTGCCCGTCGGGGCTGGTGTGCGGAATCGAGGTGTCGTGAACATGTATTCCGCGGAACGGGGCCGGGCCGCCGAGCCGCGGGTGCCAGGTGTCGAACCGGTAACGGTTCGGCGGGCAATAGGCCGTGTTGGCGTTGTTCGAGGCGTCGTAGAATCCGCCGTCGTCGCCACCGACGTCGGTCCAGACCGGCGCGGCGAGCAACGGACTGTCGTCCCAGACCTGAATGTCGAACTCGTGGACCCGCGGCACGAGCAGTTCGGCCCCGCGATTCTCCGACGGATCCGTCGTGTCGGAGGAATCGTTGAAGGGAATGACGATGCCGTTGGGGTCGATGCCCGTCGCCGCCGTCGTCGGGCTGGCGGAGGCGGTGCCGGGGTAAGTGAACTCTTCGTCGGCCATTTCCTGCTGGAGCCAGCGGCCGATGAAGGTGCCGCCGACGAACTCGTCGGGCTGGCCGCTGCCGCCGTCGCCTTCGACCGTATGGCCGAACCGCAGATGCGGAATGCCGAGCACCAGCGGAACGTTCGCACCGCCAACGTTGCTCAATCCGACCGCGCCGCTGCCGTCGTAGGTGTTGATGAGCGAGCCGACCGTGTGAAACATGACTTTGTCGCTGGCCGGAATCGCCGCATCGAACGGATGCCGGTAGGCCGAATAATTGAACCGGCCCCAGAACCGGAACTCGGCGTTGTCGAACAGGTCGGCGTCCAGGTCGTTGCTCGGCTGGTCGGTCGGCCCCCTGCCGGCATACGGCTCGCGGATCAGCCGCACGCTGCGGTACAGGTTGCCGTTCCGCAGGAAGTAGGCGATCTCGGCCATCGTCGAGGCCCCCCGGCCGATATTCCCGGGAGCAACGCCATCGTTCGCGGTTCCGTCGTCGAACTCCGGGTGGTCGGCGAAACCGCCTTTCACACTGAGATTCTCGGCCTTGCCGTACAGAATCGCATCGCGATAGCCGTGCTTCGACTGGTCGACCTCGATCGTGAAGGCGAGCACGTCGTCGGTCGGGTCGAGCGGGTCGTTCTCGGAGATCGAGAAGTAACCCCGTCGCTGGGCCGGCAGCGGAGCGGAGAACGCGTTCGTAAAGGCCGTCTGTTGGGCCGGCAGCGCCACGTCGACCGTCTGAAACGGCATCACTTCGCGGAAGGTGCGGCTGTCGAGATCGCTTTTCAGCAGGGTCGTGAAGGTGCGGACCTTCTGGTCGTTGACCGCCGCGCCCTTTTGCGTGCTGACGGCGTTCGAGGCCAGGCTGAAGATCTCGGCGAACATCGTCATCATCAGCACGACGAGCGCAACGGCGACCAGCAGCTCCACCAGCGTGAAGCCGCGACGGCGGCGGTTGGGGCGGCGTGCGATGCGGTGCATGAGAGTTGAGGGTTGAGGGTTGAGGGGGCTTGTTAGCCGCTCCCTTCAGGGAGCGCACCGGTCCCCCTCTCCCTGGGGAGAGGGGTCAGTGG
>JBAQZJ010000587.1:0-7039 GCA_049790855.1 Planctomycetaceae bacterium | reverse complement strand
CTCGACAACGACGAGTTGTATCTCGCCGTCGCACGCGGTGCCGCGTACTACGGCCTCGTCCGACGCGGTCACGGCGTGCGAATCGCCGCCGGGTTGGCCCGCACGTACTACGTCGGAGTCGAAATCGGCGAGCGACAAGACGACTCCGGCGATGTCTCCCCGTCCTCTCCTCGGCCCGTCGCCCCCTCCCTCACGGCGGTCTGCCTTGTTCCCGCCGGCGCCGAGCCTGGCCAGGTCGTCGAACTCGAACAGCCGTCGTTTCAACTGCGCGTCTCCGAGCCGGTCGAGTTGCCGATCTTCACCTCGGCGGTCCGGCTGACCGACAAGCCCGGCACGCAGGTCGCCATCGAACGCGAGCAGTTCACGGCGCTCCCGCCGATTCGCACCGTCCTTCGCAGTCGTAAGGGCGAAGAGGGCGTCATTCCCGTCCGGTTGCGGGCGGGGCTGACGGAGGTCGGCACGCTCGACCTGAGCTGTCACGAGGTCGACGGCAATCGTTCGTGGAAGCTACAGTTCGACGTCCGCAGCGCCACGCAGACCGATGTGACGGCACACGAGTCCGCCGCCGAGGCCGAGGGCGTGCTCGACGAAGCCGTCTGGACGACGTGCCGGTCGATCATCGAAAGCGTCTGGGGCAGCGAGGCCAGAGGTGAGAGGCCCGAGGCCAGAAAAGGCGCGTGGAGGGAGTCTCTGGCCTCTGGTCTCTCACCTCTGGCCTCCATCAAGCCGGGCGACGTCATGAAGCGGCTGGCCGCCGCGATCGGCAGTCCGCGCGACGACTGGCCGACGTCGCTGTTACGGCGCATGTGGGAGTTGCTACTCGATCTCGAATCGGGACGGCGGAAAAGCCCTTCCCATGAGGCGCGCTGGCTCAATCTGACGGGCTTCGCCCTGCGCCCCGGATACGGCTACGCCCTCGACGACTGGCGGGTGACGGAAACTTGGAAGACGCTGCGCAACCGGCTCGTCCACGCGAAGCCCGAATGCGTCACGCAATGGCGCATCTTCTGGCGCCGCGTCGCCGGCGGTCTCGAAGCCGGCCAGCAGCAGACGCTCGCCGACCCCGTCCTGTCGGAACTGCGTGCCGCGAAACCCGGCGCCAAGGGATTCGACCCGGCGGGACTGGGCGAAGTCTTCCGGCTCATCGCATCGCTCGAACGGCTGAACGTCGGCCGCAAAATCGAGTTCGGCCGGACAGCCGCCACATGGTTCGCCAGCGACAAGGCGGCCGGTCTGCGACCGATCACGGCATGGAGCCTCGGCCGCGTGGGGTCGCGGATACCGCTCTACGGGCCGCTCAACGCCGTCGTCCCGCCCGAGGAAGTGCGACCGTGGCTCGACGCCCTGCTGGCCTCCGACCTGCCGGCTTCGACGCTGGCCTTTCCCATCGCCCAGATCGCCCGCAAGACCGGCGACCGTTTCCGCGACCTGCCGGATAGCGCACGAGGCCGCGTCGTCGGCTGGCTCGAACGCAACGATGCGGCGGAACACCTCATCCGCCTCGTTCGAAAAGGCGGCCACCTCGAAGCCGAAGAACAATCGGCCGCGTTCGGCGAGAGCCTGCCGAAGGGGTTGCGGCTGGGGTAGCCGTGCTGCGACATGGCTCAAACGGCGAGTGGCAGGGCTTAAGCCCCGCGGGCGTGGCCTCGGTCGTTTGACGTTCCCGGCAACGGACGGGCGCGAAGTGCGTCCTGTGTCCGGAATGGAGAGTGGATCGGAGAGCGGTCGGCTCAGCCGCTTGCGACGTCGCGGCACGTTCCGCGTGACGATCGTCACGGCTCCGTCCCCGCTCGCCATTGAACGCCGCAACCGAACCGACGATGATCGGCCTGCAACGCAGCTCTTTCGCACAGGCCGACGATGACCCCGACAGACACGCAGCTCGCCCCCGCCCCGCCGCTCGATCCGCCGCAGCGCGTGTTGCTCGGACCGGGTCCGAGCGACGTTCCCGCGCGGGTGCTGTCGGCGATGGCGGCGCCGACGATCGGGCATCTTGACCCGGTCTACCTCAAGATCATGGACGAGACCCGCCGGATGCTGCGGGCCGTCTTCCGCACGACGAACGAACTGACGATGGCCGTGTCGGGCACGGGCAGCGCCGGGATGGAGGCGGCGGTCGTCAATCTCGTCGAGCCGGGCGACGAGGTGATCGTCTGCGTCAACGGCGTCTTCGGCGGCCGCCTGCGTGATACCGCCCAGCGCTGCGGAGCGACGGTCCATTCGATCGAAGCCGAATGGGGCCGCATCATCGACCCGCAGCAGGTCGCCGACGCCCTCAAGGCGCATCCGAAGACGAAAGTTCTGTGCATCGTCCATGCGGAAACAAGCACCGGCGTCCATCAGCCGCTCGAAGAGATTTCAAAGCTGGTTCACGACGCCGGTGCGCTGCTGCTGGTCGACGCCGTCACGTCGCTCGGCGGCGTCGAATTGAACGTCGACGATTGGAAGATCGACGCCTGTTACAGCGGCACGCAGAAGTGCCTCTCCTGCCCGCCGGGACTGGCCCCGCTCACCTTCTCCCCCGCCGCCGTCGCCGCGATGGACAAGCGCAAGACGAAGGTGCAGTCCTGGTACCTCGACGTCTCGATGCTCCGGCAATACTGGGGCGCCGAGCGAGTCTATCACCACACCGCCCCGATCAACATGACCTACGGCCTGTACGAAGCCCTGCGGGTCGTGCTGGAAGAAGGCCTCGACACCCGCATCAATCGCCACACACTGAACCACCGCGCCTTCCGCGCCGGTGCCGAGGCGTTAGGATTGACTTACGTCCCCGAACACTCGCTGACGACGCTCAACTGCGTCCAGGCCCCGCCGGGAATTGAAGAAGCGAAGATCCGCAAGCGACTGCTGGACGAATACGGCATCGAGGTCGGCGCAGGGCTTGGTCCCTTCAAGGGCAAGGCGATGCGAATCGGCCTGATGGGAACATCGAGCACGAAACGGAATGTGACGCTCGTCCTGTCGGCGCTGGAGACGATTCTCGCGAGCGAAGGCGCGAAGGTCTCCCGTGGTGAAGCGGTCGCGGCGGCGGAGGCGGTGCACGCAAAGCCACAAGGTTCGGCTGGAGCATGACCTATTTGCGACCGGCGGAAGCCGCGCGGGAGAATCAATCGACATGATCGAACCGAATCCGATCGACCATAAAGACGAGGTGGGCGACTACCGCCATCGCGTCCGCGAGTACGTTTTCGAGAGGGCCGGCGGGACCGGACATCCAGTTTCGGACCCTGCTGAACTCGTCGGCGAGTGGGACGTGACCTTCCTCGGGGTGGGTCAAAGCGGCGTTCTCGCACTCGTTTACCACCTAAGGGCGGACGGCAGCGCGACGGTGGAGCCGTCGGACGGAAGTTGGCCTGCATCGTCCGACGAATGGCGGCTCAACCAGGACGGGACGTTCAGCTTGCTCACATGGTGTCCGGCCGATCCGGACTATGGGATCGATGAGCCGCAGCTTGACGAAGACCGCCGCCATTTGGCGGCGCTAGCCGACGGGCGGCTGGTAACGTGGAATGGTGACGGCAGCTCTGCCTTCCTGCTCACTCCGCGGCCGTCATCCTGACGACGGGTGGCGGGGCCTAAGCCCCGAAGGGCGTGGCCCCGAACATTCGGCGTTCCCAATAACACAATCGCACAAACGACCCCAACGTCCGGGGCCACGGGCATTCGCCCTCAGGCCCCGCCACCCGCTATCGAACGAGCAGTAGTGCCCGCACAACGCGGCCGGCAGAGCCGGCCCTACGCCTGGGAACAAGCCCGCGTACAATGGGTTTCGGCGATATTGCCGCGTGATGAGCAGGGACGATGATCGACGACACCCGCATGGAAGACGAACCGCTCGATCTCGACGATCTGGGAGCGGTCGCCGACGAAACCGGCCCGGTCGACGAGATCGAAGCCGCCGCGAGTGAGTTCGAGAGTGAAGTCGAACCGGACCTCGAAGAAGCGTCGCCGATCGACACCGGACGCGGGGAAGCGTCGGGGCTGGGCGTCGCACGACAGAAGGTCCGCGAGTTTCCGACCGCGCCGGGGGTCTACCTGTTCAAAGACCGGCAGGGGCGGGTGATCTACATCGGCAAGGCCGTGAACTTGCGAAGCCGGGCCGGCAGTTACTTCACCCGGCCCGCGGCGGAAGACCGACGGACCGCGGAACTCGTCCGCACGATCGGCGACGCCGATCACATTCCCTGCGACAGCGAAGTGGACGCCCTGCTGACCGAAGCCCGCTTGATCAAAGACCTGCGGCCGCAGTTCAACAGCGACCTCAAAGACGACAAGACGTTTCCCTACCTGCAGATCACGACGCACGAGGACTTCCCCCGCGTCGAGATCACGCGGCAGCCGCGGACGAGCGGCGTGAAGCTCTACGGGCCGTTCACCAAGCCCGGCAAGCTCCGCGGGGCGATCGCCGTCTTGCAGAAGGTCTTCAAGTTTCGCACCTGCACGCTCGACATCGCCGAAGGCGACGAACGCTGGCGCTGGTTCCGCCCCTGCCTGCTGCACAGCATTAATCAATGCACGGCGCCGTGCAATTTCCGCATCTCGAAAGAGGAGTACCGGCAGGACATTAAACGGCTGCGAATGATTCTCGACGGCAACAAGAAGAAGCTCGTCGCCTCGATGCAGGCTGAAATGGCCGAGGCTTCGAAGACTCTCCAGTTCGAGAAAGCCGCCCGGTTGCGCGACGAAGTCGTCGCCCTCGAAAGTCTGTCGCTCCGCGGCAATCTCGAAGACCACGCCCAGCCCGAAGTGTTTTACATCGACCCCCAGAAAGGTCTCGCCGGGTTGAAGCAGGTCTTCAAGCTCGACAAGACGCCGCGCGTCGTCGAAGGCGTCGACATCGCCCACCTGCAAGGCGGCGAGACGGTTGCCAGCCTCGTGCAGTTCATCGACGGCCTGCCCTTCAAGCACGGCTACAAGCGCTACAAGATTCGTGCGGTCGAAGGCGTCGACGATTTCGCGAGCATGCGGGAAGTCGTCTCCCGCCGGCTGCGACGGCTGCGGAACGACGGCGACCCCTTCCCCGACGTCCTGTTAATCGACGGCGGCAAAGGCCAGTTGAACGCGGCCCTCGACGCGATGCAGGCGATCGGGCTTGAGGAACACGAGCGCCCCTTCACGATCGGCCTCGCCAAGCGCGAAGAGGAAGTCTACGTTCCCGGCGAAAGCGAACCCCGCCGGCTAAGCCGTCACAGCTACGCACTGCGTCTCCTACAGTACGTCCGCGACGAAGCCCACCGCTTCGCGCAGCACTATCACCACCTGCTGCGGCACAAGAGTACGTTCGACGAGACGATGCGGTAGTGACGACTCCTTGCGCCGCTCGTCGCAGGGTGAATATGCTTCAGTCCGTTACGCCGTTTCTTCCACAGAACGCCTCTTATGTCGATCGGACGCACGGCCCGTGACATCTACGATGATCCCAGGATTGGCGAACCGGTCTACCGGGTCGCCGAGTTCCTTCCTCCGCAAGGCCGGTGGACTGAGCGGGAATTTTTCTGGTTGAACGATGATGAAGGTCTCATCGAGCTTGCTGCGGGGCGGCTTCGATTTCTGCCGTCGCCGACTCTGACGCACCAGCGCGCCCTCGGATTCCTCTTCAGGCTGATCTGCGAATCGGTCGACGATCGAAAACTCGGGACGACTTATCCGCTCGGATATCGAGTCGAGGTGGGAGAGAACACGTTTCGAGAACCCGACATTCTCTCCATCCACAGCCGTAATTCGACCAGAGTCGGAGAGAACTATGCCGAAACTGCCGATCTCGTCGTCGAAGTCGTCAGCGACAGCGATCCCGACCACGACTGGATCACCAAGAAAGCCGAGTACGCCGCCGCCGGCATTCCCGAATACTGGATCGCCGACCCCCGCGACAGCACGCTGACGATCTTCACCCTCGACGCCAGTGCGACCGAGTACCGCGAGGCCGGGCGATACAAAGAGGGCGACACCGCAAACAGCGTGCTGCTCGACGGGTTGACGGTCGAGGTAGCCAAGGTCTTCGCGGCGGAGTGAGGCGAGCGGGGGGTGTCAGCCCTCCGAGTTCCCCGTTCGAGTCCCTCGACCCGCCCTTCCGCGATCGCAGGCGATTTCCTACAGTCCCGACGACACGCTTGGTTCCTCGTATGCACTCGGAGGGCTGACGCCCCTCGCTCGCCTGACGATGAAGATTCGCAATCGCACGCTCAATCGTCTGCTGGCCCGATTCGCCTGTTTCGGGTTGCGGGCGTTGTTTCGCACCTGTCGGGTGACGGTGGCGGAACTTCAGCCGCGGACGAGTCCCTACAGGCCGAATCAGCCGGGGCGCTATCTCTATTGCCTGTGGCACGACGCGATCGTGCTGAACGTGTTCGCGGGGCGGAATCACGATCTGGCGGCGCTCGTCAGCCGGCATCGTGACGGGGGGTACCTGTCGGACGTGATGGCGGCGCTCGGCATTCGTCCTGTCCGCGGGTCGAGCAGCAAAGGCGGGGCGGCAGCCGTCAAAGAGATCGTCGCCGAACTCGAAGGCTATCACGTCGCGATCACACCCGACGGCCCCCGCGGTCCCCGACGAAAAGTGAAGCCGGGCATTCTGTGGCTCGCCGCGAAAACCGGCCGGCCGATCGTGCCGACGGTCGGCGTTTGCGATCGGGCGTGGGTCATCCAGGGAAGCTGGACCGATCTCGTCGTTCCGAAGCCGTTCTCGCGGGTGCTGATGCTGGGTGGACCGTTCTTTCGCGTTCCCGCCGACCTCGACCGGCAGTCGCTGCCGCGCTACGCCGAGGCGCTTGAAGCCGAGATGGCCCGACTCGAACGCCAGGCGGCCGCGCTGATCGCCGGCAAAGAACCGGCGGCGATTGTGCGTCGCGCCGCCTGATCCAAGCCGGGATCTGAGCCGCTTTGCCAAAGGGAGGGCGAAGCTCCCGCTGAGCCGCACGGTCTGCCGACGTCCCTGTGTCGCCGTTCGCGTGTCCCGCGTTCGCGCGGGCCGCCATCGGAGCCGCGACCGTCAGGGAGCGTTTTCGCGGCAAGCCATGCCGCCCAGCGCTCCCTGACG
>JBAQZJ010000586.1:0-3680 GCA_049790855.1 Planctomycetaceae bacterium | reverse complement strand
GACGCCGCCCGTTCCGCCGTCGATACGGCATCGGCCGGCTACACGCCGCTCGGGCCGTCGTATCCGACGCGAAGCACCGGCCGCCGGGCGGCACTCGCCCGCTGGATCACCGATCGCAAAAATCCATTGACGGCGCGGGTCGCCGTGAATCACGTCTGGCGGTGGCATTTCGGCCAGCCGCTGGTGGAGACGACGTTCGACTTCGGCCGCAACGGCAAGCCGCCGACGCATCCGGCGCTGCTCGACTGGCTCGCCGTCGAGCTGATCGACTCGGACTGGAACCTCAAGCACCTGCATCGCCTGATCGTGACGAGCGACGCCTACCGGATGCGGTCGAGCCGCGGTGACGATTCCGAAACGAATCGCGAACGCGATCCGCAGAACGTCTCGTACTGGCGGTTTCCCTCGAACCGGATGGAGGCAGAGGCCGTCCGCGACGGACTGCTCGCCGTTGCCGGCCTGCTCGATCGGGAGATGTACGGCCCCGACGTCGATCAGTCGAAGGGGCCGACCGTCTTACGCCGCAGCCTCTATTTCACCCATCACGGCGAAACACGGATGACGTTTCTCGACCTGTTCGACGCCGCCGACCCATCCGAGTGTTATCGCCGGCGAACGTCGATCGTGCCGCAGCAGGCGCTGGCCTTGTCGAACAACGAGACGTCGGTCACGGCCGCGGCGAATCTCGAATCACGGCTCTGGTCGCAGGCCGTCGCTCTTCCTGAAGAACAACGACGCGAAGCGTTCGTCGTCGCGGCGTTCGAGCAGATCCTGTCGCGGCAGCCGTCGCCCGCAGAACAAGCGCTCGTCGCCGAGTTCCTGAAGCGGCAGGCGGCTCTTCAGCAAGAGGACACACAAAGCGGGGCGGAACCGCTCGCCGCCGAAACCCGCGCCCGCCGCGGGTTGATCCGCGCATTGTTCAACCACAACGACTTCGTGACGGTTCGTTAGCAAACGTCTTTTCAGAGCCGCGACCGTCAGAGAGCGTTTAACGAGATGGGTTTGCCGAAAAATGCTCCCTCACGGTCGCGGCTCGAAACACAGGAATCCCGTCATGTTCGACAAGCACCGCACGCGAATCGGCCCTGCCTGCGGCCGGGTTCCTCGACGGACGTTTCTCGCCGACGTCGGGCTGGGGTTCACCGGGCTGGCGCTGGGGTCGATGCTGCACCGCGACGGCGTCGTGCGGGCCGACGAGCCTACTGCTCATGTTCCGCCCGACGGGCGCCCGCATTTTCCGCAGCGCACCAAAAGCGTCATCTGGATCTTCCTCTCGGGCGGCGTGAGCCACATCGAGACGTGGGATCCGAAGCCGGCGCTCAACACCTACGCCGGCAAGACCTACGCCGAGACGCCCTACCCGAACCCGATCGAATCGCCGCTGTTCAAGGAGCGTTCGCGGGCCGTCGTCGGCGGCGACCGGCCGCATTCGAAGATCTTCCCGCTGCAGGTCGGCTTCAAGAGACACGGCGAGGCGGGCGTCGAGATCAGCGACTGGTGGCCGAACTTCGCCCGCTGCGTCGACGACGTCGCGCTCGTGCGGTCGATGTACACGACCGACAACGACCATGCCGCCGAGTTCCAGTTTCACACGGGCCGTCACAAACTCGACGAACGGCAGCCGGTCATCGGGTCGTGGATCAACTACGGTCTGGGCACGCTCAACGAGAACCTGCCGCAGTTCGTGTTTCTCGGCAAGTACACCGATACCCGCGTTCGCGAGAACTTCGCCGCCGACTATCTCGGCCCGCAATACGCCGGTGTCGAACTGTCGCTCGATCCGGCGAACCCGCTGCCGTTCGGAAACCGGCCCGCTTCGATCTCCGCCGCCGAGCAGCGGAACGAGTTCCGGTTGATCGCCGACCTGAACCGGCTGGCGACCGTCGAGTATCCCGACGACGAACAGTTGCGGGCGCGGATCAAGTCGTACGAGCTGGCGTATCGCATGCAGACGGCCGTTCCCGAGACGCTCGACCTGGCGAGCGAGACGGCCGAGACGCAGCGGCTGTACGGCATCGACCGCGAAGAGACGGCGGTCTACGGCCGGCGACTGCTCGCCGCCCGGCGGCTCGTCGAACGCGGCGTGCGGTTCGTGCTGGTGTATCTCAGCGATTACGGTGAGTGGGACTCGCACACGCAGCTCAAGGAATTGCACGCGAAGTGCTGCCGCCGGGTCGATTTGCCGATCGCCGGGCTGCTCAAGGATCTGAAGCGTCGCGGACTGGCGTCGCACGACGTGACGGTCGCCTGCTGCACCGAGTTCGGCCGCACGCCGGGGCTGGAGACCCGCGACACGATCGCTGCGCCGACCGGCCGCGACCACCACCCGCACGCCTTCAGCGTCTGGCTGGCGGGGGCCGGCATCAAGCCCGGAACGGTCCACGGCGCGACCGATGAGCTTGGCTTTCACGTCACCGAGCATCCGCATTACGTCACCGACGTGCATGCGACGCTGCTGAACCTGCTCGGGCTCGACTCCCGGCGTCTCGACGTGCCGGGACGCAAGCGACTCGACGTCGACCACGGCCAACCGATCGCCGAGATCATCGTCTGAGCGGCGGGCGAAATTCCGATCGCCGAGACGAATCCGCGCGCGACCAGATGTTCAAGTCGCGATTACTCGTGCGTAGGTCGCGTCGCACGGCGGGTCGTCGTTCGCCCGAGATTGGAAGCAGCGGGGCGAAGTCGAACCGGCCGGACGATCGCGTCGTCCCGGCAGGCTCGTCACGGGTTCCTCGCCATGCGTGCCCAGCTCTCTTTGCGACGGAGCGCGGTCAGACCACCGTCGGATCGTTCTCGACTCGGTGGCAGGAAACCGTTCCCACAACGAGCCGCCGGCTGGCTCGCTGTCGCAGCGGTGTGTCTCGTCGTTTCGCCATCGCCGGCTCAGCCGCCGAATACGACTGCGACGGAAGATCCCTCCGACCGCGAAGCCCCTGCCGGCACCGCCGATCCGCGTGCCGGCTATCCCGACAGCTTCGCCTATTACGGCCCGCAGGGACTGTGGCGCGACTGGACCGACACGCAGCGGGACGGTCGCGACACGTGGTTCTTCTATACAGGCGGCAATCAGCATTTCTACCGAGGCCTGTCGCAGCGGTTCGGCAAGGTCGGCGTGTCGGTCGAGTTCTTTCGGCTGCTCGACTCGCGGCGTCGCGAACAGCGTTTCAAGAAGCTCGGCCTGATCAACGAACCGAACTTCGAGCAGAACGACACCTCCGACGAGTACGGCCTGTATCTCGACAAACCGAAAGTTCACGACGACGGCCGCGTCGGCGACCCGATCGAAGGCGCCTACCCCGACTCGAACGACCCGGAAATCAAGCGCTGGTTCGGTCGCCCGACCGGTATCGTCGGACTGCGGTTGTTCGACAATCCGGCGTTCACGCCCGAAATGGCCGAGGCGTGGAAGAAGGACAAGTACGCGAAGCTTGCCGAGCACTTCGACGCCCCGTCTGCGGTCGAACCGCCCTATCTCGTCGGCATCACCTGCGCGTTCTGCCACGTCGCGTTCGATCCGACCAATCCGCCGGCCGATCCGGCGAACCCGCGCTGGGAGCACCTCTCGGCGAACATCGGGAATCAGTACTTCCGCGAGGGCGACGTCTTCTTCGGGTGGGGCCGCATCGTCGGCGGCGACGCGAACCCGCCGGAGGCGGCGGAACCGCCCGCGTCCGCGC
>JBAQZJ010000585.1:0-1585 GCA_049790855.1 Planctomycetaceae bacterium | reverse complement strand
TGACGGCGGCGACCGCCGCCCACGGCAGCACTCGTTTCCACAGCGGCTTCTGACGGAGATACTCGGGCAGCCGGCTCTCCAGCGGCCGCGCCGCCGGCACGGGCTTTGGTCGCTGGGCCGCCTGAATCGCGGCGAGTTGCTCGCGGGCGGTCGTCTCGCCGGCGCGGTTGTTCGGCTCATGCACCTCGAGGGCCGTTCCCTGTGGCCCGAGGGCGTACATGCGTTCGCGAAGTCGACCGCTGATTTCAACCGGCTCGCCGAGCACCAACGTCAGAATCTGGTGGCATGCCGCGGCTTCGGCCAGGTTGACGTCGGATTCCAGGCACACGCGTTCGACGTCGGCGACCCGTTCCGGGGACAGGCTGTTGTCGAGATATTCGGCGACGAGGTTCGGCTCGATCCCGCCGCCCGAGCCGTCCGTCTCGGGGGCCGTCAACCGCCGTCGTCGCATCACGTCGCGAATCCGCTCGACGTACTGGGTGGCGACCGGGCTGGCCGCGATCTTTTCGCCCAGTTCTTTCGCCTCGGCGGGCGGCAGGATGTCGTCGAGATAGGCGAGCATGGTCCGCAGGGTCAGTCGCACGGCAGGAACCTCGGTTCGTGAACGCAAGTTCGCGAGGCAATCGGGCCTCAACCTGTTAGTGTCACGTCGTGCGGAAATCCGTGCAGAAAAATCGAGCCTGCGGTCAAAATTGTGAGCCGCCCCGCTTGCGGGGCGATCGTCGGCCAAGGCCGACGGCTAACGGGGAGCATCCCATGAAATGGCTTTCGATCTTCGCCCTGGCGTTTTTCGCACTCGCCGGAACCGTGAGAGGAGGTGAGGATGAACCCGTCCGCCTGCTGCTGATTTCACAAGGCCCGGACGGCCACCCGTGGAACACGCACGAGTTCCGGGCAGGAGTTCGAATTCTGTCGCGGATGCTTGCCGACGCACCAAACCTGAATGTCACGACGATCGACGCCGGCGAGCGGCCGCAGGACATTCCCGCGCAAGTCGACGCCAGCGACGGCGTCGTGCTGTTCGTCTCCGAAGGCGCGAAGTGGGTCGGCTCCGATCCGCAACGGCTCGCGGCGTTCCGGCGGCTGGTCGACCGCCAGGGCGGTGTCACGGCCCTGCATTGGGCGGTCGGTGCGAAAGACGCGAAGTTCATCGAGACCGGACGATCGCTCTGGGGCGGCGTTCACGGCGGGCCGGACCGCAAATACGTCGTCGACCGCAAAACCATCACGCCGAACGCCGAGCACCCGATCACCGCCGGGCTGGAACCGCTGACGATTCGCGATGAATGGTATTACTGGCTGAAGTTCGCGAGCGAAGGAACGATCACGCCTCTCTGGACGACCACGATCGACGAAGAACCGCAAACGGTCTCGTGGGCTTGGGAACGCCCAGACCGCGGCCGCAGCTTCGGCTTCGTCGGCCTGCACTTCCACGAGAACTGGGGCGAAGAAGCGTATCGCCGATTCATCACTCGCGGCGTGCTGTGGACGGTGGGGCTGGAGGAACCGAAAGCTGGTCTGCCGCTGGAGTTCGAGCGAAAGGATTTGGAGAAACCCCGGTAGGGTGGGTCAAGCGCAGCGCGGC